>JAFLUF010000002.1:35136-69459 GCA_022508925.1 Oscillospiraceae bacterium | reverse complement strand
ATCATTACACAGATGAGACCGAAACTGTGGCAAAAAGCCTTACGGAGCTTAAAGAAGGCGATAAGCTCGATTTCATCTGCGATTATTACACAAGAGATCTGCAGTATCAGGACAGCTATTATCTCGGCGAACAAATGACCGTCAGCTCAGAGATGGTGATATCAAATGTAAGTCTCGGCGAAAACGAAGCAAGAATAACATATCTTTTCACCGATATATACAATCAGGAGTACTGGTCCGAGGCGATAATCGTCCGCTGAATACAATTTCAAAAACGGCTTGCGTAGTTTTTTGCGCAGGTCGTTCTCTTTTTTGCGTGGCTTTGTCGGATTTTATTGCCGATAATGTATAAAACCACTTGATTTTTTCTATATTTTGTGTTACAATATAATGTATTCTTGTGTAATCAAGCAGATGCATAATCTTGTCCCAAAAACGCATAATATGGAAAAGGGGTGGGATTATGAGTAAAAAACACGTTAAATCAAGCGTTAAAACGGACAAGAATAATGACGCCGAAAGCGAAAGAGAGACGCCGCTTTCAGAGCAGCAAAGCAATGTTCTCGGCGATTATGGGATAACCTCCGCCGAAAATGCAAAGCATAATATCCACTGTCTGTCGATAATAGGACAGATAGAAGGACATTATGAGCTTCCCGATAATACAAAATCCACTAAATACGAGCATATCATTCCGGCGCTGGCTATGTTTGAGCAGGATACAACGGTAGATGGTCTGCTTATAGTATTAAACACAGTCGGAGGCGATGTCGAAGCGGGACTTGCCATTGCTGAGCTTATCGCGGGCATGAGCAAGCCAACGGTGTCAATCGTTCTTGGCGGAGGACATTCTATAGGCGTACCGCTTGCGGTTTCCGCTAAAAAAAGTTTTATCGTGCCAAGCGCTACAATGACGATTCATCCTGTAAGAATGAACGGAATGATGCTCGGTGTTCCGCAGACGATGCGTTATTTTGAAAAAATGCAGGAGCGTATCACCGATTTTGTCGCGAAAAACAGCAAGATAAAGCCCGAGCGGTTTACCGAGCTTATGATGGAACGCGATGAGCTTGTGCTTGACATAGGCACTGTGCTGGACGGAAAAGCCGCTGTAGCGGAGGGTCTTATCGACAAGTTAGGCTCTTTGTCTGACGCGATAAACAGTCTTTATAAGCAGATAGAGAGTAAAAATAAAAAATAATGTGCATATCGGTTTGGTTTATAGCCCCATTTTCAGGGGCTATAGGCTGATTTGACGGAGGATATAATGGACTACATAACTGTGATAATTCAGGCAGTCGTACAAGGGCTTACGGAATTTCTGCCTGTTTCAAGCTCGGGACATTTGTCGGTGATTCAGCATTTAACGGGAGTTGACGGAGAAGCGGCGCTTATTCTGTCGATCTCGCTTCATCTCGGAACATTGCTCGCTGTTTTTGCGGCATTCTGGGGAACTATCTGGGGAATGATAAAGGAGTTTTTCCTTACTATAAAGGATATTTTCACGGGGAAATTCTCGTGGAAAAATATGAACTCCGATCGCAAAATGATGTTTATGCTGATAATCGCGACGGCAATGCTCGTTCCGTGCTACATGGTAAAAGATTTCTTTACTTCCCGACAGGGCGACGGAGACATAATGTTTGAGGGTATGGCATTTTTGTTTACGGCTTTATTATTGTTTATGTCTGACAGATGCTCGGGACAAAAGCTTGGAAAGGATATGAAAATAACCGACGCGCTTGTTGTAGGGGCGTTTCAGTGTGTCGCGTTGTTTCCAGGAGTCTCAAGGTCAGGCTCTACGACTGCCGCGGGTCTGTTTTGCGGATTATCTAAGCAAACGGCGGTAACATTTGCGTTTATTCTCGGCATTCCCGCTATTTTGGGAGGAAGCGTTCTGGAGCTTGGCGACGCTCTGCAAAGCGAAGCGGACATTGATTGGATCATGCTTGGCGTTGGCTTTGTTATAGCGGCGGTTGTCGGATTTCTTGCAATAAAGCTTGTGGATTGGCTGCTAAAGAAAAACAGATTTAAGGTTTTTGGGATCTATACGGCGGTTTTGGGGATAGCCTGCATCGCCGTCGGAATGTACGAGCTTATTTCGGGGACTTCGATCAGAGAACTGATCATGAAGTAAAAGCTTTGTTAAATTACATAAAGAAAAGGAATTGGGAAAATGGCGCAGAAAAAAAATATAAAAACGGGAAAGTCTAAGTCTGCCGGATCAGGGCAGTCTTCTTCGGCACGTTCAAAGAAAGCGCTTGAGGAAAAGCGCAGGCGTGAGGAAGCTCTGCGTAAAAGTCAGGCTCGCCGAAGAGTTGCTTCCGTTATTCTTTTTGCCGTGGGACTGCTGCTTTCGCTTTTAGTTATTATACCCGGCGGCGAGGGCTGGTTTGCCATACATAGTGTTGTCCTCGGACTGTTCGGAATACCGGCGCTTACAGTCGGCATTTTCACAATCGCGTCTGCCTTAATGATCTCTACGGACATGACAAAAGCGCAGATAAGGTCGAATATAATTTTTCTCGTAATAATCCAGCTTGTGGCCTGCGCGGCGTTTGAGATCTTCCCGCGCGATAAACTCGCCGGAGATGATTTCGCGCAGATAGTTTCAAACCTGTATCAAAACGGTTCTGATTTTGCCGGCGGAGGATTTTTCGCGCTTATTTTGGGCGTTCCGCTTTTACTGCTCGGAAAAACGGGAGCTGTTATAGCTATTATTATCATAATACTTGTTTTGGTTTTACTTCTGATAAAAATCCCGCTGGCTGAAATGTTTAAGCGGATAGGAAGCGGCGCGCAGAATGTCGGAAAGAAAACCGCGGATAAAATTAAGACCCACCGCGAGGAAAGCGCCGTTGCAAACGAGGAATACCGCCGCATACAGGCTGAGCGCCGCGCTGAAAGAGAAATACAAAAGCAGATCGAGTTAAATGAAAAACAGCGTCGGATCGAATCTCTTAAAAATATAAAAGGTTCCGTCGGCATTGATATATCCGATACGAAAGAGCCGAGGAAAACAGTTTCTCCCGTAAAGCTTCCGCCAAACCGTGATAATTCAAGACTTGTAGAGGCTCAGAGCGAGGACAGTAAAAAATTCCGCAGTTTTCTGGATAAGTATCGCGGAAAACCGGAAAAGACCGAGACTGAATATGTTCAGCCGCCTGAGATGCCGGGGGATTTCTCCGAACAGACGCAGGATGAGCAGATACGTGATTATCGCGAGCCGCTGAAGAAATACATGGAAAAAAAGCATCCTATTTTACAAAAGCCGTATGAGCCGAACGCCGACAGCTTTGTGGATAATGACGCGGATCTCGTGCCGCTCGCAGAGGCGCTTGAAAAGCTCAACTCCGAGAAATCCTCGGCACGCGTTTCAAAAATAGTTGACGCGCCTGTTTCGGAACGCATAAGCTCTGACGATAGACCGAGAGTTATTTCTGACAGTGACGAAGCGGAACTTGAGCTTGATCTTGAGGATATCTCCTATGAGAGAACAAAGCCGAATAATACAAGCTTTACACAGCCTGTTCGTGAACAGATTGCTCCGAATTGGTCTTCCGAAAAAACCGAACGCCGTCAGCCTACGCTTTCGGATGTTTATACGATTCCTCCGGTAACGCTGCTTGACGAGGCAAAAAAGGCGGTAAAGCCCGATGATGTTGAACAGGAGATACGCTTAAACGCGGATAAGCTTGTAAATACACTTAAGAGCTTCGGCGTTTCGGCTTCGTATATGGGCGCGGCACGCGGACCTTCCGTAACGCGTTATGAGCTTCAGCCCGCACCGGGAGTAAAGCTAAGTAAAATCGCGGGACTTTCGGACGACCTTGCGCTCAACTTGGCTGTCTCGGGTATTCGTATCGCTCCCGTTCCCGATAAAGCGGCTGTCGGAATAGAGATACCGAACAAGATACGCGATACCGTTTTCTTCCGTGAGTTAGTTGATAACGAGAGCTTTAAAAAGACATTTTCCGATAAGCTCGATACTGTACTTGGAAAGGACATAAGCGGCGAGGCTGTGCGCTGTAATGTGTCGAAAATGCCTCATCTGCTGATAGCGGGAACTACAGGCTCGGGAAAGTCGGTCTGCGTAAACTCAATTATTATGAGTATCCTAATGAAGTCTACTCCCAGTGATGTAAGGCTTATAATGGTAGACCCCAAGCAGGTAGAGTTTATGATGTACAACGGGATCCCGCACCTGCTTATTCCCGTTGTAACCGACCCGAAAAAAGCCGCGGGCGCGCTCGCTTGGTCTGTGACCGAGATGGACAACCGTTATACATTGTTCAGTGAAAACAATGTGCGTAATATTGACGGTTATAACGAGCTTATTGAAAAGGGGATTATTGACGGCGAGCCTATGCCGAGGATAGTTATTTTCATTGATGAGCTTGCTGATTTGATGATGGCGTCGCCTAAAGACGTTGAGGACAGCATAGTCCGTCTCGCTCAGAAAGCGAGAGCCGCGGGTATGCACCTTGTGATCGCTACACAAAAGCCCACTGTTCAGGTCGTAACGGGTCTTATCAAGGGAAATATTCCCAGCAGGATAGCGCTTATGGTGGCGTCTCAGATAGACAGCCGCGTTATACTTGACGCTTCGGGCGCGGAAAAGCTCCTCGGAAACGGCGATATGCTTTATATGCCGGTGGGGGTTCCAAAGCCTATCAGACTTCAGGGCTGTTATGTCTCTGACGAGGAGGTAGAGCGCGTTGTTGATTTCATCAAGCAGACCTTCAGAGCTGAATATGATGAAAACATCATTGCCGAGATCGAGCGCAGGGCAGAACAAGCCGAACAGCAATCCGGCGGAGTAAGCGAGGAGCTTGACGACGGCGAGACTGACGAAAAGCTTGAGGAAGCGATCGAGTTTGTGGTGACTGCGGGTCAGGCAAGTACCTCCGCTTTGCAGAGACGACTTAAATTAGGCTACGGACGCGCCGCGCGTCTGATCGACACAATGGAGAAAATGGGAATTGTGGGTGCGTTTGAGGGCTCAAAGCCGCGTCAGGTCTTAATGACAAAACAGGAATGGTACGAGCGCAAGCTCAGAAATGAATGACCGAAACTTTCCCAACAACAGTAAGCCGAGGAATGTTTAAATGTACAGAAACCAAGAAACTTTGAATAAGCTCGAAGGCTTTCTGCTTGATGTGGAAAAGCCTGCGCGCTATATCGGCGGAGAACCGGGCAGCGTATGCAAAGACAGGGAGAGCGTGGATATCCGTTTTGCTTTCGCGTTTCCGGATACATACGAGATAGGAATGTCGCATCTCGGAATGAAAATACTTTACGCGCTGAAAAATTCCGTTCCGAATTATTGGTGCGAGAGATGCTTTATGCCGCTTCCCGATATGCGCGAAAAAATGTTTGAAAACGAAATAGAGCTGTATGGCTTGGAGAGTCTCGATCCGATAAAAGAGTTTGATTTTATAGGTTTTACAATTCAGTACGAGATGTGCTATACAAATATTCTGGAAATGCTCAGACTTGCGGGACTTCCTGTTTTGGCAAGTGAGAGAACCGCGCTTACGCCTATAGTAATGGGCGGCGGACCATGTGTATGTAATGCCGAGCCTCTTGCTGACTTTTTTGACTTATTTGCAATTGGCGAGGGCGAGGAGCTAAACCTTGAGATAATGCGCCTTATGGAGCAATGCAAAATCGAAAACCGCACAAAAGCCGAGTTCCTTCGCATGGCTTCGCAGATAGAGGGAGTATATGTCCCGAGCCTGTACGACGTTTCGTATAACTCTGACGGAACGGTTTCGTCTGTTACGCCGAAGGGCGGAACGCCGGCAAGGGTAAGAAAGCGCATTATCCATGATCTGGACAAGTCGTTTTATCCCGAAAATTTTGTCGTTCCGTTTGTTGATATTGTTCATAACAGAGCCGTTGAGGAGGTCATGCGCGGATGTATCCGCGGCTGCAGGTTTTGCCAGGCGGGGTTTATCTACCGTCCGCTTCGGGAGAAATCTCATGAAACCGTTATAAACCAGACAAAAACGCTGTTGAAAAATACCGGCTATGACGAGGTTTCGCTATCAAGTCTTTCCACAAGCGACTTTACCAATATTGAGGAGCTGTTGTGCAGTCTTAATGAGTGGACAAAGGAAAACCGCGTAAATCTTTCATTGCCGTCGCTGAGAATAGACCGCTTCAGTGAAAGGATACTTACTGAGATTTCAAGTGTAAAACGAAGCGGACTCACATTCGCTCCCGAAGCCGGAACACAGCGTTTGCGCGACGTGATAAACAAAAATATCACTGAGTCTGACGTTTTAAACGGCGCAAAGATCGCTTTTGAAGGCGGTTATTCGTCAATAAAGCTGTATTTCATGTTCGGACTTCCTACCGAGACCGACGAGGATATAATCGGCATTTACGAGCTTGCAAAAGCTGTTGTGGAAGAGTTTTATCAAAATCCCGACCGTCCCAAGGGCAAAGCGCCGAACGTTTCGATATCGCTTTCGATGTTTATCCCAAAGCCGTTTACTCCGTTTGAGTTTGAACCGCAGATAGGCGAAGAGGAGATAAACAGGCGCATAAAGCTGTTGCTTGACGCAAGAAAAGACCGAAAAGTCTCAATTTCGTATTCCGACAGCAAGCTTGCGCTTTTAGAGGCTGTTTTCGCGCGCGGCGACAGACGTGTCGGAAAGGCGATTTATACGGCATGGAAAAACGGTTGTATCATGGACGGCTGGAATGATTACTTTGATTTTGAAAAATGGAAACAGGCGTTTGAAGAGTGCGGACTTTCCATGGAGTTTTACGCAAATCGCCGCCGCGGGTATGATGAGATAGCTCCGTGGAGTATGCTCGATATGTTGGTTTCAAAGGATTTTCTGATAGAAGAAAACAAACGCGCGCACCGTTCTGAACCTACTCAAAATTGCCGCGAAAAATGCTCGGGCTGCGGAGTAAACGATTGTCCCGTCCATAAGAAAGACTGACGCGAAAGGAGCTGTCAATAATGGCGAATGTTAATACGCGCGTGTTTTTCAGCAAGACAGGTCGCGCTAAGTTTATTTCACATCTCGATCTGTACGGCGTTTTTCAGAGAGCGGTAAGAAAAGCCGGACTTCCGGCATGGTATACAGAGGGTTTAAGTCCGAGATTGTACTTGCAGTTTATGCTTCCTCTTTCCCTCGGACAGGAGGGTCTCAGAGAAGCGGTAGATCTTAAACTGTTAGATGAAATTTCGTTTGAGGAAACCGCCAAACGGCTATCTGACGCCCTTCCGCATGATATACAAGTAATCGAAGCCGCGGCGCCAGTGATGAGAAACACGGATATTTCATCTGCCGAGTACGAAATTTCCGGAACGATAGACTTAAACGGTTTTCGTGAGTTCTGCGAAAGAGACTCGATAACCGTTGAAAAGAAAACGAAAAAGGGCGTTTCTGAAATCGACTTAAAGCCATATATAAGCAGTCTTGAGATCAGTGATAAAATAACACTGAGACTTCCCGCGGGGAATGATTTCAATATAAATCCGGCTCTTTTGCTCGGGGCGTATGAGCGAGAGTTCGGTAAATCATCGGGAATAAGAATTGTAAGAACGCGAATTTTTAACTCAAGCGGAGAGGTATTCAGATAATTTGTGACATTATTTATAGTTTAAATGGAAATTTTTTACAGAAATATTATAAATTTTTGGCAAAACTGCTTGCATATTTCAAACGAATGTGATAAAATGTAAAAGGGATTATTAGCTTTTAGAGATAAGTTTGGGGATTTTATAAGGGGTGTATGACTTGAACAAAAAGGTGCGCAAGAAAAACAGGCGTGTAAAAGTTCCTGCGGCGACGGTCGTACTCTATATAATAATGGTTATTATCATATTGGGAATATGCACGGCTGTGTTTTTTATAAGCTTTAACGCGCTTAACAGCACTGACAGCGGCGTTCCCGCTGTCAATAACTCGATCATCGGTTCAAGCAGGTTTATCCTGCCGGACAATGAGATAAACAACTCGTCCGTATCTGACAGCAGTTCCGAAAGTTCCTCGTCCGACACGCAGAGTGAAAGCTCTTCGGGAGAAGAAAACAGCTCGTCTGACAGTTCTTCTTCAACTGAAACAAGCTCCTCTTCGTCTGAAAACAGCGACTCCTGGAGTGTTATCACCCAGCCGACAAGCTTCAACAAGGAGTTTTTCAAGGACGATCTGTTTATAGGAGACAGTATCTTCACGGGACTTTACGGGTATAAATTCTTGGATAAGGCAAATGTTGCGGCAAAAGTAGGATATACCCCATATGGGGCGTTGAATACAGCATTTGACGATGAGCTCGGGGTCACGGCGCTTGAGTACGCAAAGCAGCGTTCTCCTAAGCGTATCTTTATCCTGCTCGGAAGCAACGCCCTTGATTCGTCGGCATTGAATGCGCTTCAAAACAGCTACTCAAATCTTCTGACAACTCTTAAGTCGGAGTTTCCAAACGCGAAGATCTGCTGTATTTCAATTACTCCGGTTGCCCGCCAAACAAACTATCCAAACATCAAAAATTCCGATGTAAAGCTTATGAATGAATATATTCGTGAACAGTGCAAGGCTCTCAGACTTGATTATTACGACTTATATTCCGCGGTAAGCGATGAAGACGGATATTTTCTTGAGGAATACGCCGAGATCGACGGAATGCATTTTAGTGGAATAACTTACAGAGTTATGCTTTCCGCGCTTCAGAAGAAATACTCATAATTATCAGTTGCAGAAAGAAAGGAAATGAAAAATGAAAAAGACGTTTTTAATTGCGCTGTGCGCGGCATTCTGCCTTGCGCTCTGCGGATGTGACGAAGGCAATACACCGGATAATTCGAGCCCGTCAAGCTCACAAAACGCCGAAGGTCCTTCCGGACCCGCCGGAGGTTCGGACGGCGATGAAACATTATCCGTAAAGGAAAAGACAGATAAACTTCTCGCTGAGGTAAAATTTCCGAGTATGATTGAAGTTGAAGCTGATGAACTTAATACTTTATTAGGCATTGACAAGGCTGATGTAAGTGAGTTTGCGGCATATACCTGCCCATCCGGCGCGGCTCCAGACGAGTTTGGGATCTTTGTGGCAAAGGACGCCGAAGCGGCGGCGAGAATAAAAGACGCGCTTGATAAACGCGTTCAGTCTCAGTATAATACATTTGAAAGCTACACACCCGACGCAATGTACCGTTTTGATGACGATTTTGTTGAAGTAAACGGAACCACGGTGATCTACGCTATCTGCGATAATAACGAAACAGCTAAGGAAATTCTCAAATAATATTTTAAACAGGAAATAAGTTTTATGGTTATAGAATGTATTGTGATAATCGGCGTTTTTGTGCTGATGGAGATAGCTTTTCTGAAATCGCGCCATAAGGTATGGGCTTTGGCGGTGCTTCCGCTGGGGATAGTACCGCTGACAAATATCGTGATCGAGTTGTTGGTGAAAAAGCTTTTTCACGCGGAGATCACGGATTTTGTCGGGGTGCTGGTGCTTACTATAGCTGTCGCGGTAGAGGCGGCTCTTCTGGGATTTTGCTCGTCGCTTATTGAAAGCAAGCGCTCGAAAGCTTCGTTTATCTCTATTTCAAATACCTTTAATATCGCGCTCGCGATAATACTCATTCATAACATTCTTGCCTGAGATGTTTTTTAACGCGCTCTCCTGAAAACGGAGAGCGTTTTGCTGTATAAACACCGTAAATAACGGGAAATAAGCATAATAATTTTTCTCAACTATTGACAAATATGAAAATATGATGTATAATATATATTGTGGTTTTGTAATTTGATAAATACAATTCAAGAGGTATATATGGCAAAAAAATCAGGCTATAATGATTTAAAGGCGCTTAAAGGACCGGATCAGGTGAGGCAGAGACCGGCGGTCATTTTCGGTTCGGACAGTATAGAAGGGTGCCGGCATTCGGTATTCGAGATAATCTCAAACTCTATCGACGAGGCGCGCGAGGGTTTCGGAAAACGCGTCATAATAACGCTTCATGCGGACAAGTCCATAACGGTGGAGGATTTCGGCCGCGGCATTCCTATTGACTATAACAAGAGCGAGGAAAAATATAACTGGGAGCTTGCGTTTTGTACGCTTTACGCGGGCGGAAAATATGACAACAATACGGGCGAAAATTACTCATTCGCGCTCGGACTTAACGGCCTCGGACTCTGCGCGACGCAGTTCGCGTCGGAGTATATGGAGGTCGAGAGCAAAAACGGCGAGTGGAAATATACCCTACGATTTGAAAAGGGTTTTAACGTAACCGAAGGCGAAAAGGGCTTTAAGCGTGAAAAGTGTTCGGAAACGGGAACAAAGATACACTGGAAGCCCGATCTTGAGGTGTTTACGGATATCGACATCGGCTCGGAATATGTTGACGATATGCTTAAGCGTCAGGCGGTGGTAAACGGCGGCGTTGAGTTTCTGAGGATCGTTGAAAACGAGGACGGAAGCTCCGACGAGAAAATTTTCTGCTATAAAGAAGGGATTTTCGACTATCTTAAGGAAACTGTCGGCGAAAATCCGCTTACTACTCCCCAGCATTGGAACGCCGAGCGCGTCGGAAAAGACAGAGAGGATAAAGACGAGTATAAGCTGAAAATGAACGTTGCGTTTACGTTCTCCACAGAGGTTAATTTTGCAGAACACTATCATAACTCCTCATGGCTGGAGCACGGCGGTTCGCCTGAAGAAGCGATGAAAAAAGCCTTTTTGTCGCAAATAGACGCGTATCTGAAAAATAACAACAAGTACAATAAAGGCGAAAAAGCCGTAAAATGGGACGACATCTCGGACTGTCTTGTGTTTATTTCGTCTAACTTCTCAACTCAGGCAAGCTACGCCAACCAGACAAAAAAAGCGGTTACAAACGTTTTCATAAAAGAGGCAATGACCGATTGGCTAAAGCATTCTCTTGAGGTGTATTTTCTTGAAAATCCCGACGAGGCGGTTAAAATTGCCGAAAGAGTGCTTGTAAACAAGCGTTCGAGGGAAAACGCCGAGAAGGTTCGCTCTTCGTCGATCGCGAGTCTGTCTCAGAAAATCGATCTTACAAACCGAATAGATAAGTTCGTGGATTGTCGAAGCCGTGATATTTCCCGCCGCGAAGTGTATATCGTAGAGGGCGATTCGGCGTTGGGTTCGGTAAAGCTTGCGCGTGACGCGGAGTTTCAGGCGGTTATTCCCGTGCGCGGAAAGATACTCAACTGCCTTAAGGCAAGCGCCGACAAGATCTTCAAGAGTGAGATCATCACAAATCTTATTAAAGTTCTCGGCTGCGGAGTAGAGGTAAAGTCCAAGGCAAACAAGAATTTAAGCACATTTAATATTGATAATCTCAGGTGGAATAAGGTAATAATCTGTACCGATGCCGATGTGGACGGGTTTCAGATAAGAACGCTTATTCTCACTATGATTCAGGAGCTTTGTCCTACGCTTATTGAAAAAGGATATGTCTATATCGCGGAATCGCCGCTTTACGAGATCAATACAAAGGACAAAACCTATTTTGCCTATACCGAAGCAGAAAAGGCGAAAATTCTCGGAATGGTCGGGGATAAAAAATACACAGTTCAGCGCTCGAAAGGTCTGGGCGAAAACGACCCGGATATGATGTCGCTCACTACGATGAACCCGTCTACGCGCCGACTGATAAGGGTAAAGCCCGCGGATGCGGAGGCTACGCGCAGAATGTTTGATGTTCTGTTAGGAGACGACCTTGCGGGACGAAAGGATTTTATACGTGAAAACGGCAGCCGCTATCTCGAGGCGGCGGATATAAGTTAAGCAGCAGGGAAGCGCAACAAAAAGTCTTTGGAAAAAGGTTTCCCCCAACAAGAAAACGCGGATAATTTATGTAGCTGAGATAAATATAATTTAAGGTCGTGAAGAGTTGAAGAAAAAGGAACAAAAGAAGCCGCCAAAGCAAACGGCGTCGGCATATATAGAAGGCTCGGGAAAGGTTGTAGAAACCGATATCGTAAGCACTCTCGAGGAAAACTATATGCCATACGCGATGAGCGTTATCGTGTCGCGCGCGCTGCCTGAAATCGACGGCTTTAAACCCTCGCACAGAAAGCTGTTGTATACGATGTACAAAATGGGCTTGCTCTCGGGCGCGAGGACAAAATCCGCAAACATTGTCGGTCAGACAATGCGTCTTAATCCACACGGAGACGCGGCGATTTATGAAACCATGGTTCGTCTTGCGCGCGGAAACGAGGCGTTATTACATCCCTATGTCGACAGCAAGGGTAATTTCGGAAAGGCGTACTCGCGCGATATGGCCTATGCCGCGAGCCGATACACCGAGGCTAAGCTTGAAAACATAAGCGGAGAGCTTTTCGCGGAGATCGACAAGGACGCGGTCGATATGATACCGAATTACGACAACACCATGCTTGAGCCTTCGCTTTTTCCCGTAAGATTTCCGTCGGTCCTGGTAAACTCAAACTTCGGACTTGCGGTTTCAATGGCGAGCAATATCTGCTCGTTTAATCTTAAAGAGGTTTGCGAGACAACAGTCGCGCTTATCAAAAATCCCCAGCACGACGCCCTTTCTACGCTTAAAGGACCGGATTTTCCCGGCGGCGGAATGATAGTATATGACGAATCGGAAATGCGGAAAATTTACAGCACAGGTTTGGGCGCGGTAAAGGTTCGCGCGGTCTACAACTTCGACAGGGAAAACCGATGTATAGAGGTAACTCAGATACCGCCGACGACTACGGCGGAGGCTATAATAGACAAGGTCGTTGAGCTTGTAAAGGACGGAAAGATCCGCGAGATCTCCGACGTCCGTGATGAGACCGATCTTAGCGGACTTAGATTAGCGTTTGACCTTAAGAAAGGCTATGAGCCCGACGCGCTTATGCAAAAGCTGTTCAGGCTGACGCCGCTTCAGGAAAACTTCAACTGCAATTTTAACGTGCTTATCGCGGGAACGCCGAAGGTCATGGGCGTTTACGAGATAATAAGCGAGTGGACGGAGTTCCGCAGACAGTGCGTAAAGCGCAGGATATATTTTGATGTTACCAAAAAGAAAGAAAAGCTGCATTTGCTTCTTGGACTTAAGAAAATATTGCTCGATATCGACTATGCTATTCAGCTGATTCGCGAGACCGAGGAGGAATCCGAGGTCGTACCCAATCTGATGATAGGCTTTGGTATTGATGAGCAACAGGCGGAGTATGTCGCGGAAATAAAACTGCGCCATATAAACCGCGAGTATATTCTTAAGCGAACCGAGGAGACCGAGTCGCTTCAGGCGGAGATTGCCGAAATGGAGGAGATCTTAAATAGTCCCAAGCGTATAGATAAGGTAATTATCAAGGAACTTGAGGATATTGTCGCAAAGTATTCCCAGCCGCGCAGAACAATGTTTTTATATGATGTTTCGGAGGAAGATTATACTGTTGAAGAACAGCCGGAGGGCTATCCCGTAAATGTTTTCTTTACGCGCGAAGGCTATTTTAAACAGATAACGCCTAAGTCACTCAGAATGAGCGCGGATCACAAGCTAAAGGAAAACGACGAGATTATTTTCAGTGCGGAGGTTTCAAGTAATTCGGACCTGTTGTTTTTCACAAACAAATTCCAGTGTTACAAATCGCGCTGCGCGGATTTCCCCGAAACAAAGGCGAGCGTTATGGGAGAATACATCCCCGCAAAGCTCGGGATGGAAGATGGAGAAACGCCGGTGTTCCTTGCGGTGACCGAGGATTACAGCGAAACTCTTGTGATCTTCTTTAAAAACGGAAAATGCGCGAAAATTCCGTTGTCGAGCTATGAAACAAAGACCAAACGTAAAAAGCTGTCAAACGCTTTCTCGGATTTGAGTGAAGTTATAGCGATGTTTGTGATAAAGGACGACACGGACTTTGTGCTTAAATCCACGGCAGGCAAAGCGATTTTATTCAGCACGGCGCTTGTGCTTGCTAAAACAACGCGCGATACTCAGGGCGTTCAGGTCATGCGGCTGACAAAAGCGGAGCTTGCGGGAGCGTACAGGGCAGACAGCATAGAGCTTGAAGATCTCGAAAATTACAGAATAAAAACGATTCCGCAGGCAGGAATTTTGGGAGAATTCGAGCAGATGAAGCTCGAGTAGGTTTTACCGTTTCAAAAAAACAGAAAAGGAGACAAAACTATGTTAAGCGATATTGAAATTGCTCAGGGCGCGAAGATGATTAAAATCGGCGAGGTAGCCAAAAAACTCGGGGTTTCCGATGAAGAGCTTGAGCCTTACGGACGCTACAAGGCAAAGCTCTCGCAGAAGCTTTTCGAGCGTGTGGCAAATAATCCCGACGGAAAGCTGATTTTGGTTACGGCTATCAACCCCACTCCCGCCGGAGAGGGTAAAACAACGACCTCGGTAGGTCTTTGTGAGGGAATGAACAAGATAGGAAAGAAAGCCTGTCTTGCGCTTCGTGAGCCTTCGCTCGGCCCCGTGTTCGGAGTAAAGGGCGGCGCGGCAGGCGGCGGCTATGCTCAGGTCGTGCCTATGGATGACATCAACCTGCATTTTACGGGAGATATGCACGCAATTACAGCCGCAAACAATCTCCTTTGCGCGATGCTTGATAATCATATCCAGCAGGGAAACGAGCTTAATATCGACCAGCGCAGGATACTTTTCAAGCGCTGCCTTGATATGAACGACCGCGCGCTCAGAAACTGCGTTATTGGCATGGGCGGTAAAGTAAACGGCGTTCCGCGTGAGGATCATTTCCAGATAACCGTAGCCAGTGAGATTATGGCTATCTTGTGTCTCGCGGCTGATTTGAATGACCTCAAAAAGCGTCTGGGGAATATCCTTGTGGCTTACACTTATGATGATAAGCCCGTATTCGCGCGTGATCTCAAGGCTGTCGGGGCAATGACTGTATTGCTTAAGGACGCTATAAACCCCAATCTTGTCCAGACTCTCGAAAACAATCCCGCGATCATTCACGGCGGACCTTTCGCGAATATCGCTCACGGCTGCAACTCGGTTAGAGCCACAAAGCTTGCGCTGAAGCTGTCCGATTATACCATAACCGAGGCGGGCTTCGGGTCTGATTTGGGTGCTGAAAAGTTTCTTGACATTAAATGCCGTTTCGCCGGACTTAAGCCCGACTGTGTGGTGCTTGTTGCGACGATACGCGCGCTTAAATACAACGGCGGAGTAGCAAAGCCCGAGCTTACCAAGGAAAATCTTGACGCGCTGAAAAAAGGAATTGTAAACCTCGGTGTTCATATTGAGAATATGAGAAAATTCGGTGTGCCTGTAGTTGTTGCTATCAACCATTTCGCTACCGATACCGACGCTGAGATCGCGTTTGTGCGCGAGTACTGCGGGCAGAACGGCGCCAAGTGCGCGTTTTCTGATGTGTTCCTCAATGGAGGAGATGGAGCCGTAGAGCTTGCAAACGCGGTAGTAAACGCTATCGACAGCGAAAAGAGCAATTATGCTCCCATCTATGACGAAAAGCTTTCTATAAAGGAAAAGCTTGATATCATCGCGCGTGAGATCTACCGCGCTGACGGTGTTGTATATACGGCTGCCGCGGAAAAGGCGATAAAGTCTATCGAAAGCCTCGGACTTGATAAGGTTCCAGTATGTGTGGCGAAAACACAGTATTCGCTTTCCGACGACCCCGCGAAGCTCGGAAAACCCGAGGGCTTTAAGATCACCGTAAGCGACGTTCGCTCAAGCAACGGCGCGGGCTTTGTGGTAGCGTACACGGGTGATATAATGACAATGCCCGGACTTCCGAAAGTCCCTGCCGCAAATAATATTGACATAGACGACAGCGGCGTAATTACGGGACTTTTCTGATGTTTGCGCGTGTTACGGTAAGCCCCGAGCATACCCTGAGCTTTGCCGAAGAGGTCGGAAAAAGACTTGAAGCCGGAACCGTTATTCTCTATGAGGGCGATCTTGGCGCGGGAAAGACTACATTCACAAAGGGCTTGGCAAAAGGACTGGGAATAACCGAAACGGTAACAAGTCCGACCTTTGCGCTGGTGAACGAATATTACGGCAGGATTCCGCTGTTTCATTTTGATTTGTACAGAATAAACAGTGTTGACGATCTTTACGCGATAGGGTTTTTTGATTATCTCGACCGCGGCGGGATCATTGCGGCGGAATGGAGCGAAAATATCCCGGAGCTTGAAAAAGAGCTTAAAAACGTCGTAAAGGTGAGGATAGATAAGCTTTCGGATACTGAGCGGAGGATTTTGTTGTTATGGTCTTAGGGATTGACAGCTCAGCCATTACCGCGGGCTGCGCGTTATATGACGGTAAGAAAATTATCGCCGAGCAGTTTCTGAACACACGACATACCCACTCCGAAACGCTTTTGCCGATGGTTGAAAATATGATGAAAAACGCCGAGGTCACGCTTTCGGATGTTGACAGAATAGCAGTCACAAACGGCCCAGGGTCGTTTACGGGACTGAGGATAAGCGTTTCGTGCGTAAAAGGAATGGCGTTCGGAGCGAAAATTCCGGTTGTTGCCGTTTCTACGCTTGAGGCAATTGCGTACAATTTTATCGGTGTTGACGGCATTATCTGCGCTTGTATGGACGCGCGGTTAAGTCAGGTATACAACGCGCTTTTCAGGTCGGAGAACGGCACGATCACACGGCTTTGCGATGACAGAGCGATAAAGCTTGCAGAATTGTCCGAAGAGCTGTCGAATATGAATGAGCGTTTGATTTTCGCGGGAGACGGCGCGGAATTGGCATATGAAGCAACCGAGCGAAAGTATGAGCTTGCGCCGCTTGTTCTGCGCTATCAGCGCGGAAGCGGAGTATGCCTTGCGGCGGAAAACAAGCCCGAAACAGACCCTGCCGCGCTTATGCCGAGCTATCTTCGGCTATCTCAGGCAGAGCGCGAAAGAATTAACAAAACACAGGAGGGTAATATATGATAGCAATTGGCTGCGACCACGGAGGTTATGAGCTAAAGCAAGCCATTATCGAGCACCTGAAATTCAGGGGCGTTGAATTTGTTGACTGCGGCTGTAATGGGGAAAAGGCAGATTACCCCGATATTGCCGAAAAGGTTTGTGAAAAGGTTGTAAGCGGCGAATGTGAAAAGGCGATATTGGTTTGCGGTACGGGAATAGGAATGTCAATGTCCGCAAACAAGATAAAGGGAATTCGCGCGGCGGTCTGCTCGGATTGGTACTCCGCAAAATACACCCGACTGCATAATGACGCAAACGTGCTTTGCCTCGGCGGAAGGGTATTGGGCGCGGGACTTGCGCTTGAGCTTGTCGATGTTTTTCTTGATACCGAATTTGAAGGCGGAAGGCACTCTGCGAGAATTGAAAAAGTAATGAAATTGGAGGTAAAGTAAATGGAAAATAACGTTGTACTTTGCGACCATCCGCTTGTTCAGCATAAGTTGTCGCTTCTCCGTGATAAAAACACAGGCTCGAAGGAGTTCAGAGAGCTTGTAAACGAGATATCCATGTTTATCTGCTATGAAGCAACGCGCGATCTCCCGCTCAAGGACGTAAAGATCGAAACTCCGCTTGCTCTTGCGGACGCGAAGATAATCAGCGGCAGAAAGGTAGCGTTTGTTCCTATCATGAGAGCTGGCTTGGGAATGGTAGACGGAGCTCTTGCGCTTGTTCCCGCGGCAAAGGTAGGACACGTCGGGATCTACCGCGATAAAATGCACAATAACACCGCTACCGAGTATTACTGCAAACTGCCGTTTGATATCGCAAACCGCGAGGTCATAATTATGGACTTAATGCTCGCGACGGGTGTTTCGGCTATAAAAACAGTTGATATCGTCAAAAAATCGGGCGCGCAGAACATAAAGTTTATGTGTCTCCTTGCTTGTCCCGAGGGAATAAAGGCTTTCCATGACGCTTGTCCCGATGTTGAGATCTTCTGCGGAGCGATAGATAAGGGACTTAACGAGGAACTTTACATAATCCCCGGAATAGGCGACGGCTCGGACAGACTGTTTGGTACGAAGTAAAAGAGAACAATTTATGAAGGAGAAAATGACTACGAATAAAAATGATAATTGTTTTACTGTAATTGATACTGAGACAAACTGGAATGATAAAGTTATGTCAATTGGTATAGCAATTGCTGACTCTATTACATTTGAGCTTATAGAATCAAAGTATTATATACTTACTCCCGAGTGTGATGTTCACGGAATGTATTCATTTGCATTAAACATGGAAGATCCTGACCTAAAAAGTTCACGAGAGAAGGTTTTATTTGATATTTTGGATACTCTATATCATTATAGTGTCAAATCTCTTTTTGCTTATAATGCTAATTTTGACTATAGACATCTCCCTGAGCTTAAAGGATTCCAGTGGTTTGATATAATGAAGATTGCTGCCTATAAGCAATATAATAAAGCAATACCAGAAGATGCTGAATGTTGTGGAACAGGTCGACTTAAAAGAAATTATAAAGTTGGATCAATTATGAAATTGCTTTCAGGTTCTCGTTCATACTTTGAGAAACATAATGCTTTAAGTGATGCTATAGACGAATTGGAGATAATAAGACTTCTTGGATATCCTATTGAAAGATATGTTGTTGCACAAATCAATGCGGAGAAAAAAGCCGTAAACATACACGAATAAAAGACCAAGAGTTATAATAATACATAAATGAAGTATCTACAATAATATCAGATGTATGTTGTATTTGCTAAGAGCATTTTAATCAAATCAAATGAGGAACAATTATGTATAATAAATTTAATATAATACTTTCAGATGAACAAGAGGATTTTGTTATGAAAGCACTTGAAGGAAATAATATCCTTGTAGATGCATGTATAGGGAGCGGTAAAACTACTGCAATACAATTGCTTTGTGATAGACTGCCAAAGTATAAAAAAATATTGTATCTTACATATAATAGGTTGCTTAAAATTGATGCACAATCAAAAATCAGGGGAAATAATGTTACAGTTCAGAATTATCACGGCACTGCATATATGTATCTATCCCGAGTTGGAATTAAAGTTGGAATAAACGATCTTGTTACACGTTTTAACGCTGAAAAACCAGTTATAGATCAATATGACATACTTATTATCGATGAATATCAGGACATAGAAACTGAATTTGCTGAAATGCTTCAACATATAAAGTCATCAAATCCTAATATTCAAATAATAGCTGTAGGGGATATGGAGCAGAAAATTTATGATAAGACTAATTTGAATGTTGTTGAATTTATAGACCAATTCCTTGATGAGCATTTAAAGCTTGAATTTACGAAATGTTTCCGCTTATCTGCTATTTTGGCTGCAAAACTTGGAAGAATATGGCGAAAGAAAATCTTAGGTGTAAATTCAAACTGTATTGTTGAAGAAATGAATGAGGAGCAGGTAGTTGAATTTTTAGTGTCTCAAGAAACTAAAAATGTGCTTTGCTTAGGATCCCGCAACGGAACACTCTCAAATGTTTTGAACCGGTTGGAAGCTGATTATCCCGATAAATTCAATAAGGAAACAGTATATGCCAGTATATCGGATAATGATTCTCTTGGAGCGACAAAGCCTAACGATAAAACTGCTATTTTTACTACATTTGACAGTAGTAAAGGACTTGAAAGGAAGATGTGTGTTGTATTTGATTATACTGAGAGCTATTGGGAAATACGTATTAATAAACCGCAGCAGTCATATGAAATATTGAGAAATATTTTTTGTGTTGCTGCAAGCCGTGGAAAAGATAGGATCATTTTTGTAAATAGCGGAGAGACAATGCTTTCAGAGTCAACCCTGTCTACAGCTGTTGATGAGAATCTCATGATATCTGATATGGCTATTTCGGATATGTTTGATTTCAAATATCGTGAAGATATCGACAAATGTTATTCATTGTTACATATCAAGCAGTTGGAAGGATCAGATAACATTATTAATGTCAAGAAAAATGATGGAATGATTGATTTGTCGCCGTGTATCGGCATATATCAGGAATCAATGTACTTTGACAAATATGATATTGATAAGGATATTGAATTGTATATGAAGCTAAATCCCAATAAACAAAATTTATGGTCTGAAAAAATCAAAAAAATGAATCTTGAATCAAAAATCTTGTTTTTAGTTTCATTGGAAACAAATCTGGAAAGATATCGTACACAGGTTATGTTGCCATTTGTAACTAAAGAGTCAGAGAATTTGATTGCCGACAGACTTTATACCAAGCTGAAAAGAGATGAAGATGTTCAGGTCAGTTGTTATATAGACTTTGCCGAACAAGAAGATGGTTTATGTAGCTTTTCGGCGCGAGGTTATGCGGATGTTTTGAAAGATGATATTGTTTACGAGTTAAAATTTGTCTCCGAACTATCTCATGAGCATTTCCTGCAATGTGCTTGCTATGTAGTTGCTCTTGACCTTGAAAAAGGAATACTTTGGAATACAAGAGATAATAAGACATTCGAAATTACCATACCTGATAAGAAAGCATTTCTTGATGCAGTTGTTAATACAGTTACCAAGAACAGAATATCAAAATTTTATAAGCCTTATGAAATTAAAGAACAAAGTTTTCCATAACTCTGAAACGTATAATCCTAATTTGGATATATAATTGTTTTGATTAAATTTAATTATGTATAATGTAATGTATTAAAAGCGCTACTTAAAACAAATGTTAAGTAGCGCTTTATCCTATTTAGTTTGATATTATTGCTTTGACGTTAAGAGTAACACGTATTTTTTTATTGACTTACTTTATATCAGCGTGGTGTGCCTGAAGTGATTTTACTCCTAAATGCGTATTTTCCTTTATCGCGCGTATTCCCGCAGCACTTGCCTTTGCCGCAGCCATTGTTGTGATGTAGGGGATACGGTGCTTTATCGCTGACTTTCTGATATAGCTGTCGTCGTGCGCGCTGGATTTTCCCGCGGGCGTGTTAATGATAAGCTGTATCTGCCCGTTGGAGATCTCGTCCGCGATATTCGGTCTGCCCTCGTAGATCTTGAAGATCTTCTCAACGGGAATTCCCGCGTCCTTTATCATCGAATACGAACCGCCAGTCGCGATTATCTTAAAGCCAAGCTCGCTGAACGCCTTGGCTATCTCAATAAGCTCGGGCTTGTCGCGGTCGCAGACGCTCAGCAATACAGTGCCCTCGTTCGGAAGCTTTGTCTGGGTAGCCTCCTGAGCCTTGTAATACGCCTCGCTGAACGACGGGGAAATACCCAAGACCTCGCCCGTAGAACGCATCTCGGGACCCAACAGCGGGTCAACTTCGGGGAACATATTGAACGGGAACACCGCTTCTTTCACACCGTAGTGACCGATCTGACGGTCGTGAAGCTCGGGTACGGGAGATTTTCTGCCTGTAATCGGAGAGGTTATTATATCGGTCGCGATCTTCACCATGTTGATGTCGCACACCTTTGATACAAGCGGCACGGTGCGTGATGCGCGCGGATTTGCCTCAAGAACATAAACCGTATCGCCTTCGATCGCGTACTGCATGTTCATAAGTCCGCGAACGCCCATTTCAACGGCAATTTTTCTCGTGTAATCTTTTATCGTGTCAATGTGCTTTTGCGAGAGATTTTTCGCGGGAAGAATACATGCCGAGTCTCCCGAGTGAATTCCCGCAAGCTCGATATGCTCCATAACCGCGGGAACAAAGCAGTTTTCTCCGTCGGAAATAGCGTCCGCCTCGCACTCCGTCGCGTGGTTTAAGAAACGGTCAATGAGTATCGGACGGTCGGGCGTAACTCCCACAGCCGCCGACATATAAACTCTCATCATCTCGTCGTCATGTACGACTTCCATGCCGCGACCGCCAAGAACATAGGACGGGCGAACCATAACGGGATATCCGATCTTGTTCGCGATCTCAAGCGCCTCGTTGACATTTACAGCCATTCCGCTTTCGGGCATAGGGATACCGAGCTTGTCCATCATTTCACGGAACAGGTCTCTGTCCTCCGCCTCATCAATGGTCTCGGGAGATGTACCGAGAATGTTTACTCCGTACTTTTTCAAATCACTCGCGAGATTAAGCGGGGTTTGTCCGCCAAACTGCGCGATAACTCCTACGGGCTTTTCCTTTTCGTAAATTGAAAGAACATCTTCAAGCGTAAGCGGTTCAAAGTAGAGTTTATCCGAGGTGTCATAGTCGGTGGAAACCGTTTCGGGATTGCAGTTTACGATAATAGACTCGAAACCGAGCTTTTTCAGCGCAAGCGCCGCGTGAACACAGCAATAGTCAAATTCAATGCCCTGACCTATTCTGTTGGGACCGCCGCCCAAAATCATGATTTTAGGCTTGTCTGTATTGACCGGGCTTTTATCCTCGGCGAGATTGTAGGTCGAATAATAATACGCGCTGTCCTGAGTTCCGCTTACATGAACTCCTTCCCATGCTTCGCAAATTCCCGCATTAAGCCGCGCGCTTCTGATATTCTCCTCGGAAACGTCCAGAAGCTGGCTTAAATAGCGGTCGGAGAAGCCGTCCTGCTTTGCTTTTTTAAGAACATCGGTTTCGGGAACATTGCCCTTTAATTTAAGCAGATCGTTTTCTTCTTCAACGAGCTCCTTCATCTGTTCAAGGAACCAATGCTTTATCTTTGTAAGCTGATAAATCTCTTCCACAGAAGCGCCCTTGCGAAGCGCCTCATAGATTATAAACTGCCGCTCGCTTGAAATAACGCGCAGCTTGTCCAAAAGCTCTTCTTTTGAAAGCTCGTTGAAATTTTTGGCGAAGCCCAGTCCGTATCTTCCGGTTTCGAGACTGCGGATAGCTTTCTGGAAGGCCTCTTTATAGGTCTTTCCTATACTCATTACCTCGCCGACGGCTTTCATCTGAGTTCCGATCTTATCCTCGGAGTTTTTGAACTTTTCAAATGCCCAGCGCGCAAACTTGATAACTACATAATCTCCGTCGGGAGTGTATTTATCAAGAGTGCCGTATTTTCCGCAGGGAATTTCGTCGAGCGTAAGACCGCACGCGAGCATTGCCGAAACAAGCGCGATAGGGAAGCCCGTCGCCTTAGAGGCGAGCGCCGACGAGCGTGATGTTCTCGGGTTTATTTCAATTACGACAACGCGTCCTGTTTCAGGATCGCGCGCGAACTGACAGTTACAGCCGCCGATAACCTGAATTGCTTCAACAATTTTATAAGACTTTTTCTGTAAGTCAAGCTGAACGTCCTCGGGAATAGTCAGCATAGGCGCCGAGCAAAACGAATCACCCGTATGAACACCCACGGGGTCTATGTTTTCAATAAAGCAGACAGTGATTATGTTGTTGTTGGCGTCACGAACGACCTCAAGCTCAAGCTCTTCCCAGCCGCTTATGCATTCCTCGACCAGGACCTGACCCACAAGGCTCGCCTGAAGCCCCCTTTCGCAGACGATCTTAAGCTCTTCTACATTGTACACCATTCCGCCGCCGGCGCCGCCCATTGTGTACGCGGGACGGAGAACTACGGGATAACGTAGTTTTTCGGCTATCTTGACCGCCTCGTCGACCGAGTACGCAACTTCGCTTCTCGCCATTTCAATGCCGAGCGTTTCCATTGTATGCTTAAACTCTATCCTGTCCTCGCCGCGCTCAATGGCGTCAAGCTGAACGCCGATGACCTTTACACCATATTTTTCCAGAACTCCCGCCGCGCCAAGCTCGGAGCAGAGGTTAAGACCCGACTGACCGCCAAGGTTTGGCAAAAGAGCGTCGGGACGTTCTTTTTCGATAATCTGCGTGAGCCTGTCAAGATTAAGCGGCTCGATGTAGGTTATGTCCGCAACATCGGGATCTGTCATAATTGTCGCCGGATTTGAGTTTACAAGTACGATCTCGTACCCGAGCTTCTTAAGCGCCTTGCACGCCTGTGTTCCCGAGTAATCAAACTCACACGCCTGACCTATTATGATAGGTCCCGAACCGATGATAAGAATTTTGTTTATGTCCTGTTTCTTTGGCATTGATAGCTCCGTTCCCGTACCGTCGGTACGCAATAAAATTTTTTGGCGGTTTACCGTCTCGCCCAATTTACACTATTTATAATCATACCATATTTCACAAAAAATTTCAATAGCATATACGCAAAAATCCAAACTTTTTGTTATATCCTCGGTAAAATAATTTACTGCTAAAACAAATCCCTTATGGTTAAAGCAACTAATAGCCTACTGTATCTCACAAAATAAAAATCTGAATAAATTTTAAAAATATTGCAACCTTTTGGATGATCATGCGGTATTATTTATAACAATGGCTATTTACATATAACGCTGACAAAAATCCTGATAAGCCTGAAAGTAAACAACGTCACAATATTTCTTCCACATTTTTACCTTAATTCTCCAAAAACTCATTTATGCTCTTAACTTAAGTCATTGTTTTCCGGGCGTCGGGTCGCGCGAAGTTGCTACTGCGCGACTCGGCTTTTTTAGCTGTTGATTATCACTAAACAAACGTTTCGTAAAAATTTTCCCGTATATTATAAAAAAGCCTTGACAAGACACTTGAAAAGTGCTATAAATATATATGTGAAATTGTGCGTAATTTGCAAAATATTGCCGATTTTGAGGTCGGATGGAGTATAAATGGTTTTTTCAAGTCTTATTTTTTTATATCTGTTTTTGCCGATATGCCTTGTTGCGTATATGGTGTTTAAGCCGATAAAGGCGAAGAATGCTGTACTTATCATACTTTCGCTCGCGTTTTATTCATGGGGAGAGCCGACGCGGGTGGTTTTTCTTGTTCTTTCCGCAGTCGTAAACTATTTCGTCGGGCTCGGGATCGGAAAGTTCAAACAGGAGAAATACCAGAAGCTGTGTCTTGCGGGCGGTCTGATATTCAATATAGGAATGATCGGCGTTTTCAAGTACAGCGGGTTTATCATGAGAAATATAAACTCGATATTCTCCGCCGACCTTCCGGTGCCCGAGATCGTTCTGATGGCGGGAATAAGCTTTTACACATTTCAGGTCATTTCGTACATTGTTGATTGCTATTGGGGAAAGATACAGCCGCAGAAGAATTTTTTCAAGATGCTTTTGTATGTCTGTCTGTTTCCTCAGCTTATTGCCGGACCGATCGTCCGCTACGAAACTATCGCGGCGGAGATCGACAACCGCAGAACAACTCTTGAGGATTTCAGCCAGGGACTGACAAGATTTGTGATCGGACTGTCCAAAAAGGTGCTTCTCGCTGATCAGCTTTTTAGAATAGTAGAGGATATGTTTGGCGGGAGCATTAGCTCGGTTACGATTTCCGGTTCATGGTATGGAATTATTCTGTATTCGCTGTACATCTACTTTGATTTTTCGGGCTACTCGGATATTGCTATCGGATTGGGCAGGATATTCGGATTTCATTTCAACGAGAACTTTGACCACCCTTATCTGTGTAAGGACATAACCGAGTTCTGGCAGCGCTGGCACATTTCCCTCGGCTCGTTCTTCAGGGATTATCTGCTTCCAGTTACGTTTTTCGGAAAGAGAAACAAATACTTAAGTCTGTTCCTTGTATGGCTTTGTACGGGAATATGGCACGGAGCAAGCTGGAATTATATCTTGTGGGGTCTGTACTACGGATTGTTTATACTTCTTGAGACCCGTATCGGGAAAAAGAATATGAACAAAATTCCGCTTGTGATACGGCATATCTACAGCAAGTTTGTTATAATAATCGGATTTGGCATCTTTTATTTCGAGGATATCGGAGAGCTCGGATTATTCTTCAGAAACATTACTCCGTTTAATCCGAACGGCTGGGGCGGAGAGTTTGAACTTTCGTCGCTGTGCGGCAACGTATATCTCATCGCGGCTGCGATAATCTGTACTTTCCCGCTGATGAAAGCGTTCGGAAAGCTCGCGGAGAAAAACTATGCCGCAAGGACGGTTATTTCCGTAAGCGGAACGGTTTTATGCATGGGAATGCTTGCTTTAAGCAGTATCATGCTTGTGGACGCGACGACAGACGCCTTTTTGTACTGGAGATTTTAATGGCTTAACATATCGGAGGATTTATGGAGCAGCAGGAGAAAAATGTAAAGAAAACGCCGCACGGATTGATCATTTTCAATATCGCGGCAATACTTGCGGTGTTTGCGGGTATCACTGTGTTTATAAACACGGCTGAGCGTCCGACTGTTTCCGTTGAGGAAAAAAGAAAACTCGCAAGCTGTCCGAGGTTTACCGTTGAGAGTTATTTCAGCGGTGAGTTTACCGAAAAATTTTCCGAATATTATAATGACGCTGTTCCAATGAGAAGCAATTGGAAGGAGATCATAGCCGAAGTACGCGGACATCTTGGCTTTGATATCGAGGGCGGCGCGCACTTTGTGGGACCTTTGCCCGAGATAGAGGAGTAATTAAGAGCAATAGCTCAGAATAATAAAAGGGGAAAGCATTATGAAAACAAATCCAACAAAAATTCTTGCATCAGTTTTAGCACTTTTTGCGGTTGTATGTTCAAGCGGCTGTAATATTGTTGTTGATGACGGCTCGCTGCCGGATATCAACGATATTATCATGAACGAAAACAACAGCTTTTCCGAAACGGTCGATTCCGATTCTTCAGCGGAGAATTCATCTTCAACCGTCGATTCTTCATCAGAGGAGAAAACTGACAGTTCTTCGGAATCGCAAAGCAGTTCTTCCGGAACGCAGACTCCCGCAATGGGCAACGGCGAGTTGTCGGGAGGTCTTGCGATATTTGATGACGGAAGCACGTTTTCTCTTTACGGCGGCGGAAAAGCGGTAGGGCAGGATTATGCGAAGCAGCTTAACAAGTTTAAAGAGCTGCTCGGAGATGTTAAGGTCTATTCTCTTGTTTCTCCGACGTCGGGGTCATTTTACCTTCCCAACGAGTATAAAAAGTATATGGCAAGCGAAAAGGACAATATAGATAATATAAACGGGTATCTTTCCGGAGTAACGCCCGTTGATGTTTACAGCGTATTTGAAAAGCACAAGTCCGAGTATATTTTCTTCCGCACAGACCACCACTGGCAGCCGCTCGGAGCGTATTATGCCGCGCAGGAGTTTGCGAAGGCCGCGGGAGTTTCCTTTACGCCTCTTTCTGAGTATGAGACCGTTACACGGGAGGGCTTTGTGGGTGCGCTTTATCACTACAGCAACGGAGATTCGAGAATAAAGAACAATCCCGATACTTTTACGTATTATATTCCGCCAAATTCCTACAATGTGGTAAAATACGATACTCAGATGACAGAGGTCTTAAATCCCAATGTAAAGCTGCCCGCTACAATAGATTTGTATGACCCGTCGGAGTGGTATCTGATATTCGGACTTGATAACGATATAAAACACGTTACGACCGACTGCAAAAACGGCAGAAAGCTTATGATAATCAAGGACAGCTACGGAAACGCTTTTGTGCCTTTCCTTACGAGCTCCTTTGAGGAGATAATCGTAATCGATATGCGCAACAAGGTAAACGCGGTCGAAATCGCGAAAAATTACGGCATTACCGATCTTGTGTTTGTTATGAACACTTTCAGCGCTACTGGCTCAACAAACGAGTCTAATCTCAAAGAGCTGTATTAAAATATTACGGGGATACCCTTGCGGGGTTTCCCCTTGTTTTGTTGATTACTCTGTGTTAAGGAGAAGTTATGCTGACTGAACTTACGCCGCCCTTTGACGGCACAAAGATACTGCAGGATAAGAAAAAGCTGCTGCGCATACTTAAAGAGCGCGAAAATGAAGCGATAAAGCTGAAGATCGCTGTTCTTGGCGGCTCGACGACTTCTGATATAGTAAAGATTCTCGAGCTGTTTCTCAGACAGCGCGGGATAGCTCCCGAGTTTTACGAGTCGGAGTACGCTCAGTACTATAACGACGCGGTTTTCGGGAATGACGAGCTCAGCGCGTTTGGACCCGAACTGATTTTTATTCACACGACGACGCGAAACATAGAAAGCTTTCCCGAGATACTTGAGAGCAGAGAAGAGGTAAACACAAAGCTTGACAGCGAGTATTCTCGCTTTGAGCAGATGTGGACGGCGCTTTCGGAGAGATTCGGTTGTCCGATCATTCAAAACAACTTCGAGCTTCCGTATTACAGGCTTATGGGAAACCGCGAGGCAGGCTGTTCTTACGGAAAAATCGACTTCATAACGCGCCTTAACTGCAAGTTCTACGATTATTCCGAAACGCATAAGAACTTCTACATCAACGATATAAATTATGTTTCCGCGTCCTACGGGCTGGAAAGGTGGTCACAGCCGCGATATTGGCATTTGTATAAATACGCGATGAACCTCGACGCGATACCCGACTTTGCGTTTAATCTGTCAAAGATAATTTGTTCTATCATGGGCAGGAACAAAAAGCTTCTCGCGCTTGATCTTGACAACACTCTCTGGGGTGGAGTCATCGGCGACGACGGACAGTCCGGCATTGAGATAGGCAGTGAAACAAGCGAGGGACAGACTTTTTCAGCTGTTCAGGAGTATTTTAAAGAGCATAAAAAGCTTGGTGTTCTGCTTACGGTTTGCTCGAAAAATGACCGCGAAAACGCGCTTTTGGGACTTGAACATCCCGACGGGATATTAAAACCCGAGGATTTTGCCTGTATAAAAGCAAACTGGAATGAAAAATGGCTTAATCTTGAGGAGACCGAAAGCGAGCTTAATCTTTTGCCGGAGAGTATTGTTTTTGTGGATGACAATCCCGCCGAGCGTGAGATCGTCCGCGCACAGCTACCCGAGGCGGCTGTTGTTGATTTCGACAGTCCCGAAGAATGCGTAAAGGCGCTTGACAGGCTTGGCTTTTTTGAAGTGACTACGCTTTCAAAAGATGACGCTCAGCGCAATGAAATGTACCGCGCGAATGCCGAGAGAGCCTCTCTTGAGAAAAAATACTCGAATTACGGAGAGTTTTTGTTAAGTCTTGAAATGAAAGCGCAGATACGCGATTTCGATGAGATACACATTCCGCGCATCACACAGCTTACAAACAAAAGCAATCAGTTCAATCTTACCACAAAGCGTTATACTCAGAGCGAAATGGAGGCGTGCGCGAAAGATCCCGCGTATATCCGCCTTTGCGGAAGGCTTTGCGATAAATTCGGCGATAACGGTATTGTTTCAGTCGTGATCGGCCGTAAGAACAATGAGAAGCTTCATATAGACCTCTGGCTGATGAGCTGTCGTGTTTTAAAGCGCGATATGGAGCTTGCGATGCTGGACGAGCTTGTAAGGCAGGCTAAACAAGCCGGAATAACCGAGATCGTCGGTTATTACTATCCGACCAAAAAGAATTCAATGGTAAAGGATCTGTATGAAAAATTCGGATTTGATAAGATCTCGGACGATAACGGAAGCACTGTATGGCGGCTTCGGACAGCGGACTACGAATATAAAAACAAAGTAATTTCTGTAAATGAGGAGTGATTTTATGAACAGGGAAGAAATAACCGTAAAACTGACGGATGTTTTCAGAAGCGTTTTTGACGATGAGAAGATCGAACTCTCAGACAGTACAACTGCCGACGATATTGAAGCATGGGACAGTCTTGAGCATATCAGTCTTATCGCGGCGGTTGAAAAGGCGTTTAAAATGCGTTTTACAATGCGCGAGGTAAGCGGAATGAAAAATGTCGGCGAAATGATCGATATACTTGTGCAGAGAGCTAAGTAAAAAAATCAACCGTCTTTTCTTTAAGGAGCGTGTGATACAGAAGTATCGCACGACTCGAGCAACAGCGTTTGGTAACGTTACGCGTGTGGAACGTGTTGCCAAAGGCGGCTCGCCTTTTGAAAAGACGGTTGAATTGTAATATTAAAGAATAATTATGATAGTAAACTATATTCATGAGCCCACAGATCTGCAATGCGGGCAGGCGGTTCTGGCAATGCTTCTGGATACAAGTCCGGAGAGAATCTGCGAATATCTGAAAAACGACCGCGAAACAACACTTAGGGAAATGAAACAAGTGCTCTCGGATAACGGAATAACGCTTTCCCCCGAGCGCAAGCAGGCGCAGACAAAAGCCGATTTGCCGCACTGCGCTCTTCTGAGTCTTGAAACTCCGAGGTGCTGGCATTGGTCGCTGTACCTTGACGGCGTATTTTATGACCCCGAGCACGGTGTTCTGGACGATTTTCCTGTATGCGACAGAAAATACTATTGGGAGCTTATTGTTGACAATGATCGGGAAATGTGATAAGATATAATTTGGATAAAGAGAGGAGCGCAAATGATGAATTACTGTTATGAATGCGGAACAAGACTTGTAATGAAAGCGCTTGACGGAGAGGGAGAGGTCAGCTGGTGTGAAAGCTGCGGCAAGTTTCGTTTTCCAATTTACAACACCGCGGTAAGTATGGTGGTCTTAAGCCCGGAGCATGATAAGATCGTGCTGATAAAACAGTACGGCAGGGATAAATATATTCTTGTCGCGGGCTATGTAAACAGAGGAGAGTCAGCGGAAGATGCTGTTAAGCGTGAGGTTCTGGAGGAGCTTGGAGTAGAGGTCGAAGATGTGAAGTTCAATAAAAGCGAGTTTTTTGAGCCGAGCAACACCCTTATGCTTAACTTTTCGTGTGTCGCTAACACAGAAGAACTCCATATTGCCGAGAAAGAAGTGGACAGCGCGAGGTGGTTTACCATAGATGAAGTTGAACGCGAGATATTTCAGGGAAGTCTGGCGCACAGATTTCTCAGTGCGTTTTTAAATAAAATGGAGTGAGAGGAACGGATATGGAGATAAAGCTTGGCAGAATTTACAGACATTTTAAGGGTGACTATTATCTCGCGGAAGCTGTTGCCTTAGACTCAGAAACCAATGAGGAAATGATCGTCTACCGAAAGCTGTACGGTGACGGAGCATTGTGGGTGCGTCCTCTCAGAATGTTTTTGGAAGAGGTTGACCGGGAGAAATATCCCGACGCCTGTCAGAAATACAGATTTGAGCTTCAGGAAATCGAAAGCAGTGCAAACAGATGATAAGAGAAATCATACATGATACGTTTATTCTGCAAATGAAATCACAGGCAGCAGACGAATCGGACATACAGACTGCCCTTGATTTGCTCGATACGCTTAAGGCGAACTCGGAGCATTGTGTCGGAATGGCGGCGAATATGATAGGCGTTTCAAAGCGCATAATCGTGTTTAACGATAACGGCGTGTATACGGTTATGTTCAATCCCGAAATCATAAAATGCTCCGGGGCTTATGAAGCCGAGGAAGGCTGTCTGTCGCTCAGCGGGACACGCAAAGCAAAGCGGTACAGATCAATAAAGGTGAAATTTGAAAATGAAAAGCTTCAGTCCCGCATCAAAACCTATACGGATTTTACCGCGCAGATCATTCAGCATGAGATAGACCACTGCAACGGGATCTTGATATAGTTATGTTTCCGAAGGTGTGTAATTGCTAACCAAATTAAAATGTACTTCCGGAAAATAAAACACCGCCGCGAAGAAGTGTTTTTAAGCGAGCCTATTGACTGCGACGCGGAGGGAAATTCGCTTACGATTGAGGATATTTACAGCAGCGACATAAATGTTGAGCAGTCAGCCGAGCTTAAGATCAACAGTGAAAAGCTGTACAGATTTATCTCGGAAGAGCTTGACGGGCGCGAACGCGAAATAATCTGCAAGCGTTATGGAGTAGCCGATAAAAACGGAAAAGTTATAAAGCCTATGACTCAGCGCGAAATAGCAAAGCAGATGGGAATTTCACGTTCATACATTTCAAGGATAGAGAAAAAAGCGCTTGAAAAGCTTCGTACAAGATTTGACGAGCAACAATGAAATTATAAAAAGAAACAGGGTAATGAAATGGATATAGCCGAAAGAGAAAAACTCCAATATAAAAAAATGACCGAGACGCCTATTCCTAAACTTGTTATAAAGCTCGGAATACCGACTACCTTAAGTATGCTTGTCACAAGCGTATACAATATGGCGGATACATTTTTCCTCGGAACCTACGGAACAAGCGCTTCGGGCGCGGTTGGTATCGTTTTCGGTCTTATGTCCATTTTGCAGGCGTTTGGTTTTATGTTCGGACAGGGCGCGGGAAGTCTCAGCTCACGCGCTCTTGGCGCAAAGGATGTTGAAAAAGCGTCGAGATACAGCTCGACGGGATTTTTCGCCGCGTTGCTTTCAGGAGCGATTATTGCGGTTTTCGGAATAATATTCATCGACCCTTTTATGAAGCTTTTGGGAAGTACCGACACCATACTGCCGTACGCGAGAAGCTACGCGATCTATATTCTTATCGCCGCGCCGTTTTTGTGCGCAAGCTGCGTATTGAACAATGTCCTGAGATTTGAGGGGCAGGCGGTTTTAGCTACAGTCGGACTTGCCTCGGGAGGAATACTCAATATCTTCGGAGACTGGCTTCTGATGAGCGTTTACAAATTCGGGGTAACGGGCGCGGGAATTTCTACCGCTGTTTCTCAATGTATAAGCTTCGGGATACTGTTGGCGATGTTTTTTAGCGGAAAAACTTCCGGAAAAATTTCGTTTAGAATGATTTCCAAGAATTTCATTGATTGGTTTGACATCTGCAAAACCGGCTTTCCGAGTCTTGTCCGTCAGGGACTTACAAGCATTTCGACAATGCTTCTTAATAACAGCGCTGAGGCATACGGCGATGAGGCGATCGCGGCAATGTCTATTGTAAACAGGATATGCTTCTTCACATTTGCGACTTCTCTCGGAATTGGACAGGGTTTTCAGCCGGTCTGCGCCTTCAACTACGGCGCGAAAAAATACGGCAGGGTAAAAAGCGCGTTTATCTTTACGCTTATTGCCGGTGAAATACTGCTCGGAACAGTTGCGTTGATAGGACTTATCTTTTCCTCTGATCTGGTAAGATTATTCAGAGACGATCCCGAGGTTATCAGAATAGGAACGTTTGCTCTATCGGCGCAGTTTATCGGGCAGTTTTTACAGCCGGTCGCGGTTTGCTCTAACATGATGTTTCAGAGCGCGGGAAAATCGGGGATAGCGACATTGCTTTCAATGATGCGGAGCGGGCTGTTTTTTATCCCGATCCTGCTTATCCTTAGCGCCACTCACGGTCTGCTCGGAATACAGCTTTCTCAGGCTATCGCCGACGTGCTTACAACTGCCGCGTCACTGCCGTTTGCGATTTGGTTTTTGCGCAAGCTTTCAAATCTTCAGGCTGCTGAAAAATCCTGATTTTTGGTTTTATATAATCGATAGGTTAATAAAAATACATAATAATTCCGTTTCTCCAATATTAAATTTCCTTATTTAGATTTATTTGAAGAGAATGATGTCGAAAAAATGAATAAAATTTTGTAAATGGCAGACAATAACTTCCGACAACAAATATCTTAAAATATTGGAGGAATAAAATATATGAAAGCTACCGGCATTGTCCGCAGGATCGACGACCTCGGACGCGTTGTAATACCAAAGGAGATCCGCAGAACAATGCGGATAAGGGAGGGAGATCCGCTCGAGATCTATACAAGTCCCGAGGGAGAGGTGATTTTCAAGAAATATTCTCCCGTGGGCGAGATCAGCTCTACAGCCTCACAATATGCCGATGTTCTGTCAAAAGTAGGAGGTTGTCCCGCTGTTATATGCGACCGTGACCATGTTATCGCGGTATCGGGAATGAGCAAAAAGGAAATTATCGAGCGGAGAGTTTCCGGTTCGCTTGAGGATCTGATAGAACAGCGTAAGTCATATGTGCTTAAAGGCGATAACGACAAAAAGCTCAATCCCATTGAAGGCGTGGACAGATACGCGCTCGCATGCTCGCCGATATTGGCTTCGGGAGATGTAAACGGCGCGGTAATAATGCTAAGCTCCGACAATACCACAAATACCGCGACAGCAGAGCAATCGGCTCTTGTTCAGGCAGCGGCTCTGTATTTCGGAAAGCAAATGGAAGAATAAATTTCTAAAGAGTGCAGAATTTTCTGCACTCTTTTTGTTTAAACCGCTTGACAACTTGTGTCGAATATGATAAAATTACTGTGTATAGATATATAATATAATACATAGCATAATTGGGTGAAAGTATATGAAAAAGAAAATTTTAGCCGGGCTTCTTGCTGTTGCCTTTGTTATAAGCGGCTGCTCTCAAACCGGTGTTGAAAATGACAGTATCGTTAATGTGGTAGATGTCGGAAGTTCATCAACATCATCAAGTTCAGGTTCATCAAATGTAAGTTCATTAAGTTCGAGTTCATCAAAACAAAGCTCGTCAAACTCGAGCTCGTCAAAACAAAGCTCGTCAAAACAAAGCTCGTCAAAACAAAGCTCGTCAAGCTCGAGCTCGTCAAAACAAAGCTCGTCAAGCTCGAGTTCGTCAAAACAAAGCTCGTCAAGCT
>JAFLUF010000002.1:0-35036 GCA_022508925.1 Oscillospiraceae bacterium | reverse complement strand
TCGTCAAAACAAAGCTCGTCAAGCTCGAGTTCGTCAAAACAAAGCTCGTCAAGCTCGAGCTCGTCAAAACAAAGCTCGTCAAGTTCAAGTTCGACAAAAACAAGCTCGTCGAGTTCCGTCTCACAAAGTTCAAGCCTACCAAAATCAAGCTCTTCAAGCTCATCAGTTCCTGAAACTCCATCCGTGGCGCCTACTAATGACTATAAAGCCTTGAATTATGCTGAGATCAGGGGCGTATGGATCTCTTATCTTGAGTTCGCTTCGATGTCAAGCTCAACAGAAAGCGCGTTCAGAAGTTCCATAAGCGAGGTTTTTGACAATTGCGTTGATTTTGGCATAAACACGGTTTATGTTCATGCACGTTCTCATGGAGATGCCTATTACAGCTCGTCGCTGTTTCCGAGAACAAAATATCTCGGAGGAAGTTATGATCCCCTTAAAATCGCGATTGAAGAAGCGCACAAGCGGAATTTGTCCATACACGCGTGGATAAATCCGTTAAGGGCGTGTTCTTCAGCAGACGCGGGACGTGAAGGCGGGTATAAGATCGGAAGCTGGATAGGCGGAGGAACACGCGCTGTTCTTGTAAACGGTTATTATTATTTGAATCCGGCGTATGATGAGGTCATACGGCTTATTGCCGACGGGGTTGTGGAAATCGCGGCAAATTACGATGTCGACGGAATACATATCGACGATTATTTCTATCCCACCACAGACGCTTCTTTCGATGCGGAGGCGTATGGAGCAAGCGGTTATTCCTCACTCTCTGATTTTCGTTTTGCAAACTGCGATAAATTCGTTTCATCCATATATGAGGCGCTCAAAAGCGTAAACAAAAGTATGCTGTTCAGCGTCAGCTGTCAGGGAAATGTAAACAACAATTACTCCGCTATGTACGCCGACGTGAAAAAATGGTGCTCGCAGCCCGGATATCTTGACATTATCATGCCGCAGGTTTATTTCGGATTTAACAATTCCTCTCAGCCGTATGAAAAGTGTTGCGCTGAGTGGAATGCAATAGCCCGAAGCGGTAATGTTCCGCTTGTAATTGGCGTTTCGGCGTCAAAAATCGGACTGGAAGATACATACGCGGGTGCTTCGGGAAAGCTTGAATGGATCACTGACAGTGATATTCTCGTGCGTCAGTATTTATCCGCACGAGAGCTTGAATACTATTCCGGTATTTGTCTATATTCCTACAACAGCCTGTTTAAGCCGTCAAGCTCGGTTTCAGAGCGGGTAGGATCTGAAAAAGAAGCTTTAAAAAATGCGTTTGAAAAAAATGGTGATATATAATGAAGAAATTTTTACTTAAAATTACATCGGTTTTAGTTGCGTTTACTATGCTGGCGGGAACAGCTTTCGGAGACGCAAACTCGCTGCCCGGTACCTCACAAGATGTTTCCGAAGACTCACAGGAGGAACAAGTTTCCCAGGATCTGGAAAGCAAGGTATTTTTGCAGGATAATATGAGGGCGGTATTTATTACCCCCGAAGTTGATTTTACCGAGGAAAATATAGCCGACGTCTGCTCAGAGGTCATCGGTTACGGAATGAACGCGGTTATTATCTCTTCCGCTTCGGAAGATGTGAGTTACTACAGCCTTGAGCTTGATGAAAGCGGAATTATTGAGAAAGCTGTTGAAGAAGCTCATAACGCCGGACTTTCGGCATATGTGACGATAGATGTCAACTCTCTTCTCAATAAAGTTATTGAAGAAGGCGGCGGACTTAAAGAGGGCTTTTCCGCTGCGGCTCATAAATTTGTTATAAAATACGCCTGCGACGGTATAATTCTTACGGATTATTATACGACAAGCTCAGAGGATACTTATTCCGTTTATCTTGCTTCCGGCTCGGGGATCGGCTATGAAAAGTGGCTGTACGAGATAAACGAGTATATGTTCAGAACTGTCTGCGAGGTTATACACAAGACTAATAACTCCGTTGCCGCGGGCGTTATGATAGAGGATATGTGGGCAAACTCCAGCAGAAATGAAGAAGGCTCCGATACAAGCGACACAGTTTCCGCTTACTATGACGGAAACAGCGATACAAAAAAATATATTGAAAGCGGACTTTGCGATTTCGTAATGGTAATGGCGTACGGCTCGACCGAAAATGCCCAGCTTAATTTTGAAAAGGTGATATCATGGTGGTATAACCTTTCGGAAAGATCCGGCGCAAAGCTGTATGTTTATCATTTCAACGACCGAATAGGCGTTAAGTGGAATGAGGATCAGATCCTGCGTCAGCTTGCGGTTATGGACGAAAGTTTTGAAAATCACGGCGGAAGCGCGTTCAACTCGCTTTCGACCCTCCGCAACAACACACTTAACAGCACAACGACCCTTAAAAGTTATTTTGACGGTAAGATAAATACCGAAACACTTTTTGAAGATCTGGAAATGGTCACCCCGACGCAGCTGAATTATGTTACTTACAATATGTCGGAAAAGTTTATGGGAACCTTTGACGAAAACTTCGACGTGTATTTCAACGGTGTTAAGATAACGCTGAATGAGGCGGGAAATTTCTATTTCCAGAAAGAACTCGAGGTGGGAAAAAATCAGTTTACCTTCGAGCACAAAGGAAAGAAAATAGTTTACAATATTGAGCGCAAAGTTGACGTGCTTAAATCTATAGAAAACACGGGAAATGTTATTGTTGAAGGCGGAACGCTGATCCCGCTTGTGGCTATTGCGTACAGCGGTTCCACTGTTACGGCTACCATAAACGGTCAGACGGTTAAACTTATTGAACAGTCAAATTCCGAACAGGTTGACGCAAACGGAACGTATTCGGAATTCGTCGGCTATTATGTCGTTGATGAAGGGATTATCGGAGTAGAGCAGTACCTCGGAAATATCAGCTTTTACGCCGAATATAAGGGCTATAATGAAACCATGATCGGAGGAAAGGTTACTATCGAGGCAAAGCCCGAGCCGGTAAGACCCGATATCAAGGCTGAACTTATACCCGATCAGTCCTCAGCGGGAACAGGCGAGGTTGTCGGAACTATCGATCCCGTTATAGACAGTGAAACACTTGTCAGATATGTAAAGATAATAACCAACGATTGTGAGATATTCGACGCAAAGACCACCGGCAGAATTCCTACTCCGCTTCTTTTCCGTCAGCCGGCGGGTACGCTTGATTACTATAAATCGTCCTCTGACGGTTATATTATCACGGATTCGGGCAGACGCTATAACGCAAGTGATGTTCAGCTGTTTGACAGTACCGGTTTGGGTTATAACGCGCTTGTTGTAAATGAAGCCGGAAACTCCGGCGGAAGAAGCTATCTTTCTTTCACGCTTGATAACAGGATAAGCTTTAATATCACGACCTCTCAGAGTTTTTCAAGCTCCTCGGCAGGTTCTTTTACGGTAAGCAAATTCAATGCCCAGTATATTTATATAACTTTTGATAATGTAACTTCCGTTACGGCGCTTCCGGACTTCAGCGGCTGCTCGATGTTCAGGGACGGCGTCTGGGAGATCGTTGAGGAAAACGGGATCCCGAAATTCAGGCTGAAGCTTACTCTTCGTCAGGCAGGAATATACAGCGGGGCTATTACTCAATATGACGAAAACGGAGCACTCAGGATCTATTTCCCTGTGCCTACTTCCTCACTTGCCGGAAAAACCATTGTTATTGACCCCGGTCACGGATATACCGGCGCGAGCGTCTTTGACCCCGGAGCTATCGGAGGTGTTACAGAACAGTCAATAAACCTTGCGATGTCCAAAAAGCTTGCAAGCGTTCTCGAGGCTCTCGGCGCAAATGTTGTACGTTTTCAGACGGAAAGCATGACATATATTACCTTATATCGTCCGAGAGAGGCAAAAAAGTACAATGCCGATATGTTTATCTCGCTTCATTGCAACTCGAGTTTAAATACCACGGCTCACGGAACGGAGGCTTATTACTTTACGCCGTGGTCACAACCCCTTGCGGAGTCTATTACTGACAATCTCAGTCAATTTTTTGAAAATTATTATTCCGACGGTACGAAGAGTAACCGCGGTGAGAAGTACAGTTACTATCAGGTTACACTTGAGCACAGCTTCCCGTCGGTGCTTGTTGAAATGGGCTTTGTTTCAAACGAGCGCGAGTGTCTTGTAATGGCAAACGACGCGAATCAGGCAAAAATGGCGAACGCGATCGCTCAAGGAATTGCCGAGTACTTTGCGCGCTGTAATTATTAAACACAAAAATCTCCCGAATAGATTTCGGGAGATTTTAATGCTGTCATATTATAAATATCGCTGAATTTCGGTCTTTACACCATTCTTTATGTAGATTCGCGGAACGCGCGTTCCGATAGCGCATAAAAGCTCGTAGTTTATCGTTCCGATTGTTTCGGCGGCCTGTGTAACGGAGCATCCGCCATCTGATTCGTCCGAATAAACCGTCACCTCGTCTCCGATTTTTACGGGGATATCCGTTACATCGATAAGCGTCTGGTCCATGCAAATTCTTCCGCAGACAGGAGCGTACTGTCCGTTTATCATTACGTTCCAATTTCCCGAAAGCCGTCTGTTAAAGCCGTCCGCATATCCGCATGGAATAAGGGCAAGTCTTGTATCGCGCTTTGCAGTGAATGTCCTGCCGTAGCTCACTGTTGTACCCGCGGGAACGGTTTTTAACTGACACACTACGCTTTTCAGAGAGAAAATCGGTTTTATTCCGTCGGGCACGGGAAAACGCGCGTCGGGCTTTTGTCCGTACATTATGATACCCGCACGGACATAATCTCCTCCGAAATCCTTGTGATATATTATACCGCCGCTGTTCTGTGAGTGAAATTTAAGTCCGCGGCTCTTGCAGATCTCCGCTAATTTTTTCTGTTGAGCGTTGGTAAACGCTATATCATCTTCGTCAAGACTGTCTGAAACGGCAAAATGAGTATAGCAGGCGCGGCAGTCAAGTCCTGTTAAGCTCAAAATCTCGTCAAGCTGTTCTTTTGTGTTTATTCCGACGCGGCTCATTCCCGTATCGAGCTTTATGTTTACGGGAATTTTTTTGCCCTTTGCCGCGTATGAGAGATCTTTGGCGTATTCAACATCGCCAACTGTAAATACAAAATTTTTGTCAATATTTTCCATGATCAGTGGGATATCACAATAGCCGAAAATCAGTATCTCACCGTCAATTTTTGCGTCATAAAGCCGCTGAGCTTCCCACATATTTGATACGCAAAAATTCTTTATCCCGCACTCGTTCAGTGCTTGTGCGCATTGAATGTCACCGTGACCGTAAGCGTTTGCCTTAACAACGGCGATAATCTTTTTATAGGGGGATAGATCACGCAAAACCGCGATATTATCGCGTAAATTGTCGAGATTTATCTCTGCCCACGTCCTTTGATAAAAATTATTCATCAATATGCACCTCACCGCTTGAAATTTTCGGAAAAATGTGTTATACTATAACTGGGTTGTTTTTAAAGATATATAAATACATTATTAATTATATTACATCTATCATAAAATGTCAATACTGTTTGAGTCGTCCGGCTCATAAAGGAAAGGATTATTATGGCGGTTAAAAGAAAAAGTAACTGGTATATATATTTTACGGCGTTTGGAATTACTATCGCTTTTGTGGTTGTTGCTGTAGTAGCATTTCGGTGGTATTTGTTTCCCGAGGAGAAAACTCAGACAGGAGTTGACAGTAACAGCGGGCTTACAGAGAACTACAGACCTACCGAGGCGGACAATTTCAACACTTTGTTTATGCTTTCCCGGGGGGCGTCGGATAATCCGGAGCTTTTTTTGCTGATAGAATATAACGCTGTTGAAAACCGTATCGTTTTAATTCCTTTGTCTTCGGGAATAAGTGTAAAATCCAAAGGAATGACGCTTACTGATATATACGGCACGCTTGGCGGACAGGGAATTGTTGACGTTGTTGAGGATATCACGGGCGTTGAGTGCGAATCGTACGCGATGTTTGATCAAAATGTCTTTACAGATATTGTTCAGTCTTTCGGAAATGTAAAGTACAATGTTCCGAAAACCGTTATTATAACCGATGAAATTAATGCCGAGATCATAAACGCGGGTGATAAGTTGTTTTCCGCCGAAGCTCTGTTCAGATATATAATGCAGGCGGATTTCGGCGAGGGAGAGCTTTATCGTTTCAATATAATAGGCGACATTCTTTCAAGTCTTATAAACCAGAATTTCCGCGAGCTTGACAGCGCCCGCCTCAGCTCTTTCTTTTCCTCAATTATCAGCGATTGTGAAACCAACGCGAATTCGCAGGAATTTAGCTCTCATTTGGCTTCTTTTTTATACTTGGTTGATTACGGGTCGTCTCCGGCGGAATATTATATCCCATACGGTGAATATACCGCGGACGGAGGATTTGATATCTCGGACAATTCAATAATTACGATTAAGCAAAAGGCAGGCTTGCTGTAATTTTCGGAGGTGTTTATGGACGATAGGATTATTCGCACTATGGAAGCTCTTCGCAGAAACAAAATGAAGCCGTATTATGCGGAGAGCAAAGAAGAACTTTTTGACTTGATTCGGGAGCTTATCAAAGATGATAAGCTGATAACCGCGGGCGGCTCAATGACGCTTAAGGAAAGCGGGGTATCGGAGCTGCTGATGTCCGAATATAAGGGAATATATCTCGACCGTTCCGAGGGAAAAACTCCCGAGGAGGTCGGCGATATTTTCAGAAAGGCGTTTGTTTCGGATACTTTTTTTTCAAGCACAAACGCATTGACCGAAGAGGGCGAGCTGTACAACGTTGACGGAAACGGAAACCGCGTTTCGGCGATGATTTTCGGACCGAAGCAGGTTATCATCGTCGCGGGAGTAAATAAGATCGTAAAAGACCGTGACGAGGCAAAGCTCCGAGTTGAGAAAATTGCGGCGCCAAAGAACACGGTACGGCTCAACTGTCAGACGCCGTGCGCTCAAACGGGAGAATGCCGGCATTGCCGCAGTGATGCGAGGATATGCTGTTCATATGTCTTTTTAGGGCAGCAGCGTGTTCCCGACAGAATAAAGGTGATAATCGTAAACCAACAGCTTGGTTATTAAATCGTTGTGTGGGGTAGTTTATGGCATATTACATAGGTGTTGACATAGGCGGAACAAACATTGCCTGCGGGATCGTTAACGACAGCTGCGAAATCATTGCGCGCTCAAAAATCAAAACAAATTCCTCGGGCAATTCTCTCGCATACAAGGATGTGCTTAAGGTTATAAAATCAGCCGTGATCGCGGCTTGTAAAGAAGCCGGAATCGATGTTTCCGAGGCAAGATCCATAGGAGTAGGTTCTCCGGGGGTATGCAACAGCGAAAGCGGAGTAGTCGAAAACTGCAGTAATTTAGGATTTGACAACTCTCCTGTAAAGGCCGATCTTGAGGAAGAGTTTAAAATTCCGGTATACCTTGATAACGACGCAAACGCCGCGGCTTTCGGAGAGTTTATGTCGGGCGCGGCAAAGGGCGCGAAAAATGCGGTTGTCATTACTCTCGGAACAGGTGTCGGCGCGGGTATTATCATCGATAAGAAAATTTACCGTGGGTCAAATTTCGCCGGTGGAGAGATAGGACATACGGTTATTGCCGTGGACGGAGCGCCGTGCGGCTGTGGAAGACGCGGCTGCTTTGAGGCGTATTCTTCGGCAACAGGACTTGTAAGAATGACGCTAATGGCGGGCGAAGAGAATCCGCAAAGTCTTATAAACGCGATAATAAAAGAGGACGGCAGATGTTCAGCTCGGACAGCGTATAAGGCGATGAAGGCGGGAGACGCTGTCGGAAAAACCGTTACCGATGATTATGTAAAATATCTCGCCTGCGGAATTACAAACGTTATAAACACGTTTCAGCCCGAGATTCTCTGTATCGGCGGCGGAGTCTGCAATGAGGGAGAAATTCTGTTGAACCCGCTTAAGGAGGCTGTCGCGAAGCAGGTGTATTCCAAAAACAGCGCGAAAAATACCGAGATTGTTATTTGCAGCCTCGGAAACGACGCGGGAATTATCGGCGCGGCAATGCTGCATAAAGCGTAAAAACAATATAACGGTCTTACCGTATAATATGAAAGGATAATTAAAATGAGAAGTGATCTTATCAAAAAGGGAGTTGAAAAAACTCCTCACAGAGCGGTATTAAAGTCGCTCGGAGTTATCGACAGCGAAATGAACAAGCCGTTTATAGCCGTTGTCTGCGCGGCAAGCGACTACGTGCCGGGACATCAGCATCTTCATGAGATCTCGCGCTATGTAAAGGACGGAATAAGAAACGCGGGCGGAGTTCCGTTTGAGTTCTTTACGATCGGTGTCTGCGACGGTCTTGCCATGAATCACAAGGGCATGAGGTATTCTCTTGCTTCGCGCGAGCTGATAGCGGACAGCATCGAAGTAATGCTTACGGCTCACCCGCTTGACGGAGTTGTTTTCATTCCGAACTGTGATAAAATTGTTCCCGGAATGGTTATGGCAGCCGCAAGAATGAACCTGCCCTCTATTTTTGTAAGCGGCGGGCCTATGAATCCCGGCTGTGTGCAGGGAAAGAGAGTGGGCTACTCTGAGATATACGAGGCAATAGGACAGTACTCAAGCGGAGAGATAGGCGATGACGTTATCAAGGACTATGAGAACAACGCCTGTCCTACCTGCGGCTCCTGTTCGGGTATGTACACCGCAAACTCGATGAACTGCCTTACCGAGGCGATAGGACTTGCGCTTCCGACTGCCGGAACGGAGCCCGCGGTAAATTCCGCGCGCCGCCGTCTCGCTAAAGAAACAGGTGAGCGTGTTGTAGAGCTTGTAAAGCAGAATATCCGTCCGTTGGATATACTTACCAAGAAGAATATGGAGAACGCTTTGGCTACAGATATGGCGATAGGCGCTTCCTCAAATACCGTTCTTCACCTCCTTGCTATTGCTCATGAGGCGGGAGTAGATATCAAGCTTTCCGATATCGACGCAATGAGCAGAAAAACTCCCCAGCTTGCCAAGCTCAATCCCGCGAGCAGTGTGTTCATTACCGACTTGAACGACGTCGGCGGAATTCAGACGGTAATCAAGGAGCTTGCAAAGGGCGGACATATCAACGAAGACGTTCTGACTGTAAGCGGAACTCAGAAGGAGCGCATAGCGGCTGCGAGAAATGCTGACGGAACTGTTGTTCATACGGTTGAGTCGCCTATCAGAAAGGACGGCGGAATCGCCATACTCAGCGGAAACCTCGCGGAGAACGGCTCGGTTGTAAAGCAGGGCGCTGTAAAGCCCGAGATGATGGACTTTACCGGCACGGCGCGTGTGTTTGACGGAGAACAGCCCGCCTGCGACGCTATTTTAAACGGCGAAATAAAGGCGGGAGACGTTGTCGTAATTCGCTATGAAGGCCCCAAGGGCGGTCCGGGAATGCCCGAGATGCTTGCTCCAACGGCGGCGATAGTCGGAAAGGGACTTGACGGAAGCGTTGCGCTTATCACTGACGGACGCTTCAGCGGCGCGTCGAGAGGCGCGGCGATAGGTCATGTTTCCCCCGAGGCGGCAGAGGGAGGACTTATCGCGTTTGTCGAGGACGGGGATAAGATACACATTGATATTCCCAACCGCTCGGTTACGCTTCTTGTTGACGACGCGGTCATCGCGGAGCGCAGGAAGAAGGGCGTACTTCCCGAAAAGGAGCTTCAGGGCTATCTCAAGCGTTACGCAAAGCTTGTTACATCATCAAACACGGGCGCGGTATTCAAAGACTAATTATACAACAGCTTATAAAAAGCGCGGGACAAAATCCCGCGCTTTCGCATATTTTATGAAAAATGGACATACATTTGAATATGATTGAATTTAAGGTTGTAAATACATATCTGCAGTTCAGCTTTACTTTTTTTGTTACAACGGCTTTTTTTTTGATTACAAACAGCGGATTTGGAATGGCGGCGCTTTGTGCCTGCGGAATACACGAGCTTTCGCATCTTGTCTTAATGATAATCTTCGGGATCCCCGCGGACGAGATATTGTTTTACGGAGCGGGGATACGCATTTCCTCGCGGGAAATTAGCCGCGCCGGCAAACTGCCGCGCGCGTTGATATTGATCGCGGGCTGTGCGGGAAATATTATTGCGGCTGCGGTCATGCTCATAGCTGGAAATAATGTCGCGTCAGCAATAAATCTGTTTACCTCGTTTTTCAACATTCTTCCTATTGGCTCGCTTGACGGGGCGCAGCTTCTGAAAAATTTCGCGGTTAGCCGCTATAAACCCGAAAATGTTGATAAGGTCATGCGTATAGCCGGGATAGGTTCAGCGGTCTTGCTGTTGGCCATCGTAATTCTTATCGGTGGTGCTTCATTTTACTTTTCGATTATCATACTGTATATTGTGTTTTTATGCTGCCTTAAAACATAGCTGTATAAACCAACAAAAAAAATGATATAAATTGTCGAAATAGACAAAAATTATGATTTTTACTTGACAAATGATATTTTCTTATTTTATAATATAATAGCAGATATTGCAAATTAATTTTATTTAAGGAGAAAAACTATGAGATTTGAAATCAAAGGCGAGCCGTTGCCTGTCGTTCTTGTTTACTTAGACGCAAACGAGAAGGTAAACTGCCAGAAGGGCGCAATGTCATGGATGACCCCGAATATGAAGATGGAAACAAGCACAGGCGGCTTTGGCAAGGCTATGAGCAAGATGTTTTCCGGCGAGTCTATTTTTACTAATACATACACTTCGGAGGGCGGTCCCGGTATGATCGCTTTTGCTTCGAGCATTCCCGGTTCTATCCTTCCGTTTGATATCAGCCAGGGCGAGATGATCGTACAAAAGGGCGGTTATCTTGCGTCCGAACCCGGGGTAGAGTTCTCGGTGGCTTTCCAGAAGAAGTTCAGCACGGCTATGTTCGGCGGCGAGGGCTTTATCATGCAGCGTCTTTCCGGAAAAGGTATGGCGTTTGTTGAGATCGACGGATATGTTGTTGAGTACGAGCTTCAGGCGGGTCAGCAGATGCTTATAGATACGGGCTATCTGGCTGCTATGTCTTCTACCGTAACTATGGAGATCGAAAAGGTAAAGGGCGTAGGAAACGTTCTGTTCGGCGGTGAGGGCCTGTTCAATACAAAGGTTACCGGACCCGGCAAGATCTATTTGCAGACAATGCCCGCCAACAATTTGGCAGGCGCGCTCCAGAAATACATTGTCACCAGCTCGTAATAATTGAAGCAGTGTGATTTTGAACAGTAGGATAGGCGTACCTTTAAACAGCGGAATAGTTACCAAATATATGGAGGTCTGAAATATGAACATTTTGTATGCGGCGAGTGAAGCGCTGCCATTTGCGGCAAGCGGCGGTCTTGCGGATGTTGCGGGTTCGCTTCCGAAAGCTCTCGTAGCTGCGGGACATGACGCGCGCGTTGTAATGCCGTATTATGTAAATACCATTAAGCCCGAGCAGAAGGAAAAGATGCAGTTTGTCACAAACTTTACTGTTCCCGTGGGCTGGAGAAGTCAGTACTGCGGTGTTTTCTCGCAGGTTACAGATGGCGTTACCTATTACTTTATTGATAATGAGTATTATTTTAAGCGCGATCACGGTCTTTACGGATATTTTGACGACGCCGAAAGATATGTTTTCTTCAGCAGAGCCGTACTTGAGATGCTTCGTCATATAGACTTCCACCCGCAGATCATAAACTCAAACGATTGGCAGTGCGCGCTTATTCCTGTTTATCACCACCTGTTCTACAAAAACGAGTGGGGATTCGGCGACATCAAAAATGTGTTTACTATCCATAACATCGGTTATCAGGGACAGTACGGTCTTGATATCGTAAAGGATATCGTGGGCATTCCGCCGCATAATGTAAGCATAGTTGAGTACGACCGCGATCTGAACTTTATGAAGGGCGCTATCGAGGTTGCCGATAAGGTAACTACCGTTTCTCCTACCTATGCCAAGGAAATACTTGACCCTTGGTTTTCTCACGGTCTTGACAGAATACTCCGTAATAAGCAATACAAGACCTGCGGTTTCTTGAACGGAATTGATACCGAGCTGTACAATCCCGAGAAGGATCCCGGTATTGCTGCGAAATTTTCCGCGAAAAATCAGAAAGGCAAGGCTGCCTGCAAGTCCGCTCTGTTTGAAGAGTTCGGAATGCCGCAGTATGACGTTCCTCTTATCGCGATGATTTCAAGATTTGCTGACCATAAGGGATTTGATCTCGTAAGATATGTATTTGACGAGATCGTTTCAACCGCCGATATGCAGGTGGTTATTCTCGGTTCGGGTGAAAAGCAGTACGAGGACTTCTTCCAGGAAATGCACTGGCGTTATCCCGACAAGGTTGGCTTCTACCGCGGATATAATCCCCAGCTCGCAAAGAGAATTTACGCCGGCGCGGATATGTTCCTCATGCCGTCGAAGAGCGAGCCGTGTGGTCTTGCGCAGATGATCGCGGCGAGATACGGAACAATTCCGATAGTTCGCGCTACGGGCGGTCTTAAGGACAGTATCATCGACGCGGGCGATAACGGCATCGGTTATACGTTCCAGAGCTACAACGCGGGCGATATGCTCAATGCTATTCTTCGCGCGAGAGAGCTTTACAGAGACAAGAACGAATGGAAGAAGATCGTTTCGCGTGCTATGAACGCCGATTTCAGCTGGGAGGCTTCTGCAAAGCTCTACATCGGGCTTTACAAAGAGCTTTGCGGCGAGTAATAATTAATAAGTCAAAGGCTGTGCAGAATTTCTGCTCAGCCTTTTTTCTGTTGAAGTCGCAAAAAATACCGCCGACTAAAATCGGCGGTATGATGTTTGGTTTTAATTTGGATATCAGCCTCTTGGAGTAACGTCATCCGAATCGGAAGAAAGTTTATTATATTCTGTATATCCCCCCTTAGGGCTATAAACCACTATTACCATTCCCGGTTCCAGCTTGCCTTCGGTTATCAGACCGGTATTTTTTAAATAGTCCAATTGGCTCTTGAATACAGCAATATCGGTCGCCAATTCATATTTGTCAATTTCCCTGATAGCCTGCACCATTTCCTCAATGGTTTCCGAAGCTTTAATAATTTGCCCAATGGCTATCGAGAAATCATCAGTATAGTTCCAAAGGTTTTCCGCGTCCCAATCAAATAAGATCGATACCAAATATCTAACCCATTTATCTTCATCATAACGTACAAAAATCAGCATTTTTTCCGAAATATCTGTTTCACGTATCTGTTCGTCGGTATATTCTATATCTATGGGTCCGTCCCAATCCTGACCTTCAAAGCTCCACTCTCCGTCCTTAAATGTGTATGTGTAACTCGGAAGTGATTTTGCCCCTACCATAAACTGAACCTCGGTTATTCTGTCAAAGTATTTGCTTCTCTGAAGGTCGTCCACCATTTCGCCGAGAGTTGCCGCGTGAAGCATTATCTTTTTGAATGTATGTTCTATTGTGCCTTCTGTTGTTTTTATTGAAAGAATTTCGGCTTCTACATCGGAGATGTCATAGTCCTCAAAATCATATACATTCTCGTTCTTGTTTTCGTTGTTGCTGTCAGAAGAGTTTTCCGAATCACTGCCGGCGGAATTTTCCGAATCGCTGTTCGGCTCGCTGTCAGGAGAACCGGAATTTGACGCGTCGCCTGCCCCAAAGCCCGAATTTGCGCTGTAACTATTGCTGTTATGTTTGTTGTCGGGATCTATGGGAATAATGTCTTTCATGATGAACACGCCGAACAAAACCGCCGCGGCACAGGCTGCAGACGATACAATTATTTTCCAAGGAAACTTTCGGGTCTTGACATTTTCGGTGCTGATACTAATGCCGTGCTCGGCGGGAACGGATCTATCCGGGATCTTATTATCGAACTTATTCGGCGCGGCGTCCGCGATAAGCTTTGGATCGATGTTTCCCATTGCTTTCAATAAATCTTTGTTGTTCATATATCAAAACCCTCCTTTCCGAGAAACTGCTGAAGTTTTTTTCGTGTTCTCAGCAAAAGCATAGACACACTGCTTTCCTTCATTTTATAATCCTTTGCTATCTCCGCTATGGAGCTCATGTAAAAATATCTGCGAACGAATATGTTTCGCGTCCGTTTCGGCAGTGACCGTAAAAAACGGTTTAACGCGTCTGAGATCGCGATCCTTTCGGAAATATCCGCGCTGCTGTTGCTGTCGGAAATACATTCCGACAATTCGTCGAGCACAAGCGGTACCTGACCGCCGCTGCGTTTTTTGGCGTGCTGTTTTTCGTAAGTATTCAGCGCAAGCTGTCGGCTTATCATGCCTACATAGGATTTTAACGGATCGGGCTTCTGCGTGGGAATTGTGTTCCATGCCTTCAGATATGTGTCGTTTACCACCATCATTGCGTCCTCGTCGTTGTAAAGTATCTGATACGCGATATAGTGGCAGTAACGCCCGTATTTCTTTTCTGTTTCGGCGATAGCCGTTTCCGAGCGCTCCCAGTATAAATCTACTATCTGCTTATCATCCATACCTCACACCTCCTTGTTTTTAGGTTTTTCACCTCAATAAACAGAAAAAATATCGATCATATCACTGTATATTTTAAAAATTTTTGAGCGTATCAGTAAATAACTTGCAAATTTATTATACAGTAAAGTCGTAAAATAGTCAATCATCGGGCAAAATTACAAAATATGGGATAACATATTCCATAAACCACTATTTTTTGACATGTTATATTAAAAACTACTTGAAAAAAAATGTAAATTGTGATATAATACTAAGGATAGCAATAAATTGCAGGAAAGGATTGTTAGGTATGGCTAAGATTGCCGTTTTGGGATACGGCGTTGTTGGCTCAGGAACAGTCGAGGTTTTTTACAAAAATAAGGAAAACCTTGAAAAAAAAGCGGGGGAAGAGCTTGATATAAAGTATATCCTTGATTTGCGTGATTTTCCCGACAGCCCATACGCGGATAAGTTTGTAAAGGATTTTGATGTTATTCTGAATGATCCCGAGGTAGGAGTTGTGACCGAGGTCATAGGAGGTATAAAGCCTTCATATGATTTCGTGAAATCTGCGCTTATGGCGGGAAAAAGTGTTGTAACGTCAAATAAAGAGCTTGTGGCAAAAAAAGGCGCGGAGCTGCTTAAGCTTGCGCAGGAGAAAAACGTAAACTTTTTCTTCGAAGCGAGCGTCGGCGGCGGTATCCCGATAATCAAGCCGATTCACGCTTGCCTTGAGGCAAATGAAATTGACGCGATAGCCGGAATCCTTAACGGAACGACAAACTTTATCCTCACCAAGATGTTCAGGGACGGAATGGCGTTTGACGAGGCGCTTAAGATCGCTCAGCAGCTCGGCTACGCTGAGAGAAATCCCGCGGCGGATGTTGAGGGAACAGACGCGTGCAGAAAGATATGCATTCTTGCTTCTCTCGCGTTCGGACGTCATGTTTATCCCGAAAATGTTCATACAGAAGGCATTACAAATGTTACTCTTGCCGATGTTGAGTACATGGACAGCTTTGACGCTAAAATCAAGCTTATCGGCTGCGCGCGCCGTGAAGAAAACAACGAGATATCGATCGGTGTTTTTCCCGCGGTAATCAAGGACGAAAGCCAGCTTAGCGGAGTAAGCGACGTATTCAACGCGATCTTGGTACGCGGCGACGCCACGGGAGACGTTGTGTTTTACGGAAAGGGTGCGGGAAAGCTTCCGACGGCAAGCGCCGTGGTGAGCGATATCGTTTCCGCGGTAAAGCATACCGAAACCAGCAGGTCGCTTGGCTGGTCAGACAGCGAGCAGTCGTTTATCCGGTCGTTTGACGACTTTACCTGTGCGAATTATGTCCGTCTTAGGGCGAAAAATATTGATGTAACAAAGGCTGTTGTAAAGGCGCTTTTCGGTGATGTCAAGTATTTATCGTCAAACAAGAAAGAAGAAAACGAGCTTGCGTTTGTAACCGACGTTATGAGTGAAAAAACCGCGGCTTCGGCGCTTGATAAGGTGTCTGACGGGGCAGAGGTACTTGGAAGAATTCGAGTTTTGGACTATTGATTGTTTTAACGGGGGATAATGTGATGAGTGAAAATTCGGTTCCGAAATACAGAAGAGTTTTGTTAAAGCTAAGCGGCGAGGCGCTTGCGGGAGGAAAGGAAACAGGTCTTGACCTGCCGACGGTTGAAAATATCTGCAAGAGCATAAAGAAAGCCGCCGACGCGGGCGCTGAGATAGGAATTGTCGTCGGAGGCGGAAACTTCTGGCGCGGGAGAGATTCCACGGGAAATGACCGCGCGCGCGCCGATCATATCGGAATGCTTGCCACGACAATGAACGCTCTTTATGTGGCAGACGTTCTTGAGGGTCTTGGTTGTGTTGTGAGAGTCCAGACGGCAATCACGATGCGTCAGGTCGCGGAGCCGTTTATTTTAGGCAAGGCGATCAGGCATTTCGAAAAGGGCAGGATCGTTATTTTCGGCTGCGGAACGGGAAATCCTTTTTTCTCGACTGACAGCGCGGCTTCTTTGAGAGCCGCAGAGCTTAAAGCGGATATTATTCTCAAGGCAACTATGGTTGACGGGATTTATGACAAAGACCCGAAAAAATTCCCCGACGCAAAGAAGTTTGATACGCTTACTCATCACGATATTCTTGTAAAAAAGCTTGAGGTTATGGACAGCGCGGCTGCCGCTATTTGTATTGACAACAATATCCCGGTAATTGTGTTTAATCTTGACCGTCCCGATAATATTTACGACGCGGTTATGGGCGGACAGGTCGGAACGCTTGTTACGAAATCATAAATTACAGGAGGAAGCTATGAAAGAGGTTATCGAAAACACAAAAGAAAGAATGGAGAAATGTTTGACGGCTCTCTCAAACGAGCTTGCGTCCATTCGTGCCGGAAGGGCAAATCCCGCTGTTCTTGACAGGATAAGCGTTGAGTACTACGGAACTCCGACGCCGATAAACCAGATGGCTTCGATCTCTGTTGCAGAGGCGAGAATACTGGTGGTAACTCCTTACGATAAAACACAGCTTAAGCCTATTGAAAAGGCAATTCAGGCGAGCGAGCTGGGAATAAATCCTACAAACGACGGCTCGGTTTTAAGGATCGTATTTCCGCAGCTTACGGAAGAACGCCGCAAGGAGCTTTGCAAGACCGTGAGCAAGACCTGTGAAGAAAGCAAGGTGGCTGTACGAAACGTTCGCCGCGACGGAATGGATAAAATAAAGGCGAAGAAAAAGGCAAATGAGATAACCGAGGACGATGTAAAGGAAGCGGAAAAGGACATTCAGAAGCTTACCGACAAGTATATCGAAAAGGTTGAAAAAATCGGCGAAGAAAAAAATAAGGAAATTATGTCTATCTGATGGAAGGATATCAAATTCCCGCACACATTGGCTTTATCATGGACGGCAACGGAAGGTGGGCAAAAAAACGCGGTATGCCGCGTAATTTCGGTCATACAAAGGGCGCGGAGGTATTCAAGAAAACCATAAACTGGTGCAGAGAGCTTGGCGTAAGCTGCGCTACGTTTTACGCCTTTTCCACTGAAAACTGGAAACGTCCCGCTGACGAGATAGAGGGGATAATGAATTTGCTTCGGCGGTATATCAAGGATATCCGTGCCGCCGCAAAAGAGGATATACGTATCATTATTCTCGGGGATATCGCCCCGCTTGCCGAAGATATAAGGCTTGAGCTTGTTGATATAATGGAGAGCACACGAAGTAATACAGGCTTTATTGTCGGTATTGCGCTCAATTACGGCGGACGGGATGAAATAACGCGCGCAGCGAGGATCCTGGCGAGAAAAGCGGCAGACGGAGAAATCGATGCAGAGCAGATTTGCGAAGATTCCATTGAAAGACTGCTGTATACTTCCGAGATGCCGAAGCTTGATATGATTATTCGCCCAAGCGGTGAGCAGAGACTCTCAAATTTTCTTATCTGGCAGGCGGCTTATGCGGAATTTGTTTTCATGGATGTTTTGTGGCCTGATTTTGATAAAAACGCTCTGGTGTCCGCTATAACGGCGTATTCTCAAAGAAACCGCAGGTTTGGCGGAATTTAACTCGAAAGGCTTTTTATGGTTACGAGAATTATTTCCGCTGTTGTAGGAATAATCGTTGGCGTCAGTATTCTGATTATTGACAACAGCTATCTTTATATGGCGTTTATTGCGTTTATTTCCGCAGTGGGAACCCGCGAGCTGATAAATGCCGTAAAATGCAGCAAGCATAAGCTTATGTCGTGGTACTGCATAATAAGTTCGGCAGTGTTGCCGTTTATTATCTGTATGGATCTCTTTGCTCCGTACAGGTTGACCGCGCTTTTTGTGTATGCGTTAGGTCTGCTTATTATCATGCTTTCGCGGCATAAGACCATAAAGTTTCATGAGGCCGCGGCGTGTGGTGGCGCGGGACTTTTTATTCCGCTTTCACTCAGCAGTATCATCGTGATCCGCTATTTTTACGAGAGCCAGTCTATCGGCGTGTTTATGATAGTTTTCATGCTTTTCAGCGCGTGGTTTGGAGACGCGGGAGCTTATTTCGCGGGAACATTTCTCGGAAAGCACAAGCTCTGTCCTGAGATCAGTCCCAAAAAGACTGTCGAGGGACTTATCGGAGGACTTGTTACCGTAGGAGTCGTAGTTACGATTCAATGCTTGGTGTTTAATTTATTGATACAAGATAAGGTTACAATGAATTATTTTATACTTATTCCTGTCGCGATTGTAGGTTCGGCGGCCGGAGTTTTGGGGGATCTGACAGCGTCGGTCATTAAACGGCAGTATGAGATAAAGGATTTCGGAAACCTTATGCCGGGACACGGCGGAGTTCTTGACCGTTTTGACAGCGTATTGTTTACAATTCCGTTTATGTTCATTGTTTTCAGCTATTTATCGCCGATCATGCAGTGAGCGTTTATTTTGCAGGGGGAAAACGAGGTTTTCTCCCTATTAGATTTATTATAAGACTAACGCAATTTTATCCGCATAAATGGAGTATATGATATGGATATTGTTCTGCTTGGCTCGACAGGCTCGATCGGTACTCAGACATTAGATGTCTGTCGGATGCATAATATAAGAGTAAAGGCATTGTCCGCAAATTCAAACATTGAGTTGCTTGAAAAACAGACTCGCGAATTTTTACCCGAATATATTTCCGTTTCCGATGAAAACTACTATAAAGATATAAAAACAAGAATTGCGGATCTTAACGTAAAAATTCTGTGCAAAGAAGAATCTGTTTGCGAGCTTGCTTCGCTTCAATGTGACAGAGTGGTCAATTCGGTTGTCGGCTTTGCGGGACTTTTACCGACTTTGGCGGCGTTTAAAGCTAAAAACAGCGTGGCGCTGGCAAATAAGGAAACGCTTGTCGCGGGCGGAGAGCTTGTGATGAAGGCGCTTGAGGAAAACTGCGTAAATCTGCTTCTTATTGACAGCGAGCATTCGGCAATTTTCCAGTGTCTTTTGGGCGCAGGAGAAAACAAGCTCTCAAAAATCATACTCACTGCCTCCGGAGGACCTTTTTACGGTAAAATCGGTGAAGAGCTTAAAAATGTAACATTAGCTCAGGCGCTGAACCACCCGAATTGGAAAATGGGAGCGAAAATAACGGTAGACAGCGCAACTATGATGAATAAGGGCTTGGAGCTTATTGAAGCGGTCCATTATTTCAAGATAAAACCCGAGCAGGTCGAAATAGTAATTCACCGTCAAAGCATTATGCATTCCGCTGTTGAGTTTGAAGACGGTGCAATAATAGCTCAGCTCGGTACGGCAGATATGCGTATTCCTATACAGTTTGCTCTTACATATCCGAAAAGACTTGAGTGTCCGGCGAAAAGGCTATCGCTTACGGAAGCGGGAAAACTGACGTTTGAAACGCCGGATGAGGATACTTTTATCTGTCTTAAAGCCGCGAGAAAAGCAATAAAAATGGGGGGAAACGCTCCTTGTATAGTTAATTGCGCTAATGAAGCGGCAGTGTCGCTGTTTTTAAGCGATAAGATCAGCTTTTTGGATATCGGAGAGGCTGTAAATTCCGCACTTTGTGATATAAAATTTATAAAGAATCCGTCTGTTGATGAGATTCTTGATACAAAGAAGATCGCGGAGGAATATGTTTTTTCGAGGTTTAAACAGGGGGAAATATGACTGCGGTTTCAATTGTAGTTACAATTCTTGTATTTTGTTTTATAATTATTCTTCATGAATTGGGGCATTTTATTGCCGCAAAGGTCTGCGGGATCTATGTAAAGGAATTTGCGTTTGGTATGGGTCCGGTTATTTTCCGTAAAAAAGGAAAGGAAACCGAGTATGTAATACGCGCACTTCCTATTGGCGGGTCTTGCTCCTTTGAAGAAGATTTTGATTATGACGGAAAACCGGATGAAACCGAAAATCCAAATCCACGCGCGTTTAACAGAAAACCCGTATGGCAGAGAATGATAGTAATTCTCGCGGGACCGCTTATGAATCTTATCTTGGGTTTTATCGTGGTCGTGGTTTCGCTGTGCGTTTCAGACGGACTGGCTTCTACCACAATTGCCGCGTTTCGCGAGCAAAGCGTCAGCAGCAGCGTCCTTAAGGTAAATGATGAAATTTTAAGCGTGGACGGACTGCCTATCTATTCAACCGCCGATATTGCCTACAAACTTCAGAGCAGCGACCGGAAAAATTCAGACGGAAATCTTGTATATGATTTTGTCGTAAGAAGAAACGGTGAGACAATAACCTTAAAAGACGTTGAGTTTATGACAACAACTCACGAGGACGGCACAAACGGAGTTTATTATGATTTCTTTGTTTACGGCCTTGAAAAGAACTTTAAGAATATCGTATCGCAGAGTTTTCGCGAAAGTCTGTCAACAGCAAGGATCATAATTTTGACACTTTTTGATATGCTTACTGGAAAATACGGTATAAACGACCTTTCGGGACCTATCGGTGTAGGAACAGTAATAACCGAGGCTGTTTCAAGCTATACCTTGGCCGAGCTTTTAAGTATTATCTCGCTGATATCAATAAACATCGGCATATTCAATCTTATTCCTATTCCCGCGCTTGACGGAAGCCGATTTATATTCCTTTTGGTAGAGCTTATTATGCGAAAACCCGTAAAGCCGCAGATCGAGGGAGTTGTTCATTTCGTTGGCTTTGCGCTGTTAATGGTAGTCATGGTCGTAGTTACGTTTAACGATATCGCAAAGCTTGTGTCGGGAGGTTTTTAGTTGAAGAAGGTAAAGGTCGGAGGGCTGACTTTCGGATGCGGAAAGATTTATGTTCAGTCAATGCTGAACGTTCCCGCAGACGATATTGAAAATAGCGTAAAGCAGGCGATAGAGCTTGAAAAAGCCGGATGTGAGATAATTCGTGCGGCTGTGCCGAAAATGGAGAACGCAAGACTTATATCCGCGTTAAAAAAATCGGTTGATGTTCCGATCGTGGCAGATATCCATTTTGACTATAAGATCGCGCTTGAATGCATTGAAGCGGGAGTCGATAAAATCCGCATAAATCCGGGAAACATCGGCGGAGACGACAGGGTAAAGGCCGTCGCGGACGCGTGCAGAGCAAAACATATACCGATAAGAATAGGCGTAAACTCCGGTTCTCTTGAAAAAGATCTGCTCGAAAAATACGGCAGTCCGACTGCTGAGGCGCTCGCAGAAAGCGCGTTAAATCATGTAAAACTGCTTAATAAATTTGATTTTGACGATATTGTAATAAGTTTAAAATCTTCAAATGTAAAGCTGATGATAAACGCGTACAGGCTTCTTGCCGAGCAGACTGATTATCCGCTTCATCTCGGAGTTACCGAAGCGGGTACAGAGAGAATGGGGCTTATAAAATCCGCCGTTGGAATAGGCTCGCTTTTATGCGACGGAATAGGGGCTACTATACGCGTTTCACTTACAGCCGACCCGATACAAGAGGTCTACGCCGGAAAGGATATTCTTAAAGCCTGCGGTCTTGGCGGAGGAGCTGAAATTGTTTCATGTCCTACCTGCGGAAGAACTCAGATAGACCTGATAACTCTCGCCAACCGTGTCGAAGAGATGATTAAAACCGTAGATAAGCCGATAAAGGTTGCTGTTATGGGGTGCGCGGTAAACGGGCCGGGAGAGGCGCGGGAGGCTGATATAGGAATAGCCGGCGGTATAGGAGAAGGTCTGATCTTCAGAAAAGGTCAGATTGTCCGCAAGGTTCCGGAGGACAGGCTTCTTGAAGAGCTGAAAAAGGAAATAGAAAAACTGTAAAGGAAGATAGATATGGCAAAGCTGTTGGATCTAATTGAGAATGTGGAGCTTCCCGAAAATATTTGCGGCGGTACGGTTCTGAAGCTTGCGTGCAACAAGGAGAAAACCGATTTAAAGATCAACCTCGCGCTTGACTCGCTTGTGCCGATGTCAGAGCTTTTTTCCGCGTCCGAAATTATTTCCGAGGCAATCAGCGCCGAGGCTATGATTTACCCTAAATACCACGAGAGTTTGTTTTCTGTAGAATACATATATGAGATCATCGAACTTATGAAACGAAAGATGATCTCGGTAAACGGGTATTTTGACGGCGCCGAGATAAGCGACGACGGTTCGACTTATGAAATAACGCTTAAAAACGGCGGAAAAAAGGTTCTTATGGGGCTTGGAGTTGAAAACAGGATACAAAACTATGTCCGCGGTTTTTTTGACAAACAAATAAATGTTGTCCTGTCATCTGACAACGAGCTTGATGTAGACGAATATATCAAACAAGAAAACAGTGCGCCTGCGGAACAAATATCAATTACTCCGGTTGAGGAAAAGCCAAAGGAAAAGAAAGGTTATCGCGGCGGTTATTCAAAAAAACCGCAGTTTTCCGACGATCCCACAGAAATTGAACTTCCGTTTGAACACGAAAAATTCGGCAATAATGCGATGCTTTTTTACGGAAACGGAAATTTCGGATATCCCGTAAATATGTCGGAAAATTTTTCGGAAGCTGATGAAACGACCCTTTGGGGAACGGTTTTTAAGATCTTCGATGAAAAGACCTCAAGTAATGGGAAAACCTTTATTTATCTTGCATACTTTTCGGATAAAACTTCGTCTGCAATTTTAAAAATTGTTACCGATATTGAAAATAAAAATGTCATTAAAGAGAATATCGCTGAAGGAAAATCAATTATAGTCAAGGGAAATTTCGAACAGGACAGCTTTATTCATAAAGTAATCTTCCACCCAAATTCAATCGCAAATATAAAATTGCTCACCAGAGCCGATAATGCGGAGCAAAAGCGTGTAGAGCTTCATATGCACACAAAATTGTCCGATATGGATGCGGTTTCTACTGCTGAGGAACTTATAGTGCAGGCAAATAAGTGGGGACATTCCGCGGTTGCTATAACAGACCATGGAAATCTCCAGTGCTATCCCGAAGCAATGAATACTATTGAAGCGCTTAATGCCAAAGGCTCGAAAATGAAAATGATCTACGGAGTCGAGGCTTATTTTGTAAATGACAGCGAATCGGATGAGGTAAAAAAGCTGCCGACATATCACATGATAATTCTTGTCAAAAACAAGATCGGACTCAAAAATCTGTACAAGTTGATTTCGTATTCAAATCTTAATTATTTTTACAAAAAACCGAGAATACCGCTTTCCGAGCTTCAGAAACACCGTGAGGGTCTTATAATCGGTTCCGCGTGCGAGGCAGGAGAGTTATTTAAGGCTATTCTCGAAAAAAAGTCTGAAAAGGAAATCGAAAAAATAGCTTCGGTTTACGATTATTATGAAATTCAGCCTATCTGCAACAACAGATTTCTCGTACGCGACGGAAAGGTCGAGAATGACGAGGAGCTTAAAAATCTGAACCGCGAAATTGTTGGTCTTGCGGACAAGCACGGTAAGCTTTGTGTCGCTACCTGCGATGTTCATTTCAAAGATAAGGAGGACGGTATTTTCCGAAAGATCCTACAGGCAGGTCAGGGTTATAAAGATTATGATAATCAGGCTGATCTTTACTTCAGGACAACCGATGAAATGCTAAAGGAATTTGATTATCTCGGCGAAGAAAAAGCGTTTGAGGTCGTTGTCACAAACACAAATAAGATTGCGGATATGATCGACTGGGACATAAGACCTATTCCTAAGGGAACTTATACTCCTTCTATTGACGGGGCGGAACAGGAACTTCAGGATCTGTGCTGGAGCAGAGCGAACGCTTGGTATAAGGAAGATGGAAAGGAACTTCCCGAAATTGTTGAAAAACGTCTTAAACGTGAGCTTGAGGCAATTATAACATACGGATTTTCGGTGCTTTATATGATCGCGCAAAAGCTTGTAAAATACTCGGAGGACAATGGATATCTTGTCGGTTCGAGAGGTTCGGTGGGTTCTTCGTTTGTAGCTATCATGGCGGGTATTTCGGAGGTAAACCCGCTGGCTCCGCATTATCGCTGTCCGAGGTGCCGCCATTCGGAGTTTATAACCGACGGTTCTGTCGGCTCGGGATATGATCTGCCTCCGAAAAGCTGCCCGAATTGCAATACTGATATGATTCGTGACGGACATGATATTCCCTTTGAAACATTTCTGGGCTTTAAGGGTGATAAAGCTCCCGATATTGATCTTAATTTTTCGGGAGAGATCCAGGCAAAGGTTCACAGATACACCGAAGATCTGTTTGGAAAAGACCACGTCTTCAAGGCAGGAACAATTTCAGCCGTAAAGGATAAGACCGCGTACGGTTTTGTAAAAAAGTACAGCGAAGAGCGGGGACTTAATATCAACGACGCGGAGATCGAGCGCCTTACGGTAGGCTGTACGGGCGTCAAGAGGACGACGTCTCAGCACCCCGGAGGAATGGTCGTTGTGCCGAATGATTACGAGGTATACGATTTCACCCCTGTTCAGCATCCGGCAGATAAAACCGAAAGCGATATGATAACGACTCATTTCGACTTTCATGCCCTTCATGATACGATTTTAAAGCTTGACGAGCTTGGACACGATGTTCCTACGCTTTACAAGCATCTTGAGGATATGACGGGCATAAAAATCGCCGATGTTCCTACAACAGACTCTGACGTATACAAGCTTTTTGTTTCAACAGAGCCTCTGAAACTTGACGAGGATATAGGAGTAAGCTGTGGAACTTTCGGCATTCCCGAGTTTGGAACAGGCTTTGCTATGCAGATGCTTCAGGACGCGCAGCCGAAGAACTTTTCTGACTTGCTTCAGATATCCGGACTTTCTCACGGAACGGATGTATGGCTTGGAAACGCGCAGGAACTTATCAAAAACGGGACCTGTACAATTTCCGACGTTATAGGAACGCGCGATAATATCATGGTATATCTTATGCAAAAGGGAGTGGAGCCGGGTCTCGCGTTTAAGATAATGGAGATAACGCGAAAGGGTAATGCTGAAAAGAAATTTGACGATGAGATATACAAAGCGTTTGAGGATAACAGTATTCCTAAATGGTATATTGAAAGCTGTAAGAAAATAAAGTATATGTTCCCTAAAGCTCACGCCGCGGCTTATGTAATGGCTGCGGTAAAGCTGGCATGGTTTAAGATAAACAAGCCCGCCGAGTTTTACGCCGCTACGCTTACAAAGCACACAAACAATCTTGAGCTTGAAACAATACTTAAAGGTAAAAATGCGGTTAAACAGAGGATACAGGAAATCAAGGCAATTCCAAAGCCTTCAGCTAAAGAATCGGAAACTCTTGACGCTCTCTTGCTCGTGCTGGAGATGCTGTCACGCGGAATAGAGGCTCTGCCTGTGGACGCGAAAAAATCACACGCGCTTACATATTCAATTGAAGACGGTAATCTGAGAATGCCGTTTTTGGCGGTTTCCGGCTGCGGAGAAAACGCGGCAATAAAGCTTCGGGAAGCGATCGATAAGGATGAAAACGCATGTATAGACGATATCCAGGCTGCAAGCGGCGTAAATTCTACAGTTATCGAAAAGCTTAAGGATATGGGAGCGTTTAACGGATTTCAACAGTCGGCACAGTTTACGCTTTTTGATATGTAATTTTCAACATTGTTGAAAATTACAGGTGGTTTTGATGAAATGTTTATGTGTTATTGACAAATGGATATTGTTATGGTATTATATTAGTGTGATATCATGTTAACACATTAAAGCGGGTTGAAATATACGTCGCATAAAAAATGAGGAGTAGAAAATTTGAAAAGAAACGATTTGCTTACACCGGAGGGTACACGGGACTATCTGTTTAGAGAAGCGGCCGCAAAGCGGATTATTTCAAGACGGATAACAGATATCTTTGAAAGTTTCGGTTATTCCGACGTTATTACACCGGGGATTGAATTTTACGATGTATTTAACGGAAACGAGCGCAGCTTTCCCCAGGAATCCATGTATAAGCTTGTTGACGGGAAAAATCGACTTATGGTCCTGCGCCCCGACAGTACTCTTCCGATCGCGAGACTTTACGCCACAAGACTTTATAAAGAACAGCTTCCGCTTAAGCTATTCTACAATCAGAGCATATTTCTTGTAAACCCGAAGGACAGCGGCAGAGATGATGAGATATCTCAGTGCGGATTAGAAATAATCGGCGGCAATGAGGAGTCTATGGACTATGAAGCGCTTTATCTCGGATATCAGGCGCTTAAGTCATGTTCAAACAAGGGTTTTCGCTTTGAAATAGGCGACAGCGGGATATTTCGTGAGCTTATTTCGCAGTATGACTGTGACGAACAGCAAGCCGAGCTTATCAGAAATGGAATTGAAACCAAGAATTATCCGCTTTTGGATAGTATTCTTACCGATTCGGATGATAATGCTGCAAAAGCGCTTAAAGCACTTCCGCATCTTTTCGGAGGGATGGAAGTGTTTGATGAAGCGCAAAGGTATTTTAATTCAGGTGAGCTTGGTTCGAAGCTTTTGCGCCTAAAGCGTATCTGCGAGGATCTGTCTAAAATAATTCCGCCCGATATAATCCGTGTGGATCTGGGTCTTGTTCATAAGAAAAGCTATTATACGGGAATTATTTTCCGTGGATATATAGAAGGGTATGGTCAGCCTATTCTGTCCGGCGGACGGTATGACAATCTGCTTAAAGAGTTTGGAAAGGACGAAAAAGCTGTAGGCTTTGCGGTAAATGTCGAAGCCGCGGCGAGGGTGCTTATCAGAACCTTTGATACCGAGGAATTTGAGCAGAGTACAGACGTGCTTGTATATTCCAAAAACAAGATCGAGGCGTTAAAGTACTGTGACGAGCTTTATAAAGACGGCTTGCGGGTAAAGATTTTTGAGGAAGAAAGCCTTGAAAAAGCTTTGACGTTTGCGCGTGAAAATAATATACCAAAGCTTGTTTTGATTGATGAAAACGGCAATGTTCAAAGCAGGGAGGTGTAGTCTTGGAAAACAGAAAAGTCAGAATTGCGCTGACAAAAGGCAGAATTGAAAATAAATCTGTCGACCTGCTTGAAAAAATCGGATATGATGTGACAGACCTTCGCGAAAAGGGAAGACGGCTTATTTTATCAATTCCGGACGAAGAGATCGAGGTCGTTCTGGCTAAGGCAGCAGACGTGATTACTTATGTGGAGCACGGCGTCTGCGACCTGGGAGTTGTCGGAAAGGACACTATCATGGAGCATGGCGGCAGGTTTTTCGAGATAGCCGATCTTGGTTTTGGAAAATGCAAATTTGCTCTTGCGGTTAAAAACGGCGTAAATTTCTATGAGGGTTATGGAGTAAAAACCGTAGCGACAAAATATCCCGAGGTGACAAGAACTTTTTTCGAGGCAAAGGGAATTGACGTTGATATAGTTAAAATAGAAGGCTCGGTAGAATTAGCTCCGCTTGTCGGACTTGCGGATGGAATAGTTGATATTGTCGAAACGGGAACCACGCTTAAAGAAAACGGACTTGAGGTTTATGAAGACGTCGCTCCGATTTCCGCGCGTCTTATCGCAAATACCGTCAGCATAAAGCTTAAGCAGGAGCGCATTCAGGAAATCGTAAGACTTATTGAGGAGAATTTGAAATGATAAGGATTATAAAAGCAAACGGCGATGAAAAGCGCTTTCTTGATGAAGTTGAAAAGCGCGCGGGAGAAGTAAACGTCGAGGTAGAAAAAACGGTAAAGGAAATTTTAGCCGATGTAAAAGCAAACGGTGATAAGGCTGTAAAAGCGTATACCGCAAAGTTTGACAGTCCGAACGCGCAGTATTACCGTGTGCCCGATGAGGCTATACAGGACGCCCTTACAGAGGCTAACGAAAACTCTCCCGATTTTGTTAACGCAATGTTAAACGCCGTTGAGAACATCACCGCTTTTCACACGAGACAAAAGCACGAGGGCTTTTGCGTAACCGAAGAAAACGGCGTTATTATGGGACAGCGCGTTCGCGGACTCGATAAAGTCGGACTGTATGTTCCGGGAGGCACGGCGGCTTATCCTTCGTCTGTACTTATGAACGCCATTCCCGCGAAAATCGCCGGAGTAAAGGAAGTTATAATGGTAACTCCGCCGCTTAAGGACGGCTCGGCAAACAGGGATATTCTTGTCGCGGCGGCGCTTTGCGGAGTTGACAGTATTTATCTTGCGGGCGGAGCGCAGGCAATTGCGGCTCTTGCGTATGGAACTGAAGAGATACCGCGTGTGTCAAAAATAGTCGGCCCCGGAAATATTTTTGTCGCGACAGCGAAAAAGCTTGTTTACGGAACTGTAGATATAGATATGGTAGCGGGTCCGAGTGAAATCCTTGTACTCGCCGACGACTCGGCAAACCCTGTTTATCTCGCGGCAGACCTGCTTTCACAGGCTGAACACGACAGGCTCGCAAGCTCGATCATGATTACTACAAGTATGGAGATCGCCGAGAAAACAAAAGCCGAGATCGAGCGTCAGACAGGGTATCTGTCACGTAAGGAAATAATTGAGGAATCGCTGAAGAATTACGGCGGGATAATTGTTTGCGATGATATGGATTATGCTGTTGAGATAGCAAATAAGATCGCGCCCGAGCATTTGGAGTGCGTTGTCAGAGAACCTATGGAATACATCGGACGACTCGACAACGTTGGTTCGCTGTTTTTGGGACAGTATTCTCCCGAGCCGCTCGGTGATTATTACGCGGGTCCAAACCACGTTCTTCCTACAAGCGGAACAGCGAGGTTTTACTCTCCGCTCGGTGTGGATAGTTTTATAAAGCGCTCGAGTTATATTTGCTATACTAAGGACGCGCTTCTTGACGCGGCGGACGATATAATCCTAATTGCAAACCGTGAACAGCTCACTGCGCACGCAAATTCGATAGCAGTCAGAAAAAACAACGCCTGATTTCTGAAAAATCGGAGGAAATGTTATGAACAGAAAAGCTCAGATAACCAGAACTACAAAAGAAACCGATATAAAGCTTGTTTTGAATTTAGACGGCGGAGAGGCGGATATAAGCACGGGCATAGGGTTCTTCGACCATATGCTTAATTCGTTTGCGGTTCACGGAGAGTTTGGATTGATTTTAAATGCCAAGGGAGATCTACAGGTTGACGCTCACCACACCGCCGAAGACGTGGGGATCGTTCTAGGAAAAGCTTTTAGCGAGGCTCTTGGTGATAAATCGGGAATTGTCCGCTATGGAAGCGCGTTTATCCCGATGGACGAGGCGCTCGGTTTCTGCGCGGTGGATATAAGCGGCAGGCCGTTTCTCGTGTTTGACGCGGAATTTGCGGGAGAAACGGTTGGCGAGCTTGACACCTGTCTTGTGGAGGAATTTATGAGGGCGTTCGCTTTTAACGCGGGAATTACGCTGCACCTTCGCTGCGAATACGGAAAGAACGACCACCATAAGATAGAAGCTATGTTCAAGGCGCTTGCTTACGCCATGAAAGCGGCAACAAGAATAAATGCGGGTGGTGTTGTTTCAACCAAAGGCGTGCTTTGACAGCGATATAAGAACAAGGAGAGGACAACCGAATGACTGCCATAATAGATTACGGTGCGGGAAATCTGTTCAGCGTAAAAAACGCGCTTGATTATCTTAAAATCGAAAACAAAATAACCAATAATGCTGATGACCTTCGCAGTGCGGACAGGCTCATCCTGCCGGGGGTAGGAGCGTTTCCCGACGCGATGAGAATGCTCAGAGAAAGCGGTCTTGTTGATGTTATAAAGGAAGAAGCGGAGAAGAAGCCGTTGCTCGGTATATGCCTCGGAATGCAGATGCTCTTTGAAAAGGGTTACGAGTTTGAGGAAACCGACGGTCTGGGACTTATCAAAGGAAGCGTGAGGCTTATGACTCCCGAAAATCTTCCGATACCGCATATCGGTTGGAACGAGCTTGAACTTAACAATTCCTGCGGACTGCTTGACAAAGGCGGGGAATATGTTTATTTTGTTCATTCTTACGCAGCGGAGTGTCCGGGTGAAAACGTCTCGGCATACTGTGACTACGGAATGAATGTACCCGCGCTTGTATTCAGCGGGAATGTTTACGGTGCCCAGTTCCATCCCGAAAAAAGCGGAGAAACTGGACTTAACATTTTGCGGAGATTTGCGAAACTTTAAGGCAAGTCGGGAATATACTGCGCAAAAGAAAACTTTTACGCAATTTAATTGGATTTACGCTCGAATATGAGGTGATTTTATGATTATATTACCTGCGATAGATATAAAGGACGGGCAGTGTGTAAGACTGTTCAAGGGCGATTACAGCACTGTTCAGAAGGTCGCCGACAGCTATATGGATACCGCTAAAGCGTTTGAACAAGCCGGTGCTGAATGGATACATATGGTCGATCTTGACGGAGCAAAGGACGCTTCTCAGCAGAATAAGGATATATTTCTTGACGTCGCGAAAAACACCGGATTAAAGGTTGAAGTCGGCGGGGGAATACGTTCTCTCGACACTGTGGAGATGTATCTTCAAAACGGAATTTCACGCGTTATAATCGGTTCTGCCGCCGTGAAAGATCCTCAGCTGGTAAAAGACGCTGTAAAGGAATTCGGCGGAAGGATTGCCGTGGGAATAGACGCTAAAAACGGTTGTGTGGCGACAGAAGGCTGGCTTGAAACCTCGGACGTTTATTTTACGGCGCTTGCGCGAGAGATGAGCGGAATCGGCGTTGAGTACATAATCTTTACGGATATCTCAAAGGACGGAACTCTTTCGGGAGTAAACGCCGAGCAATTGGAGCAGATAAACACAAGCTGCTCCGCGAATATAATCGCAAGCGGAGGAGTACGCTCGGTCGAGGATATAAAAATCTGTAAGAAGCTCGGGCTTTACGGCGCGATTTGCGGAAAGTCACTTTATTCGGGAAGTCTTGATCTTTCCGAGGCGATAAAGACTGCACACAATGAGGAGTAAGATGAAGTTATGCTTGCGAAAAGAATAATCCCCTGTCTTGATGTGAGAAACGGAAAAGTTGTAAAGGGAGTAAATTTTGAAGGCGTAAAGGATGTAGGCGACCCCGTAGAGCTTGCTGTTGAATACAACAGACAGGGCGCCGACGAGATAGTATTCTACGATATAACCGCTTCTTTTGAGGGACGCGGAGTAATGCTCGACGTTGTGAGGAGAACAGCACAGCAGGTCTTCGTTCCGCTTTGCGTTGGCGGAGGAATTTCTTCGGTCGATGATTTTCGCGAGGTCCTTAGAGCGGGCGCGGACAAGGTTTCTGTGAACTCTCAGGCTGTTAAAAATCCTAAGCTGATAAGCGACGCCGCGGAGATATTCGGAAGTCAGTGCGTTGTGGTAGGAATTGACGCAAAGCGCAACGACAAAGGCGGATATTCGGTGTTTATAAACGGCGGAAGAGTTGATATGAACCTCGATCTCGGCGATTGGGTAAAGGAAATTTCCGAGCGCGGCGCGGGAGAGATTTGCCTTAATTCAATTGATACCGACGGAGTTCGCGGCGGTTTTGACATTGATATGCTCAACTTTGTGTGCGAGCGTGTATCCATACCCGTTATAGCAAGCGGAGGCTGCGGAGCGATCGGGCATTTCAGCGAGGTTTTTGAGAAAACAAATTCCTCCGCGGCATTGGCGGCTTCGCTGTTTCATTTCAAGGAACTTACGGTAGGAGAAGTAAAAACACATTTGAGAGAACACAATATTCCGGCAAGATAAAAGGAGTATAAAATAATGTCTAAAATCAGCAGGAACGCGCAGGCAATAGTAGATTACCTGGGTTGTGATTACGTCTATATTCAGAAAGGCAGTGAGCTTTCCGCGGTCAACAGCACTTATAATGAGCTTTTTGACAAGCGCGAAATGGGTGGATATACGCCGATAATCTTTGCCATAGACAGCAGTTTTGAGGATCGTGTGATGTTCGATAACAGAAAAAGCCGCGACGAGTTTCAAAAGGAGGTTATGTCTACTGAGATAAACGCAAAGAAATGGTTCCGCAATGCGCTTGAAAATGAAAAAGAGGAAATGAGCGATTATTGGGACGAGCATATCGGCGAGGTCGAGGATAGCGAAGAAATGAACGGCTTTTCGGGAATGCGCGATTTTCATACAGGAAAAAGTTTAGAGTGCGTTATCGCTAAAATTCCCATTACAAATCCATGGGAGATTTTCGCGTGGTTTCCGTTCGGCGGCTGGAACGAGTGTCCCAATCCGGAGGAAATGTTCTGGATAGGAAAATATTGGTATGAAAAATACGGTGCGATACCCGCGCTGATGACCCACGACGTGCTTGAGTTCAAAGCGAGTCCCGTAAAGGACAAGACCGCGGCTATGGAGCTTGCGCTCGAGCAGTATATGTTCTGCACTGATATCGTCGATCAGGGAGTTGAAACGGTCGGAAGACTTGCGGATATACTCACTAAGTCGTCAACATGGTATTTTTGGTGGGACTAAACAGTTGACAGCACACGGTAAACAGTAATAGGGAGATTTATGGACATAAAAAAATACTTTAAAAAATCCGAGCTGATACCCGCGATAGTTCAGGATAATGAAACAGGCGAGGTTCTTATGCTCGCGTATATGAACGAAGAAAGTCTGCAAAAAACGCTTGAAACAGGCTACACCTGGTTCTGGAGCAGATCAAGACAGGAGCTTTGGAACAAGGGCGCTACCTCGGGACACGTTCAGCGTGTTATCGAAATTTACGGCGACTGCGACGACGACACGCTGTTGGTCAAAGTAGAGCAGACAGGAGCAGCCTGCCACACGGGAAACCGCACCTGCTTTTTCAATAGGATAAAGTGAGGTGTTATGGACTTTTTATTTATTTTTAGAATCTTTTTGTATTCTTTTTTTGCTTTTTCCGCGGCGTTTGGAATTTTTCGTTTTGTCAAATTGTTTGTTCTTTCTTCGAGAGAGGGGATTGTTGCGGTCAAATACAAGTGTACCGTTTTTACTGTTATTCTTTTTGTTATGATCGCAGCTATGTTTTACTTTTCGGTTCAGCAGTTTGAGACCGCAAACGGATATAAGGAGACTGTCGCTCTTTTAGAGCCGGGAAGAGGAACGGCATTTGTTGAAGAATTTGCAAAGATTCAAGAAAATAAAAAAGGAATCATAATATTAGACCCGTACAATTACTATGAGGATTATATTTCGACCTGCAAAAACAATGAGAACTTATATAATCAATTAGGAGTTTATTTGCTTCTGATCGGGATCGATTCGATAGTAGGCTTGTTAGGTCATTTTATTGTAATTACGGAAAACGGGTATAGGATAAGAGGATTGAAGGACGCGATCCCCGTTTACGCGGAAATTGACAGTTTTAAAAATCAGATAAAAATTAAGGTCGTCGATCTAACGGGTAAAGTTCAGGAGATCTGCAAATTTAAGAATACACCGAAAAATCTTGCTTCTCTCGGGCAATTTATAAAACAAGAAGAGCTTGAAACACAGGAGGAAAAACAATGACAGACGCGTTCAAGGAAATGTACGAGGTTATTTTAAACCGCAGGGAAAACCCGCAGGAGGGCAGCTACACCTGTTATCTGTTTGATAAGGGTCTTGATAAAATTCTAAAAAAATGCGGCGAGGAATGCACCGAAATGGTTATCGCGGCGAAAAATGCTGACAACGAAGAGCTTGCAAACGAAATAAACGACTTGTTCTATCATGTCGCTGTGCTTATGGCAGAGCGCGGACTTTCTGTTGAAAGGGTCGACGAGATAATGAGCGAAAGAGCGAAAAAAATCGGGAACCTTAAGCAATTCCATACGAGCGATCATAACAGTTAGTTCCTTGGTGTATATATTAAAACGTAATTCACATTTGGAGAAATTGTAGAAAATTTTTCAAAATCTATTGCAATTTTGTGGAAAATGTGATATAATTATCTTATGGATTTATAATCCGAAATTCAATCACAAAGGAGAAAATATCTATGTTGGTTTCCGCTAAAGAAATGCTGAATAAGGCTCGCGACGGGAAGTACGCTGTCGGTCAGTTCAACATCAACAACCTTGAGTGGACAAAGTCCGTTCTGACTGTTGCTGAGGAATTGAAGTCACCTGTTATTCTTGGCGTGTCCGAGGGAGCGGGCAAGTATATGACAGGCTTTAAGACCGTTGTGGGAATGGTAAACGGAATGCTCGAGGAAATGAATATCACGGTTCCCGTAGCGCTTCATCTTGACCACGGAACGTTTGAGGGAGCGCAGAAGTGCATCAGAGCAGGGTTTTCTTCCATAATGTTTGACGGTTCTCATTATCCGATAGCAGAAAATATCGAAAAGACCAAAATACTTGTAAATACCTGCGATGTTCTTGGAATTTCGATCGAAGCGGAAGTCGGCTCAATCGGCGGTGAAGAGGACGGAGTCGTAGGTCTCGGAGAATGCGCTGATCCAAAGGAGTGCAAGGCGATCGCAGATCTGGGAGTTACAATGCTTGCCGCGGGAATCGGAAACATTCACGGTAAATATCCCGAAAACTGGCCCGGTCTTTCCTTTGAAACACTTGAAGCTGTAAAGAAGGAAGTAGGCGATATGCCTCTCGTTCTTCACGGCGGTACGGGTATCCCCGAGGATATGATAAAGAAGGCTATCTCGCTCGGCGTTGCTAAGATCAATGTTAATACCGAGTGCCAGCT
>JAFLUF010000019.1 GCA_022508925.1 Oscillospiraceae bacterium | reverse complement strand
AAGTCTTTGAAAGGGAGTCTGAGGGAAAACTTTCTTCAGAAAGTTTTCCCTCAGTTGTTCTTAATTACCACATTCAATGCTTATCTCATTGAATTTTCCGAGTATATCATCAACCGCGAGCTTTTGCTTTGCCTCGCCCGAGATATCCATTACCGCTTCGCCCTCGTGCATCATGATAAGGCGCGTGCCGTAGTTTACCGCAAAGCGCAGATTATGCGTTACCATAAGCGTCGTGTACTTCTTTTCCTCGACAACTCTGCGCGTTATCTCCATAAGCGTTTCGGAGGATTTGGGGTCAAGAGCCGCCGTGTGCTCGTCGAGAATAAGCAGGTCGATATCCGTCATTGTCGCGATAATAAGCGCGAGAGCCTGTCTTTGTCCGCCCGAAAGCGAACCCGCAAGCACGCCGAGGCGGTTTTCAAGCCCCATATTGCAGGTTTCGAGCAATGACTTATAGTATTCCGCACGGCGCTTATTCACCGCGCGTGAAAGTCCGTAGCGGCGGTTCTTGTTATCCGCGAGCGCGAGATTTTCGAGAATGGTAAGGCTCGCGCAGGTTCCCATTTTCGGGTCCTGCAAAACTCTGCCGATACGGCGGGCACGTTTATACTCGGGAATGCCGGTTACGTCGTTATCGTTAAAAACAATTTTTCCGCTGTCGGGACGGCTCGTTCCGCATATCATATTCAACAGCGTTGTTTTTCCGCTTCCGTTTGAGCCGACAACAGCCACAAACTCGCCGTCGGCTACACTAAGGTTGAAATCATTAAACAAGCGGTTTTCATCTATTGTTCCCGCGTTAAACACTTTTTGGATATTATTCAGTGAGAGCATTTTTACCCTCCCCGCTGTTGTCTTTTCTGTTTCGTTTAAACAGCTTTTTAAACAGATCTCTTACCTGCTTTCCGCCCAGAACAAGCGCGATAAGGAAGATAGCCGCCTTTACGAAATTGTTCCACTCGGTCGGTATTCCGAGCGTAAGTACTATCTGATAAGAAGCCTTGTAAATGATGCTTCCTAAAATAACCATTGTCGTGCCTTTCATAAAGCGGACGCGTCTGAAAAGGCTTATTCCGATAATTACCGAGGCAAGTCCGAGAACTACCATGCCCGTACCCATCTGCTGGTCGGCGCTGCCCTTGTTCTGGGCGATTACCGAACCCGCGAGAGCGGCAAAGCCGTTTCCGAGCATAAGCCCGAATATCTTTACCGTTCCGGGATTTTTTCCGAGCATAGTAGTATAGCGGTCGTTGTCGCCGGTCGCGCGGAGAAGCAGACCGCTTTTGGTCTTGAGGAACAAATCGAGCAATATCTTGCAGACTATTACGATAAACAGCGAGATGATAACCGTTCTCAGTGCGAAGCCCTCGATATTTTTCGGCAGAAGCGCCGCGAGCGAGCTGTTGAAAATAGTGTCCTTGGTAAAGAACGAAGCGATCGCCGCGCCGCCTGTTCCCGTCTTTATAAGCACGAGGTTTACGGACAGCATGGCGGTGTACATGATAATTCCGCATAAAAGCGGGATTATGTTCAGCTTTACGTGCATTATTCCCGTAAGCATTCCCGCGAGCATTCCCGCGGCAAACGAAATAAGCAGGCACAGCCAAGGGTCTACGCCGTTTATTATCAGCACGCCCGTAAGCACCGCGCCGAGAGGAAAAGTTCCGTCAACGGACAGATCGGGGAAATCGAGCACGCTGTATGAAATGTACATTCCCAAAGCCAAAAGGGCGTACATAAGACCCTCTTCGGCAATACCAATAAGTATGTTCAGAAAAACGTCCATTTATGCACACCCTTTCGGAGATATGTCTTTTTATAGCTGTTCTCAGCTGTTTGTGGTTACCTGCTCGGCTTCCTTGTATGCGTCGGGAAGCGTGATGTTGAACTGAGCAAGAACGTCGGTGTTTACCACGGGAGTAACGTCGGAAATCTGCGCTACGGCAAGCTCGGAGCACTTTGTTCCGTCAAGTACCTTTACGCCCATTTCGGCTGTTTTCTTTCCGAGAGAAACATAGTCTATCGACATAGAAGCAAGACAGCCGTTTTTGACCTGCTCTACCTCGGAGCCGTAAACGGGGATACCCGCGGCGTTTGCTTTCTCAAGAACAATGGAAAGGCTGTTTACAACGTTGTTGTCGGTGAAGTTGTTGATGCAGTCTACCTTTGAGGCAAGGTCCGCCGCAGCCTGGGGAATGTCAGCCGAACCCGAAACGCCCTGCTCTACGACCTCTACACTCTTTGCCGAGCAAAGCTCCTTGAAAAGCTTGAGGTGTGAAAGGGAGTTAGGCTCTGTGGTCGTATACAAAACGCCTATCTTCTTGACATCGGGCTGGAACGCCATAATCATATTAAGCTGTTCGGCAAGGTTTAAGATATCCGCTGTTCCGTTACAGGTATCGAGACCTGCGTCAAAGCTTTTCGCGAGACCCGCCTCAACAGGGTCGGATACCGCGCAGAAAATAACGGGAATATCCCTGTCCTTTGCCGCGGAATACGCGGAGATAGCAGCGGGAGTTGCGATAGCGAAAATAATGTCATAATTCTGCGCTACCATATTCTTGGCGTACTGGTCGCAGTTTTCGCTGCTGTTCTGTCCGTTCTGGAAATCAATAGTATACTTTCCGCTGTACGAGCTTTCCTCAAGTCCTTGCTTTATTCCCTCATAGCAGTTATCAAGCGAGGGGTGAGCGGCATACTGGATAACGCCTATTTTCAGGGTATCGCCGCCGGCATTATTACTGTTGTTGTTTGTGTTTCCGTCCGAGTTGCTGTCAGACGAATTGTTACTGCACGCGCCGAGACCGACTACCATAGCCAGCGCCACAAACGCGCATAAAAGTTTCTTTTTCATGTATTTCCTCCTGATATGTTTCGGGAGCTTCTACCCGAATTTCTTTTGTTGCATACATTAGGAATTATAACACTATTTGTGTGATTTGTCAAGTATTTTATTCGAAAATTTGACAAATTGCATAAAAAAGCGCCCTCCGGTTAAGGAGCGTGCGATATAGAAGCATCGCACGCTTCGAGCAAAAACCTCTGACAAAGTTTCACATATGAGACGTATTGCCAAAGGCGGCTCGCCTTAAGCGGGAAGGCGCTTGTAAACTCAGCTCAACTGTTTTTTGCAGTCCTCTATGAGCTTTTCGTCTTTTTCGAGATTTTTATTCTTTGTAACAGCGCTTACTATCGGCACGATTATCAGACCCCATATCATCGCGATAGCTCCCGCGTTGATAGGCGACGCCATATTAAGCGGCAGCGACGCGGCAGCCTTTGTCGCTTCGGGGAAAAATCCGAGGCTGAAAATAAACATATGCACGACCGTGATAAGAACTCCCGAAATAAAGCTTACCCATACAGCCGCCTTTGTTATCTTTTTTGAGAACAGACCGTACAGGAACGGCGCGAGGAAAGCTCCCGCGAGCGCGCCCCATGAAATAGACATAAGAGTTGTGATATAGGCGTTGGGGTTGAGCGCGATAATTACGGAAATAAGCAGGAATACCGCGATAAGAATACGCATGATAAGCACCTGCTTTTTATCGCCGAGCTCCTTTTTCACCAGCGGCTTTATGAGGTCTATGGTAAGCGTGGAGCTTGAGGTAAGCACCAGCGACGAAAGCGTTGACATCGACGCGGACAATACCAGAACAACAACAATTCCTATCAGAAATTCGGGAAGAGCGTCCTTAAGCATCTGCGGAACAATGGAGTCGAAAGCCAGCTTTCCGTTTACGCTTTCAATAAGCACCTCTCCGTTTTCACCGGTTCCGTAAAGTCTGCCGAAACCGCCCATGAAATACGAGCCGCCCGCCACGACAAGCGCGAATATCGTTGAGATAATAGTGCCGCGCTTGATGGCCGAGTCGTCCTTGATTGCGTAGAACTTCTGAACCATCTGCGGAAGTCCCCATGTTCCGAGCGAGGTGAGGATAACAACGCCGATGAGATTTATCGGGTCGGGTCCGAACAAGGAATTGAGAGTATTCGCCGGAGGAGCCTGCTCGCCCGATATCTGTCCGAGACCGCTTATCGCCTCTGTAAGTCCGCCCTGTTTGTTTACAACGCAGACTACTACCGCGATAATTCCGATAAGCATGATGATACCCTGAACAAAGTCGTTTATAGCCGTAGCCGTATAGCCGCCAAGAATTACATAAAGCGCCGTAAGTACCGCCATTCCTATAAGACAAGCCTCATAAGGGATATCAAACGCCATATTGAACAGTCTTGAAAGTCCGTTGTATACCGACGCCGTGTACGGAATAAGGAATACGAACACAATAACAGCCGATACGATCTTGAGCGCCTTTGAGCCGTATCTCTTTTCAAAAAACTCGGGCATTGTCGAGGCGTTGAGCTGTTTGGTCATAACTCTCGTCCTTCTGCCCATTATCATCCAAGGAAGCATAGAACCGATGACAGCGTTTCCTATGCCTATCCACGCGGCGGATACGCCGTAGCTCCAGCCGAACTGTCCCGCGTAGCCTATGAAAACTACCGCCGAAAAATACGAGGTTCCGTACGCAAACGCCGTAAACCAGCCGCCGATGTTTCTTCCGCCGAGTACAAACTCAGCGACAGACGAGGCTCTCTTGCGGCAGTAAATGCCTATCCCGATCATTACGGCGAGATAGACCGCCAAAATTACATAAGTCATATATTTTTCCTTTCCGCTTGTTTGCTTTTTCACACAAAAGCACACAAGCTTTAAAGCAACGAAGTACGACTAATTATAACACAAAAAGAAAAAATTGTCAAGTAGTAAAAAATTAACGCGCAAAGCTATGCGTTGCGCGTTAATTATCGTATCATTTCCGCTTTCCCTCTTTTTCGTTCGTACAGCCTCTGCACTTTGAACAGTCCGAGCAGCACGAGCTTTTTCCGCGGCCGCCTTCTTTTATCAGTTTTATCACTACGAATACCACCGCCGCCAAAAGCAGTCCGCCCACAAGCAGATTTCCCCAATTTTCCGCAAGAAACTCAAGCATGGCCATTCCCTCTTTCATAGCTTAATTATAGTATTTTTTTCACGTTATGTCAAGCGATACAATTAAATTCTCGGAAAATTCAAAAAAGATATTGACATAACCGCTTGGGTTGTGATACAATATATAGTGATATTATTTATTAAAACATCTATGGCTCAGGAGGTCAAAATGTCACCGAAAAGATTGCTTTTGATTTACCCCGACTTTCTTGAAGAGGGAAAATATAATAAAAACCGTCTCGGAAACTACAGCGAAGGCCTGGCTTCTATCTCAGCGGTATTAAAGCAGGGCGGATATGACGTTCAGCTTTATCATCTGCTTTATATGCCGGAAAAGGACGAGTTTATCTCAAAGGTAAAGGAGTTTTCTCCCGATGTTATCGGCTTTACGCTGAGAACTACCGCTGTTCCGTTTGTAACGGAGATGTGCGGGTGGCTTGACGGCGAGCTTCCGGATATTCCGGTGGGAGTCGGAGGATATCACGCTATTCTCGTTCCGGACGAGTGCATAAAAATACGCGGCGTTGATATGGTTATCGTCGGAGAGGGAGAATATCCGTGGCTTGAATATATGGACAGCCTTCGCGACGGAGTTTCAAGAACCGATATACAGAGCATATACTTCAAGCTTGAAAACGGCGAGGTAGTAAAAAATCCCGTGCGTCCGCTTATTGAAGACCTCGACGAGCTTCCCTTCCCCGATTTTGACCTTTTCGACTATGAAAACCTCGACCGCTCGAAAAATTTTACCGCAATGGTCATGCTCTCACGCGGCTGTCTGTTTGCCTGCACCTACTGCGGAAACTCACAGTTTCGCAATATCTACCCCAACAAGCTTAAATACTGCCGTTTCAGAAGCCCGAAAAAGGCAATTGAGCTGTTGGAGCTGCTGCTTGAAAAACACCCGACGATAAAATTCATCGAGTTCCGCGACGCTATCTTCAATATGTACAAGGAATGGTTCTATGAGTTTATGCCCATGTACATTGAGAAGATACATCTTCCGTTCAACTGCAATCTGCGCTTTGACATTCTCGACGAGGAAATGGTAAAGACCCTCAAAGAGGGCGGCTGTTATATGATAGACATCGGCCTTGAAAACGGAAACGAGGAATTCCGCAAAAAATATCTGCACAGAAACATGAAAAACGACCACATGATAGAGGTTTCAAAGTGGTTCAGAAAGTACAAGATAACCGCGCTTACCTACAACATCGTCGGACTTCCGTATGAAACGCTCGAGCTGTCGCTTGAAACTGTAAAGCTAAACGCGAAGCTCGATGTGGACAAGGTCATACCGAATATCTTCTACCCTTATCCGATGACGATACTCGAGCAGACCGCGCGCGACGGCGGATTCATAGACCCGAAGGTCGACCCTAACGACCCTGTTCAGCTCAGAATGCCGCAGTATCCGAAGTACGATATTCTCTACATGGCATACAACTTCAACAAGCTGGTGAAAAAATACAAGGCGATATACGAGCTTCCCGAGGAAAAGGCGAAGATCGCCGAGGCAAAGCTCGACAAGAAAATAACCTCGCCGAGCTATCCGAGAAAGTTTTTGTACAAGACCGCGAAGATGAAGGACGACGCGTTTATCGCGGCAAAGAAAACGCTCAAAAAGGTTTCGCCTAAGCTTTATATCTACCTAAAGAATAAAACGATGAAAGAAGTACAAAATTAACAGAATAAAAAGTTTTGTGGAAAACCCTTTCTGTAGAAAGGTTAGCGTTTTGCGCCGAAGGCGCATAATGCGCCCAAGCCCTTTTCCCAAAGACTTTTTGTATGCATGGCTATAATTTTTTGTAATATTCCATCAAATTTGTCCATAAGATTTACAAAAATCGAAAGGACAAGTGATTAAGTTGATTAACGCCATAAAAAAGTGTAAGGTTTCAGATCTGTTGATCTATATTCTCGCGGCTGAGCTTGTGGGAGTTGCGTCAAGCCTTTTCGCGGGGAATTTCAGCGATATTTATCTGACTCTCGAAAGACCGCCGCTCTCGCCGCCGGGAATCGTTTTCCCTATCGTATGGAGCATTCTTTACGCGCTTATGGGCGTTTCAGCCTGTATTATCGGCGCGTCGAACGCCGATAAGAAGGATATTCAGAGCGCGCTCAGGATATACTGCATTCAGCTTTTGGTGAATTTCTCGTGGAGCATAGTATTTTTCAGATTTCAGGCGCTGTGGACCGCAGTAATAGTGATCATCGCGCTTCTGATACTGATAATCGTGATGATCTTAAAATTTTACAGAATAAACCGCGCCGCGGCGTTTATAAACATTCCGTATCTGCTGTGGGTGATCTTCGCGAGTTATCTGAATATCGCGACGGCTGTTATAAACTGATGAGCTCTACCGTTTCATCTGCGAGCAATTCGCACTCTTCCCTGTCGTGAGTTACGAAAATGACGGTCTTGCCCTCGGCTTTTTTTCGGACGTATTCTATTACAACACGTTTTGTTTCGCTGTCAAGCCCTTTGAACGGCTCGTCAAGAAACAGAATTTCGCTTTCGGCAAGCATGGCTCTTACGATAGCCGTTCTGCGCTTCATTCCGCCGGAAAGCTCGCGGACGGGTTTTTCGGCACAGCCGGAAAGCTCTACTTCGCAAAGCTCTTTTTCGATTTCGGCTTTTGTAAAGCGTTTTCCCGTAACAAGGCGAATGTTGGCGGAAACAGTAAGATTATCGCACAGTCTGTCCTCCTGGAAAACAGCGCTTATCGGCTTGTCAAAACCGGTGAGCGTTCCGCTGTCCGCGGGAATAAGCCCCATCAGAACAGACAACAGTGTCGTTTTTCCGCAGCCCGACTGTCCGACAAGCGCCGTTATTTTCCCCTCGTCAAAGTCATGAGTGAAATTATTCAGAACAGGCTTATCATGAAACGATTTGCGGATATTTTCGGCCTTAGGCATATTTTACCATCTAATCCTTTCATTATATTCGTTCGATCTTTTTCTGCAGTATTCCCACCAAAAGCAAAAACAGCTTTTCGCACAGCAGACTGAGCAATATCACCGCCGCTGTCCACGCGAACAGGTCGGCTGTTTCGAGGTATATCTTCGACATAAAAAGCTTTTCGCCTATCGAGCCGTCGGGTATGCCTATAACCTCCGCCGCCGCGCCCGATTTCCACGAAAGTCCTATCGCAAGCGCCGAAGCGGAACGGAAATGCGGCATGAGCTGAGACAGATAAACTCTCGAAAATCTTCGCCACGAGGGGATTTTAAACACCTTGGACATCTCCTCAAGCTTTGGGTCGAGGCTGTCAATTCCCGCCTGCATATTGGAGCAAACTATCGGCGTGCAGATAAGAAAGGTTACAAGCACGGAAAGGTTTTCCGAGCTTATCCAGAACAATGCGAGAATGGTGAAGGAAGCAACCGGGATTGACTTCATAACGGAAATGAGCGGGGAAAAAATAACGCGGATAACACGAAATTTCCCCGAAAGCACCGCAAGCAGCGTTCCTGTGACAAGTCCGAGAAAAAAGCCAAGCATTATCCTCGCCGCGGAGAATAGGACGCTTCCCCAGAAATCCGCCATGACAACAAGCTCGGAAAGCCTTACGACAACATCAATGGGAGAAACAAGCAAAATCCGGCTGTTAACGGCAATTGCCGCTATCTGCCAGACGATAAGCCAGAATAGTATTCCGGCGGCAGTTATCAGCGCTTTTTTCACCTGTTCACCTCCCGTTTTGTTAAAACTATGGGGCAGAGACAATTTCTCTGCCCCGATTTGTGTTTTATTATTTCGCGTTATGCACCGTAATAAAAGTCATCGCCCGGCATTGCTCCGCCGACAGACGCGGGAAGCTGGTCAAAGAGCACCTGCAGATAGCCCGAGAGTTTTTCCTTCATTTCCGTGCCGGTTATGCAGACGATATGACAATTGGGGATAGCCTTTTCCGCAACCGCCGCGGGAACTATCTCATACTTTCCGACAAGCTGCGCGGCGTCGGTCACGTTTTCGTTTACGAATTTAACAGACTCGCCGTAGCGGCTCATAAACTCATTTACAGCGGCGGGATATTCCTCGGCAAAGCCCTTGCGGACAATTATAACTCCCGTGAGCAGCGAGCTTGAAAGATTCAGATCATCCCACGCGTCGTTAAGGTCGATAGCCACGCGGGTATTTTCATTTTTGCTCATTGCGGTAGTTGCAAACGGCTGAGGAAGCATCGCCACCGCGTTTGGATTTGCCTCAAGCGCCGCTAAGCACTCGGCGTGTTCGCTTTTCCACTCGATGTTTACGTCGCTTAAAATGCCGTTGCTTGAGAGAATAAAGTTGAGCGCGTATTCGGGAGTGGCTCCCTTTCCCGCGGAATATACAGTCTTTCCCTTTAAATCCGCGACGGAATTTACCGTATTTCCGTTTTCAACGATATACAGAACGCCGAGCGTGTTTACCGCAAGCGTCTGAATTTCACCCGAGGTTTTCGAGTAAAGCACGGCGGCTAAGTTTGCGGGAACGCACGCTATATCTATCTCGCCCTTTATAAGACGGGGAGTTATTTCATCAGCCGCGCCCGCGAGAATGAAATCATAGCCGTAATCGTTCTTTTCGTCATCGTCCATAAGCTTTACCATACCCATACCGGTGGGACCGTTTAACGCCGCGACCGTCACCTTTTCGGGCATTTTCTCAGGGGTACTGCTGTTTTCGTCAGATGAGACTGTATTGCCGCCTGCATTGCCTGTACTGCTTGAATTGTTTACGGTATCCGAGCTCTCCGAGCTGCCTGTTTCGGCGTTACAGGCGGTAAAAGCAAACATACAGAACATCGCCATGATAACAGAACATATTCTTTTTTTCATACAAATTCTTCCCTTCTTTATTTAGAATAAACCGCTTTTGATGTTACTCCGTTCAGCCTTCCGAGTTTTCCGGAAAGCGCGGAGATAATATCCGCGGGCGCGTCCGCAACCACGCAGATTATATTTAATCCCCTCTCACGGTACGGCAGTCCCATTCTGCCCTGAATGTACTCCCCGTATTCGTGCAGAAGATCGTTTACGCTCGAAACGCTCTCGCTGTCGCTGATGATCATTGAGATTATCGCCACACGTTTTTCCTGCTCCATAGGCTGTTCCTTTCAATAACAAACAAAACGCGTCCTCCGGCAAACAACCGAAAGACGCGAAATTATACAGATATCCTGTAAAGATCGGCTCGCTTTCGGCTCAATAAAATTTCGCCGTCAGATTACCAGATGTTCTTATCGGCAAGTACAGACCAAAGCCTCGGAAAACACCTCGGCTCGGAATGCCCTTACCACAAAGATATTATACACTTAAACCTTAATTATGTCAAGTGATTTTTTAAAATTATTTACCTATATTATCGATATGCACGTCAAGCTGATTGAACGGGATCTCGATATCGTTTTCAATAAACGCCTTTCTTATCTGCTCGGTAAGGTCGAAATAAACCGTCCAATAGTCCTCGGTCTTACACCACGAGCGCGCCGTGATGATAATAGCGCTTTCTCCGTGCTCCTTCATTCTTACATCAATGGGCTTTGTCTTATCAACAAGCTCATGTGCTTCTATTATGTCTTTAATAACTTTTTGCGCTATATAAAAATCATTATTGTAGGAAATGGACAGAGATAGATCAACTCGGCGCGTATCGTTTCCTGAATTGTTTATAATAGTCGCGTTTACGGCAAGACCGTTCGGCACGAATATTGCCTGATTTGTGACGCTGTCAAGGCGAGTGTGCATAATGGAAATATGTGTTACAAAACCCTCTACTCCGTTAGTCACTATATAATCGCCTATCTTAAACGGCTTTGTCAGCATAAGAATAAATCCGCCCGCGACGTTTGACAGCGAATTTTGCAAAGCAAGTCCTATCGCGACCCCTGCCGTGCCAATCACAGTAATGACAGAAGTCGAGGGTATTCCGAGCATGCTTAAAACGATAGTGAGCAAAAGAACATAAAGTACTATTTTGGTAATTTGTGTTGTAAATTTTACTACCGTAAGCTCGAGCTTGGTTTTGGAAAGGCCCTTAGACATAAGCTTTACGCAGAGCTTTGTCAGGATAAGACCGATTATAAGAACAATTATAGCGAGGATTATTGAAGGAATAGCGTTCAAAAAGGCAGTCCACAGCGACGCGAAAAACTCTACGATAGCGTTAAGGGTAGTCTCAGGCTTTTCAACAAGCCCATGTATCGCGTCGTTAAGAGTAGGCTCGGGCGCTGAGGAAGCTTCCATATCCGCTGAATCTGCCGCCTCGCTCAACAAAAGCAGAAGCCCCATTACGACAGCTCCTTTTCAAATGCCGAACAAACAGCGTCGGCGTCGGCGTTTCTTATAAGCACGGAGATCTCGTCAACGCTTGTCGTTATCATCAGGATCATAGCCTCAAGACGGTTGAGTATCTCAAATACGCGCGCCGCGAATCCGACGGTTTCGGTCATCTCGCCTGTTTTTATCACGATCTTGCGGTTTGAGCTGTTTATCATCGGCGAAACGCAGTCCTTTTCCCTAAGCTCCTTTACAACTCCGAGAAGCTTCGGTATATCATCGTCATTTACCGTAAAGCCAAAGCTGAATATCTCGGAAGTCGGGGCGGTCATGGAGATCATATCGACATTTATCCCCGCGTTCGCGACAATTCTCAGTGTGTCCTCCATGATAGTTCTGTCCAGAGGAACGTTGTAAAAGGAAACGGCGGATACGTTTTCTGTAACTTCAAGCTTCATCTTAATCCTCCTTGATCAAATCGACTTAATCAAATCGTTCATGGCGTAAAGTCCCGCGGGCTTTCCGCTTAGGAATACAGCCGCGTTTACCGCGCCCGCGGCAAACACCTCGCGGCTCTGCGCCGAGTGAGAGAGCGTAATCACCTCGTCGTGCCCCGCGAAGATTATGTCGTGTTCTCCGACTATAGTGCCGCCGCGTACAGCGTGCATTCCTATCTCGCTTTTATCGCGCGGCTTTCTCACGGAATGGCGGTCGTATACATAATGCTTTGTATTTCCAAGCTCCTCGTTTATCGCCTCGGCTATCATGATAGCCGTGCCCGAGGGGGCGTCCATTTTACGGTTGTGATGTTTTTCAAGGATCTCAATATCAAATTCTCCGCCCAATATCTGCGTGGCTTTTCTCGCAAGCTCAACGAGCAGATTTATTCCGAGCGACATATTGAACGTGAAAAACACGGGAATTTCCGCCGAAGCAGAGACTATTTTCGCGCGCTCATCGTCGGAATATCCTGTGGTAGCGAAAACCGCGGGAACGCCGTTTATCTTGCAATACGAAAGCAAGTCCTCAAGAGCCGAAGGGTGTGAAAAATCTATGATAACGTCCGGCTTTTCGGGAAGGTCAAAAACGCTTTTGTACACGGGAAAATCAGCGTATTTTTCACAAAGCCTGTCAACTCCCGCTATGACCGTACAGTCCTCGCGCTCTTCGCAAAGGCGCGCTATTACTCTGCCCATTCTTCCGCAGGCGCCTGATATTACTATTCTTGTCATTTTTTACTCCTTTTTACTTAAGGCAACACCGCACAAAGATCGTGCGGTATCGCCTTAAAGCGTGCTTTCGTAACGAAAACACGCTCTGCTGTTTTAAATCATACTATTCCCACAAGCGAAAGCTCGGACATGACAGCTTTGAGCTTCGCTGTCATTTCCTCGGACATGGAGCAAAGAGGAAGTCTGCATTCGCCCGCCTTAAAGCCCATAATATTAAGCGCCTCTTTTACGGGAATGGGATTTACGTCCATAAACATAGCCTTGTCGAGAGCGTACAGCTTTTTAGCCAGAGCAAGAGCTTCCTCTCGTTTTCCCTCAAGATAGAGTGAAATTTCATTGTGCTTTTCCTCGGGAGCTACATTTGACGTTACGGAAATAAGCCCCTTTCCGCCGAGAGCCATTACGCAAAGCGCCTCGTCGTCGTTTCCGGAATATATGTCAAGGTCGGTCTTCGCGGCAATTCCCATAACCGCGCTCATATTAGAGCTTGCCTCTTTTACCGCCCTGATGTTCGGGTGCTTGGAAAGCTCGACATAAGTATCAACAGCTATATTACAGCCCGTTCTTGTAGGAACATTATACAGCATTATCGGAAGATCAACCGCGGCGGCTATTTGCGTAAAATGCTTTACAAGTCCGCGCTGAGACGCCTTGTTGTAGTAAGGCGTAACGTGCAGAAGCGCGTCCGCTCCCGCTTTTTCGGCTTCTTTGGAAAGCTCGACCGCGTAAGCCGTGTCGTTTGAACCCGCGCCCGCGATGACCGGAACACGGTGATTTACGCGCTTGATCCCGTAGCGAATGACCTCGATATGCTCCTCGTCTGTCATAGTCGCGCTCTCGCCCGTTGTTCCGCAGATAACGAGCGCGTCGATCTTATGCTCTATCTGATAATCAATGAGCCTTCCGAATTCCTCATAGTTTATACTTCCGTCAGCGTTCATCGGCGTAGCGATAGCCGTAGCGCATCCCGTGAAGATAGGTGTACTCATAAAAACCCCCTGTTGTTGCTGATGATTGCCGTTAAATCAATCCAGATATCCTTTTGCCGCAAGAAGCTCCGCCATCTCGACCGCTCCGCCCGCGGCGCCTCTGAGTGTATTGTGCGAAAGGCAGACGAACTTATAGTCGTACTGCGTGTCGGGACGAAGTCTGCCTATTGAAACTGCCATACCGTTTTCGAGGTTACGGTGGAGAGCCGCCTGGGGCATATTATCCTCCTCAAAATAATTGAGGAACTGCTTGGGAGCGGACGGAAGCTTAAGAGCCTGCGGCTCGCCCGAATACTCAGCCCAGATCTTCTTTATCTCCTCAATGGAGGGCTTGTTTTCAAACCTTACGAAAACAGCCGCGAAATGTCCGTTTGAAACGGGAACTCTGAGGCACTGAGTCGTGATGCTCGGGGTATCGGTATTTACGATAACGCCGTTTTCTACCTTTCCCCATACCTTAAGCGGTTCTTTTTCGGACTTTTCCTCTTCTCCGCCGATAAACGGGATAAGATTGTCCACCATTTCGGGCCATGTCTCAAAGGTCTTGCCCGCACCGGATATAGCCTGATAGGTGCAGGCGAGAACCTCGGTGATTCCGAACTTTCTCAGAGGAGAAAGCGCGGGAACATAGCTCTGTATAGAGCAGTTTGACTTTACGGAGATAAAGCCGCGCTTTGTTCCGAGACGCTTTTTCTGCGTTTCGATAACAGCCGCGTGGTCGGCGTTTACCTCGGGGATTATCATGGGAATGTCGTTTACGCCGCGGTTTGCGGAGTTATTGGACATAACGGGACACTCGGCCTTTGCGTATTTCTCCTCGAGAGCCTTTATCTCGTCCTTTTTCATATTTACCGCGCAGAACACGAAATCGACCGAAGAAGCGATCTCGTCTATATCAGCCTCGGCGTCTTTTACAACAAGGTTTTCCATGCTCTTGGGCATCGGCACGTCCATAAACCAGCGTCCTCCGACAGCCTCCTTGTAGGTCTTTCCCGCGGAACGCGACGAAGCCGCGAGAACCTTTACCTTAAACCACGGATGATTTTCAAGCAGGACAGCAAAGCGCTGACCTACCATTCCCGTAGCTCCGATAATACCGACATTGTACATTTCCTTCATAACTGTGTCATTTCCTTTCGTTCTATACTTTTTAATTTCGGGCAAAAATAAATCCGATGAAAAATCATCGGAACTGCTTTTAATACCCAAATGCTAAACAAAAACACGATAGCACTCCATCAAGCAAGCCGATGACAGTCATACGCCTATTAAACGCACAACCGGATAACGCGCATATCGGACTGCGCGCTCCTCGGCGGTTTTGCCTTTCACGGCGGCTTTCCGACAAGCCGTACTGCCGCTACTCTTCATCACCGCACCTCTACCTAAGTTATATTTTATCACATTACATATTTTTTGTCAATAGATTCCCGCAAATTTATTGAAAAAAATATACAACTGAGATTGACAAATTTTGTTAAAAGTGTTAAAATACTTATATAAAACATATGGGGTTGAAAACAATGCTGAAAAGCGATTTTTATTACGAGCTGCCCGAGGAGCTTATCGCGCAGACTCCGGCGGAACCGCGCGACAGCTCGCGGCTTATGGTCATTTCCCGTGAAAGCGGAGAGATTACCCACGACCGCTTTTATAATATATGCGATCATCTGCGAAAAGGTGACCTTCTTGTCATGAACGACAGCAAGGTCTTTCCCGCAAGAATATTCGGAACAAAGCGCGATACGGGAGTTTTTTGCGAGTTTCTTCTGCTCAAAAGAAAAAGCCTTTCCGAATGGGAGACCATGGTAAGACCGGGGCGCAGACTGAAACCCGGGGTTGTCGTTGATTTTCCCGAGGGATTGTCCGCTGAGGTTCTCGATACGCTTGAGGGCGGAAACAGGCTTGTGCGCTTTTCGTTTGAGGGAGATTTTTTCGATATTCTTGACAGGATCGGACAGATGCCGCTTCCGCCGTATATTACCGAAAAGCTTAAGGACAACGACCGCTACAACACGGTATACTGCCGGGAGACAGGCTCGGCGGCGGCGCCCACAGCGGGGCTTCATTTTACCGAAAAGGAACTGAGACAGGCACGGGAAATGGGCGTTGATACGGCGTTTGTGACGCTTCATGTGGGATTGGGAACTTTCCGTCCCGTAAAGGAGGATAATATCCTCGACCACAAGATGCATACCGAACATTATGTCATCCCCGACGAGACCGTTGAAAAAATAAAAGCCTGCAAAGAACGCGGCGGACGGGTTATATCCGTGGGAACGACCTCCTGCAGAACTCTCGAAAGCTACGCGCAAAGCGGAAAGACCACGGACGACACAAGTATTTTCATTTACCCCGGGTATGAGTTTAAATGTGTAGACGGGCTTATCACAAATTTTCATCTGCCCGAAAGCACGCTTATCATGCTTGTTTCGGCGTTTCTGGGAAGAGAAAAAACGCTGAATGCTTATAAGACAGCCATTGAGGAAAAATACAGATTTTTCTCGTTCGGCGACTGTACATTTATTGTATAAAAGCGAGGGACAAAAATGATTATTGACGCGCACGTCCATATTTATCCCGAAAAGATCGCGGATAAGGCGGTTATGGGGATCAAGGATTTTTACAATATGCACATAGAATACGACGGGCGGATATCAACGCTTTTGCGTGAGGGAAAAGCCGCGGGTGTTGATAAATTCATCGTGCAGAGCGTGGCGACGGTTTTTGAACAGGTGTGCTCGATTAACAACTTTATCGCGCAAAGCGTTTCGGAAAATCCCGAGCTTATCGGCTTTGGCACGCTGCATCCCGACTTTCCCGATATTCCGAAGGAGGTTGAGCGTATCATTTCGCTGGGACTTAAAGGAATAAAGCTGCACAGCGACTTTCAGCGCTTTGCTATCGACGACGAGCGGGCGTTTCCTATTTACGAGGCGGCGGAGGGCAGACTTCCCATACTGTTTCACATGGGCGACACGAAAAGCGATCTTTCCGCGCCGGAAAGGCTTGTTAAAGTTATAGAAAAATTCCCGAAGCTTACGGTCATAGGAGCGCATTTCGCGGGCTGGTCGATGTGGGAAAGAGCCGAAAAAGCCCTTGCGGGAACGGGCATCTACACCGACTGTTCGAGCACGCTTTACACGCTTTCTCCCGAACGCGCCGCCGGGCTTATTCACAAATTCGGAGCTGACAAAGTCTTATGGGGCACGGACTATCCGATGTGGAATTATATGGACGAAATAAACAGGTTTAACGCTTTGCCGCTTTCAGATGAAGAACGTGAAATGATTTTGGGAGAAAACGCCGTGAAATTATTGACAAGCGGGAAATAATGTGGTAAAATCAAGTATAGAGAAAATACACAAATAACCGATTTTTGGGAGATTTCGTTTATGAAGATAAATTGGAATACGAAATATTTTACGATCGCGGTTTACGCCCTTTGTACGACGGTGATAGGGGCGCTGGCTATAATGCTTATTTTCAACCTCGATTCCGTTCTTGATAAGCTCTCGATTTTTACGGGAATAATCACGCCTATCATTATCGGAATTTTCTGCGCGTATCTGCTTAATCCCCTTATGGTGAAGATCGAAAACGGAATGCTCAAAAAGCTTTCGCGTTCTTCCGACCCAAAAAAGAAAGGGCTGGCAAGAATGCTGGCGCTGACGCTGACGATGCTTATCATTTTCGCGTTTCTGGCGCTTATAATTATTTTGATCATTCCTCAGCTTGTAACCAACATTATCGCGATTTTCAACAACATGGACACCTATATCGCGAATATCAAGGCATATATTTTAGAGCTCTCCGATGAGCACCCACAGATAGCGGCGTTTCTCGGAAATCCTATAAATGACTTCTCGAAATTCATCTCCGATCTGTGGGATCAGTATTCGGCGGAATTCATGAACTTTGCCGGAAATGTGGCGGCGGGTATCTGGTCAGTCATAAACACCCTCAGTAATGTGTTTATCGGTCTGGTCATTTCGGTTTACCTTTTAGCTAAAAAGGAAATGTTTGTGGGTCAGACCAAAAAGCTGATCTTCGCGTTTTTGAAAGTTGAAAGAGCGCAGCGATTTTTAAGGGTATGCGGCGAGGCTTCGCAAAAGTTTTTAGGCTCTATAATCGGAAAGATCATTGAGGCGCTGCTTGTCGGAATGCTGTATTTCATCGGGCTTATCTGTATGAATATGCCGTATGCTCCGCTTATCGCGGTGGTCATGTTTGTGTTTAATCTCATTCCGTTTGTCGGTCCGATAATCGGCGCGATACCGTGTACGCTCCTGCTGATCTTAAGCGATCATCCGATCATGGCGCTGTGGTTTCTGGTTTTTGTGGTTGTGCTTCAGACTATCGACGGAAATATTGTCGGTCCGTGGATATTGGGCGACCAGACGGGACTTCCCGCGGTGTGGATACTTGTTTCGATCATCATCGGCGGAGGCTTTTTCGGGGCGCTCGGAATGTTCCTCGGAGTGCCGGTTTGCGCGGTGGTTTACATGCTGATAAAAGATTTTATCGAGGGAAGGCTTAAAAAGCGAAAGCTTCCGCAGAACACCAACAACTATATCGGAAAGGTAGACTACATCACACCCGATTATGTTTTTGAAGAACAGCCCCAGCTCGAAAAAAACGTTGAAGAAATTGTGGTGGAAAAGCGCTCTGTCAGTCAGAAGATAAAGGATTTTCACAGAAAGATCTCGGAAAAGAATAAAAAATAAAAGCAGACCCGATAGGCACAGCGCTTATCGGGTCTGCTTTTTTGCTCCAATATATGAATTAAGAGAAGATCGCTTCATTCAGCCACACATACGCCGCGTCAAGAGCCTCGTAAAATCCGATGAAATCGCCCCTGCGCGCCTTTGTTATGTCAGCCTCGGGAGTCTGAGGAACAAGCTGGACCATTATCTTGTCCGGAACATCAAGGTCGGCTATCTTTTTGGTCTCCTTGATAACCAGTCTCACCGCAAAAGGATCTCCGCCACTGCCGTAAAAAATCGTGCTGCCGCTTCGGATAAGCGGAAATCCTCTGTAATACATAAGCTTGTTTTCTTCCATTTTATATACCTCCAATAATATAATTTACAAATTTAAAAGCTCCTCGCCGTTTATCAGCCTCAAAACATTTTCACAAAGCCGCTCGGCATAGATAGCGCTTACCTTGAATATCGGATTCCCGTCGATTACGGCAACATTTTTCCTTTCATCAAGCGGGCAGAATTCTACCGTGTTTTCCGAGAAGCCGTATTTATCCGCGTATTCTTCCGAATAAACGAACTTTACGGAAAAGACCGGTTCACCGTTTGTTTCTTCGGTATAATACTCCTCGCCGTAAGTGCCGATAAGCTGTTGATAATAGCTTCTGAAAAGACCCGTTTCAAGCTCCTTTTCTCCATAGAAAAAACGCTTTTCCTCTCCGTCTATAACAAACTCAAACTCGCCGTCTGCCGTCTTGATATCTATACTTTTTACATAGTAAATATACGGCGAAAGCGGACGTCTTGAGATCAGCTTTTCGGGGTCGAATGTACACCAGACAGCGTCTTCTTTATCAAGCTCGAAGATTCCCTTCGTACTTTCTAAAACCGCGTAATATCCCGTGACTTCGGACAATCCGCCGTCGAGCTCGCGCTTTATCTCGTTCCCTATCAGAAGTCTGTACTCGTTTATTCCGAGCGTAAAGCTTACGACCGCGTAAGGATCGTCAAGCCCGCAGCTTCGCATATTCTCCTCGGACTGCTCAAGAAAAGCGCAGCGGCTCATTGTAAGAAAGCAAAGATCGTTGTACACGGCAGAGCCGGTGCTTGCGTCTACCTCTGCGGTAAACGGGCTTATAAACCTGTGAGTGTTTGAGGTCGCCTGCACAAAATCGTCGTCGCCCAGAATATCCGACATATACCGTATCTCGACCGCGTTTTCCAGATCCTTTCGCTCTACCGTAACTCTTTCAACAGTCGTATCGCTCAGACTTTCCGTAAGTGTAAGCTGAACGAAATCCTTGATATCGCGGTATACGCCAGAAACCGTTTCCTTATCCGCTGTCATGACATTTCTGTCTCCGACCCGAAAATAAACCGATGTATCAGACGGGTTGTTCACGCCGAAAAACAGCTCTGTTTCGGTTCCGTCATCAAAGGTGACTTTTACTGTCGCGAGAGGGTTTTCAAGCCCGTATTTTTCAAGGTTTTCGGCATTTTGCTCTACAAGCGGCTGTCTTGACAAGCCCGCAAGTCCGCCGATAAACGCGTTTACGCGTGTGTTATTCTGAACAGCTCCGAGCATCTCACCGCTTGACCATGAGAACTCTGTCTTACCGTCAACGGTGTTTTCCGAACGGGTGAACAAAAAGCTTCCGTGCTCGTTGACAACCGATACCGCCTCGACATTCTCACGTTTTTTATCGGTCACGTTTACGGTTATTATTTCGTCCTCGGACGACGCTCCTTTGCTGTCGTCGGCAGGAATAAAAATCAGCACAACCGCCAGAACCGCCGCTAAAACGCCAAGCGCCGCCGCGGAGATGATCACTGTTTTTTTGCTCATCAGCGGTGCCTCCTGCGAATATAGATGACAACGCCTGCCGCGACAACTCCCACGGGTATGACGATGCACAGAATAACCGCAAGAGTGTTCGCGGTGGCTTCGGTCATATCGAAATAGACTGCCTCAAACGATTTCGGGGTTATCGAGATACCCTTGTTTTTTCCTAAAACGCTGTCGAAAACTTCGAGGAAAAATGTCTGATTTCCCGCGTTCGCGTATGACATAAGCGTATTTCCCGCGAGCGCCTCCGAGCCTGTCACGCAGACTCTGCTCACACTGTCGGAGCTTTTTTTGGCAGACATAACAACATCGTTGAAGGTGCCCGTTTCAGCGGAGCCTAACTCAAAATCACCTTCGAGGTCAAGCGGATACAAAAACGCGCTTTCGTATGATCTCATCAGCACATCAAGCTGGTTTGACGTTCCGGGCAGAATATACACGGGACGCATATCCGAACCCAGAATAAAGCCGTTTTTATAAGCCTCGTCGGTAAATTCCGTAGCTTCGACCTGCTGCAAATGCATATAGTATGTCTGAGCGCTTACCAGATAGTTGGGATTTGTATGACCTATAACGGAATATCCTACCTCAAGCCCCCAGTCGCTCAGAAATCCGTCAATGTTGGGCGTTTTGGGCTGGTCGCTCGAAGCGAAATAGAACACGCTTTTACCGAGCGCTCCGTTGTTGTCGAGAAATTTATCGAGTTTCGCAAGCTGTGCGGTGTTCAGATCCGACGACGGAGCGTAAATAACCACAACGTCCGCGTCCTCGGGAATATCTCCCGTAAGCAGATCTACGCTTTCAACATCATAGCCGTTTTTACTGAGAAGTCTGCTCAAAGCCTCGCTCCCGTGCTCGCCGAAGCCCTCGGTAAAGACAATTTTCGCGGGGTCGTCGTCGGAAACATAAAGCATCGCCGAAACGGCCTCCTGCTCGATAAGCGAATTTCCGATATACCCGTAATAATAGTAGTAATACATCGCCGTTTCGTCGTCGAGTCCGAAATAATCGACGGGCGAGATTATCCTGTATCTTCCCGAATTTTTATTTTCAACAACGACATAATCCTCGGCAAGAGTTTCGCCGGAGAATCTCGCCGCGAAATCGGGATTTTGCTCGAGCACGAGGTAATCGAGCGTTATATGCTCGCTGTAAGAGGCGATTTTTTGCAGAAGCTCGTTTACCTGTTTATAATATTCGCCCTCGTCAACAAAATGCTTTTCCGAGCTTGTAACGGTGATAGAAATATCGGTATTCAAAAAGTATTGAAGATAATATTCCGTCCGTGCGTCGAGAGTATACAGCCCCGTCGCCGTAAGGTCTGCCTTAAGTCCGAACCTATCCGACAGAATACCCACGATTATATTAAGCACGACCACCGCCGCGATAAAGATCGCCGTAAACGCTATGGACATGATCCCGAGCTTTTTTCTGGGGTCGGGCGTCCTTTTCTTTGTTTCGGAGAGAGCTTTTCCGGCAACGACATCCGCGGTTTCTTCATCTGCTTTCTCGGTAACAACCTGCGCTGCTTTCGCTTTTATATCAGGCTCGTTTTTGGGAATATTTCTTTTTTTCCTGCTCATGATATCCCCCTTACGCATAACGGCGGCGCTCGATGACGCGTACTGTCAGAAAGACAAACACGACGATAATGCTAAGAAAAAACACCGTGTTTTTAAGACTGAAAATACCCTGCGTAAACTCGCTGTACTTGTAGAAAACCGAAAGCGAGTCTATTATCTTTGCGAGCGTTTCGTTTGAGATATACGCCGAAATTACGTCGAAAAGGCATACAACGATATTCACGCCGATGCTTCCGACGGCGGAGATCATCTGGCTTTCCGTAAGCGACGAGATAAAAATACCTATCGAGATAAACACCGCGCCGATAAGAATAAGTCCCGCGTAATATCCCCAGAACGACCCCCAGTCAAACTTGCCGTTTGACTGAGTAACGGCAACAGACAAAAATACTCCGTAGATAAGCATTACAACGCTCGCGCAAACGAATACAAAAAACGCGCCCAGAAACTTTCCCGCGACAATTCCGAAAACGCTTACGGGGCTTGTAAGGGTAAGCTGGTCGGTTTTGCGGCGCTTGTCGTCCGCAAGCGTGCGCATTGTAAGCACGGGAATTAAGATCATATTTACGAAAAACATAAGCTGAAACGTTCCGCCCATGACCGCGCTTCCTACCGAAAGGCAGTTAAGCCACAAAAAGAGTCCCGAAAACCCGCAGAACGCCGCCAAAAACACATATCCCAACGGAGAGGTGAAGTACGCTCTTATCTCGCGCTTTGTAACAGCAAGCATTATTTTTCACCCCCGTTTTCGCCGTAAAAATCACCCGTAGTAAGCTTAAGGAATATCTCCTCAAGCGTAAGCTCGGAGCTTCTCATAAGCAATATCGGATAATTTCTTTCCGCCATTCGCTTGAAAATTTCCCTGCGGATATCACAGTCTTCTTTGGGGAGAATCTCGTATTCCGTTACGTTTTTTTCTACCGCTTTTCCCTCGTAGATCTCCTGTACGCCGTTAATGGACGACAAAAGCGATCTTACCTCTTTTGAGGGGCCCTCTATCTGCACGCACAGCTTTCTGTCCGCGCTGAGAGAATGCGACAGGTTTTCCGCGGTGTCGTTTGCGATAAGCCTGCCGTTATTGATTACGGTTATTCTGTCGCACACCGCCTGAACCTCGGGCAGGATATGCGAGGACAAAATAACCGTGTGGTTTTTACCGAGCTTTTTTATAAGCGAGCGTATCTCGATTATCTGCTTCGGGTCAAGGCCGACCGTCGGCTCGTCGAGGATAAGAACCTTGGGATTTCCAACAAGCGACTGAGCCAAGCCGACTCTCTGGCGATAGCCCTTTGAGAGATTGCGGATAACGCGCTTTCTTACGTCGTCGATCCTGGAAAGCTCGCATATTTCTCCCAGATGAGAACGCCTGGGTAGCTTACATTTCTTAAGGTCATACACAAAATTCAGATACTCGTCCACTGTCATATCGGGATAAAGCGGCGGGACCTCGGGCAGATAGCCGATATTTTTCTTCGCCTCGGAGGGCGACTCGAGAATGTCTGCTCCGTTTATCAGGACCTGTCCGCTTGTAGCGGAAAGATATCCCGTAAGTATATTCATCGTCGTGGACTTTCCCGCGCCGTTAGGCCCGAGAAATCCGAGTATCTCGCCGTTTTTCGCGGTAAAGCTTATATCCTGAACAGCCCTTTTGGAACCGTAATTCTTACATAGATTATTGACTTCGATCATATATAAACCCCTTGGACACGCCGTTTTACTAAATTGTAATTTAAAATAGTGAAAAATATGTGAGCCATAGCTGAAATTACAGAGTATTCTTTATATCCAACGCAATTTGCTCTTTTAACTCCGATAAATCGGCAAATTTCTTCTCGCCGCGCAAAAAGCCGGACAGCGAGACCGCTATCTGTTGTCCGTACAGGTCTCCGGCATAAGCCAGAATATGCGTTTCCATTACTACTCCGCTTGTTTTTCCGACAGTAGGACGAATGCCGATGTTTGTTATCGCCCGCATATTCTTTCCGTCAACCTGCGCGAAGCTTTTGTACACGCCAAAGCGCGGAACAACGTTTGTAGAAGGTATTATCTGGTTTATTGTCGGAAACGACAGCGTGCGTCCGATCCGGTTTCCGTAAACAACGGGGAGCTTAAAACTGAGCTCGTATCCTAAAAGGCGGTTTGCCTCCTCGATCTTTCCCTCGCGTATAAACTCGCGTATGCGCGTGGAGCTTACAGCCTCGCCATCAACGCAGACGTCATCTGCGATATGCGCCGTAAAGCCGTATTTTTCCGCCAGCTCCGAAAGACGCTTTGGATTTCCCTCTCCGCCCTTTCCAAATCTGAAATTCTCTCCGCAGCAGGCAAAGCCGATATTCAGTTTTTTTACGAGAATTTCGCTTACAAACTGCTCGTATTCAAGTCCGCACACATCCGCGTAATCGGGAGCGTAAAGGTATTCCACGCCCATTTTTTCGAGTATCTCGCACTTGTTTTCAAATGAGATTATGTCCTCCTGCTTGGTAAATTTCGGAAGAGTCGTATCGCAGTTGAACGTGAAAACAGCAGGCTTAAGCCCCTTTTGTAAAAGAGTCTGCCCTATCACATATACATGTCCCAAATGTAGTCCGTCAAAATATCCCAGCGCAACAGCAGTTTTTTCTTTCGGTTTTGCGCCGTTTGTTATATCAATCAAAATTTTTCACCTGTCAGTCATTTATAAACCGCTTTACGGATATAAGCTCGCCCTGTTCGTTTATCTTTCCGACTCCGAGCAGCTCGCGTTCTCCGTAAATTCTGATAAGTTCCCCCGTCGGAAATTCTGTCAAAGCTCCGTTCGGTCCGTGCAGTCTTTTCGCGTCAAGTCTCACGCCGTTAAGGTAAAGCCGCTGTTGCTTTTCGTCAAGAACGACGGCAGAATATCCCGAGAAAACGTTATCCACCGACCACAGAATAAGCTCTTCTATTGGCTTGGTTTTTATATCCTCAACCGTCACGCACTGCGACAGCGAAAAACCGCAGCTTTTTGTTCTCACAAGGCTTGTCATTACCGCTCTTGTCCCGAGAGCTTTTCCGATATCGTCGATAAGAGAACGAATGTACGTTCCTGCCGAGCAGTCGATCTCAATAACTCCGTCCCTGCCGTCAAATTCGATAAGCTCAAGCCGGGTTATTGTAATTTTGCGAGCCTTCCGCTCTATCTCTATTCCCTTTCGCGCGAGGTCGCAGAGCTTTTGCCCGTTTACCTTCAAAGCCGAATACATAGGAGGTATCTGCTCGATCTCTCCGCGGAACTTTGCCAAAGCCGTCTCAAGCTCATTTTGTCCGACATTTACGGAGCGTTCTTCGGACAGCTCGCCCCAGATATCGAGAGTATCGGAGCTGAGTCCCAGACGAAATCCCGCGCGATAGCTTTTTGATTTATCGGATACAAGGTCTGCGGCTTTTGTGGCGTTTCCGATAAACACAGGCAGAACGCCCGTCGCCATGGGGTCGAGAGTGCCGCCGTGACCGACCTTTTTTGTTCCGAATTTTTTTCTGACTATCGCCGTCACATCAAACGAAGTAAACTCCTGAGGCTTATTTACAGCTAAAATTCCGTTCATATTATTCCCGCTTTTCGCAGGGCTTCTTCGCTTTCTTCCACTACCTTCGCCGCCGCGTAATCGATCGTGGTTCCGTAAAAAGAACAGCCCGAGGCTCTTTCGTGTCCGCCGCCGCCAAACTGCTTAGCTATTTTGGCGCAGTCGATTTTTTCGGACGAACGGATAGACACCTTAAATTCGTCCTTCTTTTTTTCCTTTACGCAAATGCCTATATCCACACCCTGAATTTTACGCGGCATACTCGCAAGCAAGCCTATATCGTCGCTGTCTATCCCCTCAATGCTGCTTATCATTGAAAACGGAGCGAATATAACGGCTATATGTCCGTTTGCGTAATAGCGGATAGTTTTCATCGCCTGCTGCTCAAGTTCGAGTCTGCCGGGAGTTTTTAAATCAAACATAACATAGTTTATATTTACAAAATCCGCGCCGTGCTCTATCATTTCCGCCGCTATCCTGTGGGTTTTGGGAGTTGTGTTGCTGAATTTAAAGCAGCCCGTGTCTGTCGCCGCGCCGGTGTATATCGAGTTTGCGAGAGCCGCGTCAAAGCTTATGCCAAGCTCCTTTATTACCTCGCAGATTATCTCACACGCCGCAGCACTTTGTGGGTCAAGCAGAGTTTTTTCCGCATATTCTACGTTTGAAACATGGTGGTCTATGCAAAGCTTTGCCTTGTCGCCGAGCTCCTTCATATCCCCAAGCAGCTTTGTATCCGCCACATCGACGCATATCACCGTTTCAGGCTCGAAATCCTGATTTTCGCAGGCGTCGAAAAGATAATCGAATTTATGCGGAATTTCGTCGGGGCAAACCGCTTTCGCGTTTTTCCCAAGCCGCTGAAGCGCCCCGCAAAGCGCTGTTCCGCAGCCGAGCGTATCTCCGTCGGGACTTGCGTGCATAAGGATAAGATAATTGTTGTTTTCACGGAGAAACTCCGCCGCTTCTTTTATGTCAATCCTCATCTGATTCACCCTTGTCCTTTGAAAACCCCGAGATGATCTTGTCGATATGCTCCGCATAATCCAACGAGTTGTCCGAAAGGAAAACAAGCTCCGGCATTTTACGCATACGAACCCTTGCGGCTATTGCTTTTTTGAAATAGCCGCCCGCCGCCTTCATTCCCTCTACGGCTTTTGCGGTGCGCTCCTCGCCGCCCATACACGAGACCCATACCTTACAGTATGACAGGTCGTTAGACAGCTCGGTGCGCGTGACCGTAACAAAGCTCTCGGAAACGCGCGGGTCTTTTACTCCCGCTACCGCCGCCGACAGTTCTCTTAAAATATCCTCATTCAGCCGTTTGATATTAAAATTAGGCATAATTCATTCCTCAACTAAAAACACTACAAACCGTTAAGAAAAAGACGGGCTTTATCGACAGCCTGAAGTTATTCTCTGTATTCCTCCATAACGTACGCTTCGAAAATGTCGCCCTCTTTAATGTCCGTAAACTTTTCGAGACTTATTCCGCATTCAAAGCCCGAGGAGACCTCTTTTACCGCGTCCTTAAAGCGCTGAAGTCCCGCGATCTTGTCGTCGCCTACGATAATTCCGTCGCGCACTATGCGTATCTGAGAGCTGCGCGAGATCTTTCCGTCGAGGACATACGAGCCCGCGACAATTCCAACGCTGCTGATTTTATAGACCTGACGCACCTCGGCTTTTCCGAGAGAAACCTCGCGGAATTTCGGAGCGAGCATTCCCTTCATAGCGGTGGTGATATCCTCGATAGCGTCGTAAATTACTCTGTACAGACGTATCTCAACGCCGTTTTCCTTTGCGACTTCTTCCGCAGCGGTATTGGGTCTTACGTTAAATCCGACGATGATCGCGTTGCTCGCGTCGGCAAGCTTTACGTCGCTTTCATTTACCGCGCCTACTCCGCCGTGGATAACGCGAACGTTTACCTCGTCGCTCGAAATCTTTTCAAGCGACTGCTTTACCGCTTCGACAGAACCCTGAACGTCCGCCTTTACGATAATGGGCAGTTCCTTTATATCGCCCTGCTCTATCGAGCTGAACAGGTTGTCGAGCGTTACCTTCTTGTATGCCGAGAACTGCTCTTCCTTTGCCTCGGTCTTACGCTTTTCAACAAGCTCTCTCGCGAGCTTTTCGTCCTCGACTGCCGCAAAGGTGTCTCCCGCGGACGGAACCTCGGACAGTCCCATTATTTCCACGGGAATAGACGGTCCAGCCTCGCTTACGCTTCTGCCTGTATCGTCGCGCATTACGCGCACTCTTCCGACAGACATACCCGCAATGATGATATCGCCTGTATGAAGCGTTCCGTTTTGTACAAGGAGCGTAGCGATAGGTCCTCTTGACTTGTCAAGACGCGCTTCGATTACCGCGCCCTTCGCAAGTCGGTCTGGGTTTGCCTTAAGCTCCATAACATCGGCGGTAAGTCCCACCATTTCGAGCAGGTTATCCATGCCCTCACCTGTTTTTGCGGATACGGGAACGCAGATGATGTTTCCGCCCCAATCCTCGCACACGAGGTCGTATTTGGTAAGTTCTTCCTTTATCCTGTCGGGATTTGCGCCCTCTTTGTCCATTTTGTTTATCGCGACGATTATCTGAACCCCTGCCGCTTTCGCATGATTTATCGCCTCGACTGTCTGCGGCATGATTCCGTCGTCAGCCGCGACTACAAGGATAGCGATATCCGTTATCATCGCTCCGCGCGCGCGCATAGCAGTAAACGCCTCGTGTCCGGGAGTATCAAGGAAAGTTATGTCGCGGTCTTTGATGTGAACGCGGTACGCGCCGATGTGCTGGGTAATTCCGCCCGCCTCGGTCGAGGTAACGTGAGCGTTTCTGATATAGTCGAGTATCGAGGTCTTTCCGTGGTCTACGTGACCCATGACCACAACCACCGGCGAACGCGGCTTAAGATCCTCGTCCTTGTCCTCAATGTCCTCAAACAGACGCTCTTCGATGGTTACGACAATTTCCTTTTCGACCTTAGCGCCCAACTCTTCGGCGATAAGCGACGCGGTATCAAAGTCGATCGTTTCGTTGATATTCGCCATTACGCCGAGACCGAACAGTCTCTTTATTACCTCGGACGCCGTAACTTTAAGCCTTGTGGCAAGCTCTCCGACAACGATCTCATCGGGGATCTGTACCTTAAGCTGCTGTTTTCTCGCGCGCTCAAGCTCAAGCCTTTTCAGCTTCTGCGCTTCGGTCTCGCGCTTTCCCGAATACTGCTGTTTGCCGCGCTGCTGGGATTTCTGCGTAAATTTCTGCTTGCTGCGGAAATTATCGCTGTTCATTCTGTCGCCCCTGCCGCCTGCCATAGTCTCGTAACGCTCGTTGTATTTATCAAGCTCTACATAGCTTCCGCGGGTATCGACCTTTTTGGTCACCTGCTCGCCGTGCTTTACAGCCTCGCCCTTCTGTTTCTGCTTTTGCTGAACGGGCGGGGTGTTTACCTTTATCTTGCTGCTGTCGATAGCAGGCTTTGAAACAGGCTGCTTTGCGGTAACGGGCTTATTGGCGGGTTTCTGGTTTGAAGTCTGCTTCTGCCTGTTTTCAACCGGCTTTGACGGGACGTTCTGCTTAAAGCCGTTCTGTTTATTGTCGCGGCTGACCGCAACGTTCTTATCCTGACGGACATTCTGATTATTCTCGCTGTCCGCAGGGCGGTTATCGCGGGCTTTGGGTTCCGGTTTTGTTTCCGGCTTTCTTTCCGGTTCTTTTACAACTTCCGCTGTCTTAGGCTTTTCCTCAGCCTTAGGCACGGGCTGTTCAACAACGGGCTTTTCCTCCGGCTGCTCGTTTTCCGCTTCAGCCTTTTTCGAGACCTTTTTCTTAGTCTCCTTTTTCTCGGCAGTCTCCGGCTTGGGAGTTTTTATGCTCTTTGTCTGCGCGAACGCCGCGGCAAGATCCTTTACCTCGTTGTCCCTCGTAAATTTTTCAAGAAGATAACCAACCTCATCCGCTCCTATGGCAGACGCGGCTTTTCTCGGGGTTTTTACGGGAAAAACCTCGTCCAAAATCCTCAGAAGCTCAGATTTGTCAATGCCCAAATCATTTGCAACCGTCTGAACTTTGTATTTTATCTGTTTACTTGGCAATGTATATTTCCTCCAAACATTTCCGAAATTTATTTTTTACTCTTCGCTTATGTGTTTCGCTGCCGCGCCGAAAAGTCCCTCGTCGTTTATGAGAAACACTCCCGCGCGCTTTCCCAGGGCCTTGTGCGCCTCGTCCATGGTAAAATCCGCTTTTAATACCTTGCGCCCGAATTTATCCGCCGAAAACCTTATTTCCTTTTCGGTTTTTTCCGAAACATCGGCGGCTAAAACTACAGCGCAGAAGCCTTTTTTCGAAAGCTCTTTGCAAACCGCGTCAAACCCGATAACAAGCTTTCCCGCGCGTCTGCAAAGGCATATGGAAGTAAGTGTTTTATTCATCCGCCGAAAGCTCCTTAAAGATATCGTCGTATATCTCCTCGGGAATCTGGCTTTTAAACGAACGCTCGAGCTTTTTTCCTTTTCTGGCGTCTGTATAACAGTTTATATCCCTGCAAAGATAAGCTCCTCTGCCGTTCATTTTTCCCGTCTCGTCAAGCGCAAACGTGCCGCTCGGCGTGCGTACGATCCTTATCGCGCCCTTTTTGCCGATCATCTCTCTGCAGGCAACGCACTTACGCATGGGAATCTTTCGTTCAGCCATCGGATCACTCCGTTCCTTCAGCCTCGGGAGAAGCTTCGGTATCAGGCTCGGGTACTTCGAGAGGTACCGTTTCATAGTCCTCGGGTCTTACAGCGCTTTCTGCCTTGATATCGACCTTATAGCCCGTAAGCTTTGCCGCGAGCCACGCGTTTTGTCCCTTGTTTCCTATCGCAAGCGAAAGCTGATTATCGGGAACTATTACCTTACATGACCTTTTGTCGGGATTCGGGTTTGTGATAATAACGTTTATTACGTCCGCGGGCTTAAGCGCCTGTTTGATGAATTCCTCGTCGTCCTCGCAGTACATAACGACATCTACCTTTTCGCCCTTTACTTCCTTTGTAACCGCGTTTATTCTGCTCTTCTGCGGTCCTATACAAGCTCCGAGAGCGTCAACATTGGGATCGTTGCTCTTTACGGCGATCTTGCTTCTGCTTCCCGGAACACGGCTTACCGCCTTTATTTCAACCGTTCCGTCGTATATCTCGGGACATTCAAGCTCGAAAAGGCGCTTTATAAGCCACTTGTCAGTCCGTGAGACCTTGAGGTACTGATTTTTCTCGCCTTCCTTATACTCCTTTGAAACACCGGAAATATAAACCTTTATGACCTGTCCTACCTCGAGAGTCTCGCCGGGTATCTGCTCGTTTCTCAGAAGAATTACCTCGTTTTTGTTTATCTCGAGAGTAGCGTGAAGCGTTTTTGGCTCGATTTTTGTAACAAGAGCCGATACAGCCTCGTTTTCGTACTGTCCCCATATCTCGCTGAGGTGCTGACGCTCGGCGTTTGAAAAGCCCTGCTTTATAAGATCCTTCGCGTTTTTCGCGGCAATTCTCTTAAACAGCTTTGTGTCGATAGGGCATTTAACTCTTGAGCCGACCTCCGCCTTAGGGTCGATTTTTATCGCTTCCTCAAGAACTATCTCCTTTTCCGGCTCATAAAGGGTATCGACAACTTCGATGACTTCCTTCATTATGCTTACATCAAAGATCTTCTTTTCGATGTCAATATTTACGATTACAAAATCCTCTTCGTCGTCGTCAAAATGCAGATTTGACTTCAGGCTTTTCTCAATAGCGTACTTTATCTTTTCCGCTAAGATCTCGCCCGAGATCCCCTTTTCCTGCGCCAAAAGCGCAAGGTTCTCGTAAATATCGCCGTAATCTTCGCCCTTGACTGTTTTTCGTTTAGCCATTTTCCGTTATACCTCCGTTATTATTTCATCAAAATCATCAAAATCGTCATAATTCATCGCGGAAATTTCCGAGAGCAAAAGCCCGACTTCACAAATTTCCCCAAATTCCCCCGAAACAACGACCCTCTCGCCGTCAAAGCTCTTTAACACACACCTTACGTCCTTTTCCGTAAGCCCCTCGCACAGCTTATAAGTTTTAAGCCGTATTCTCTTTCCGACCGACGCATGAAGCTGGTCTACGCGCCTTATCGGGCGTTCGAGTCCCGCGGAGCCTACCTCGAGGTAGTCTATCTTGTCAATAAACGGCTGTTTGTCTATTTCTGCGTTTATCAGTCCGTCGATGCTCTCGCAGTCGTCGATCGATATTCCCTCGGGCTTATCAATAAGTATCCTCAGATACCACGCAGCTCCCTCTTTTACGAAAACCACGTCCCAAAGAGAATATCCGTGTTCTTCGACTATCTGTCTGACTGCCTTTTCCGCCGCGGCTTCGACCTGATTAAACCCCTTGGCAAATCCCAAAAAACTACCCCCTTCGTTTAGAAATAAAATGTAAGGTGTCAGAAGTTAAAAATACGTTGTAATAATCTGAATACGCTCGGCAACCTACCGCAAATACTGACCTCTTACATCTAACTTCTAATCTCTAACTAATAAAAACCGCCGCTCGGATTTCTCCGAGCGGTGAGAAATATGCGCAAAAATCCCCCGTCACACACCGAAACGCAAGGTGTTTACCTTGACGCCGGGGCCCATGGTCGAAGAAACGGTACAGCTCTTGATATACTGACCCTTCGTCGCAGCGGGCTTTGCCTTAGCAACAGCTTCCATAAGCGCGGTAAAGTTCTCCTCGAGCTTTTCCTTGCCGAAAGAAGCTTTGCCTATCGGGCAGTGGATAATGTTAGACTTGTCAAGACGATACTCAATCTTACCTGCCTTAGCCTCCTGAACAGCCTTAGCTACATCGGGGGTAACAGTACCCGCCTTGGGGTTAGGCATAAGACCTCTCGGACCGA
>JAFLUF010000018.1:15689-33212 GCA_022508925.1 Oscillospiraceae bacterium | reverse complement strand
ACGACCTTCGGGTTATGAGCCCGACGAGCTACCGAGCTGCTCCATCCCGCGATATCCTCTGCCGAATAATCACTCAGCAAAAGTTATTATACCACTATGGAAAAGATTTGTCAATAGCTTTTTAAAAAATAATTTTATATTTTTCATTTGGCGGGATATATGTCGAAAAATGTGAACTCAGAAAGCAAACGATATAAAGAAAACATTTGGAAATATAAGCACTGCTGCGATAAATGCCGCTAAGATAAAAATACACATGATCACGCGTTTTTTGTTGAAAGGAATGCAGACGCAGGCAAGTGAACAAAAACATACTCCCGCCGTAAGGAAAACACAGAGGGTAGAGGAAAATTCGTCAGACGATCCGATTATCCCGCAGATGACAACCGTAATAGCAACAATGACAGCCACCGCTATTCCAAACGGCGCGGAGCGTTTCAGCGCATTTTTTGTAAAACTGCCGCGGACAATACCGAAATTTGGCTCAAAGGTCAGCAGAAACGACGGTAAGCCTATCATAAGAGCGCTTATTAGCGTAAGCTGAATGGGTCTGAAAGGATAATTATACTGTAAGAACAAAAACAGTACCGAAAGGGTGAATGAAAAAATCGTCTTTACCAAAAAAAGAGCTGAAGAACGCTCGATGTTATTTATGCATCTCCGTCCCTCGTTTACACAGTCCGCCAGCGAGGCAAGGTCAGAGTTTAACAAAACAAGCTCGCATACGCATCTTGTCGCGTCGCTGCCGGAATGTAAAGCCACAGGACAGTCAGACTCAGTCAGCGCAGGAATATCGTTTACTCCGTCTCCTATCATCGCGACGGTGTGTCCCGAGGCTTTGAGCGCTCTGACTATATGAGCCTTGGCGTCGGGCTTTGCTCTGCCGAAAACAGAATATTTTTCTGCAATTTCGGAGATGTTTTCTTCCGAAACATCTGATATATCCGCGCATTGCCCCTCAAAACCGCATTTGCGCGCGATTTCCGCTGTCGTTTCGGGATCGTCGCCGCTTATTATCTTGAGCTGAACGCCCTGCTTTCTGAAAAATTCAAGAGCCTTTTTTGCGGAGGGCCTTATTGTATCCGAAAGCGTGATTATTGCCTTCGCGCTGAGGTTTTTCGGAAGCTTTTTGTCAACTATGCGCTCATCTGTTTGTACAAGGATAAGCGCTCTCAGACCGCTTTCGGAGTATTCTTTGCAGAGCGAATTACCGCCTAAAACAAACTCTTCCGCTCCGAGAATTATTGTCCCTGATTTTTCAAAAACCGCTGCGCTCCACTTGCGCTCGGAAGAAAATTCAATAATTTCAACCGGCTTTTCGGGTTTTCCTTCCGGTAATGCCGCGGCAATTGCTTTAAGAGTAGCGTTTGGCGCGTCAAACGCGTTTACAAAGGAGATCAGAGCCGAATCAGCGTCAAAGCTTTCATCAACAGGAATTATCTTTTCAAGTCTTGGCTTGCCTTCGGTAAGCGTTCCTGTTTTGTCAAGACACAGCACGTCCGCTCGTGAAAGTCTTTCCGCACAGTAAAGATTCTGACACAGTATTTCCTTTTTGGCGAGTCGTATCGAGCTTACAGCCAGAGCGGTGCTTGTAAGCAAAAGCAGACCCTCGGGGATCATTCCTATAAGCGCCGCCGCGGTTTGCTCGACACTTTCCGGAAGCGACGTTCCGTAAATAAAATACGCCTTTGAAAACAAAACTGTTCCAAATGGAAAAATGCACAAGGAGATGATCTTCAGTATTTTATTTATGTCGTTCATCATCTGAGATGGACGTTTTATTGATTTTTTCGCCGAAAATGTTATCTTTCCCGAAAGACTGTCATCACCTATCCTCACAGCCTGTGCCTTGCAGAAGCCGCTTGTGATAAAGCTTCCAGAGTATAATTCGTCTCCTTTGTGTTTGGTTACCGTATTGCTTTCACCCGTAAGCAGGCTTTCGTTTACCTCAATAGTTCCTTCAAGGACCAAGCAGTCCGCGCAAACACTGTTCCCGCTTCTTAAAACCATAAGGTCATTTTCGCAGATATCGGCAATACCAATTTCAATTTCCTGTCCGCCCCTTATCACATCAGCTTTCGGAGCAGTAAGTATTTTAAGCTTGTCGAGCTTTATTTTAGCGCTTATTTCTTCGTAAATACCTATTGCCGCGTTTGCGCAAACGACCGCTATAAACAGCATATTCCTGAAGCTTCCGACCATAGCCAAAGCAACGGCGATTATAACGTTTATCAGATTAAAAAAAGTAAAAATGTTAGAACTTATTATTGTCCCTATGCTTTTGGTTCTCGCGGCGCCGGCGTTTTTTTTCGCGCTTTGCGCTTTGGTTGAGCTGAGCCCTTTACTTATGATGGTTTCTCTCATTATTTACCTCGTTTTGTTAATTTGTTTGAGCCGGACTTTTTTGATAAATATGTGAAATTTTCCTTTTTTACTTGATTTATTATCTAATTTATGTTATACTTAATGAAATACACTAAAAACGCCCCGGAGGCTGTTTTGGGGAATATTTAAGAAAGAGGGGAATAATATGATGGATGAAATCAGAGAATACGCAGCTGAAAAGCAGGAATTATGCAGAAAAAACGATTATATTTCCGATGAGCTTTTCAAAAAGCACGGAGTAAACCGCGGACTTCGCGATGTAAACGGAAAGGGCGTTTTAACGGGTCTTACCTCTATTTCGAAAATGGTTTCTTTTACCAAAGATGAAAACGGAAATGAAATTCCATGCGACGGAGAACTGTGGTATCGCGGTTATAACGTAAAAGATCTCGTAGCTATGTGCGCTGACGGCTGTTTTGGCTTTGAGAAGACGTCATATCTGCTGATGTTCGGAGAAATGCCGGATGAAAAGGAATCCGAGCGTTTTAATGATATTCTCGGAAAGTGCCGTTCGCTTCCGACAAACTTTACGCGCGACGTTATAATGAAAGCTCCGAGTAAAGATATTATGAACTCTATGACGAGAAGTATTCTTACGCTTGCGTCATACGACCCTACCGCGCTTTCCGGCAGTCTTGAGGACAGCCTTTATCAGTGCATAAAGCTTCTGGCGGAGTTTCCGATGCTGGCGGTTTATGCTTATCACGCGTATAATCATTATGAAAATGACGAGAGCATGTATATACATCGTCCTGACAGTTCGCTTTCAACCGCTGAAAATCTGCTTATGATGCTTCGTCCGGACAGACAGTATTCCGCGCTTGAGGCAAAGGTTTTGGATGTCGCGCTTATGCTTCACATGGAGCACGGCGGCGGAAACAATTCTACCTTTACCACGCGCGTTGTTACCTCGTCCGGCTCGGATACCTATTCCACCATAGCCGCGGCAATGTCTTCGCTTAAAGGACCCAAGCACGGCGGCGCGAACATAAAGGTAATGGAAATGATGGAAAATATCCGTGAAAATGTCAGAAACCCGAAAGATTATGAGGAAGTATACGAATATCTCGGCAAGATATTGGCGGGAGAAGCTTTTGACAGAAAGGGTCTTATATACGGAATGGGACACGCGGTATATTCGCTGTCCGATCCGAGAGAAAGAATTTTCCGCGGTTTTGTTGAAAAGCTTGCGGCTGAAAAGAAGCGCGAGGACGATATGCTGTTGTACAAGTATATTGAGGACGCCGCGCCCAAGCTTATTGCCGAAAAACGCAAGATAATGAAAGGCGTAAGCCCGAATGTAGACTTTTACAGCGGCTTTGTTTACGATATGCTCGGCATTCCGACAGAGCTTTTCACGGCAATTTTCGCCGTGGCGAGAATTGCCGGTTGGAGCGCGCACAGGCTCGAAGAGCTTACCAGCGCGGGAAAGATAATACGCCCCGCTTATATGAGTGTTATGAAGGAGTTAGGCTGATATTTTTTCAGTTATGTCGATATTTGAAATTCGGAGCCGTAAAGCGCGGTTCCGAATTTTTTTGCAAATCCCTATTGAAATAAAAGTGAAAATGTATTATAATAAATATATATGCATTTCATTGAAAGGACTTTAAAGATAATGCTGAATGAAAAAATCACGTTGACAATCGGCGGAAGAAACTATAAGCTTGTTACGGATAACGCGAAAGTACTTACAGCCGCCGCTGAAAAGATAGATAAAATGATGACGGAATATTGCGCTGAAAATATTGATTTGAAGCGAGACGACGCGGCGGTGTATTCCGCGCTTGAGCTTTCAAGCGAGCTTGCTGAAACACAGATAAAGCTGAATACCGCAAATTCCGAGATAAATCGTATCAAATCGACCGAAACCGCGGCTAAAGCGGCACTGGAGGAAAATCAAAAGCTTAAAGCCGACAGCGAGGAACTGAAAAAGCTCAAAACCGAATTTGATAAGCTTTCAAAGCGGTTTTCGGAGCTTGAAGGGAAAAACGAGCAACTCGCAGAAACCCTTAAGTCCGCAAATGAAAAGGCGGCGGAATGCGAAAAGCTGAAAACACAGCTTTCCGCGGCGGAGAAGAATATTTCCGAGCTTCAGAAGAAAAACTCGGATCTTTCAAAAGTTTCGGGGGAGAACACCGCGGAGATAGATAAACAGAAAAAAATCGTTTCAGAGCGCGATAAGCGTATTTCGGAGCTTCTGAATGAAAATAATAAAGCCGTAAAGATCAAAGAGGAAAACAAGCGGCTTAGTGAAAAGCTTGACAAGGCGATGAATTTTGAAGAGGCGTTTAACCGCGAAAAATCACGCGCAGATAAAGCGGAAGCCGAAGTATCAAAACAAAAGGAGCTTATCGAAGAACTTCAGAAAAAACCATCAAGTGACAGCGATTATGACGATCTTGCGGCGGCTTATGATGAGCTTGAAAAAAATAACAAGGAACTTAAGCAAAAGATCGACGGACTTTCCGCAAGGATAGACGCTGCCGACAAAACAAGCGCGGAGCTTGACGAGCTTAAGGTAAAATACTCACAGATGGAAAGTGAAAACGCGGCGCTTAAAAAAGCCGAAGAGAACGGCGCGCTTGCCGAGCTTGAAAATACAAAAGACGAGCTTTCGGCTCTTACCGTTAAAAACGCCGAGCTTACGCGCGAAATAAAGGCGCTGAAAAAGACAAACGCCTCTCTTGATAAGCAGATAAAAGAAATGCTCGAGGATGGACAGCTTACGTTATGAGCGAGATCCTTGCGCCGTGCGGAAGCCTTGAAAGTCTCAGGGCGGCTCTTAATTCGGGAGCTGACGCGGTTTATTTAGGACTAAAGCGCTTTTCCGCGAGAAAAAACGCCGAAAATTTTTCGGATGACGAGCTTAAAAATGCTGTCTCAGAATGTCATAAGCGCGGGGTAAAGCTTTATGTAGCGCTTAATACGCTTATTTACGACCGCGAGCTTTCCGAATTTGCCGAGTGTGTAAAATGTGTTGCCGAATGCGGTATTGACGGAATAATTGTTCAGGACCTGGGCGCGGCGGAGCTTATCCGGGAAATATGCCCCGGGATGTCGCGGCACGCTTCAACGCAGATGACGCTTAACAGCGTTTCGGGAGTAAAAGCGGCGGGTGAGCTTGGTTTTAAAAGAGCTGTGATCGGGCGTGAGCTTTCAAAGGAAGAAATTCTGAAAATAAACAGTGAAACCGAGCTTGAGCTTGAGATATTCGTGCATGGCGCCCTGTGCACATCGGTCAGCGGTCAGTGTTATATGAGCGCGTTTTTCGGCAAAAGAAGCGGAAACCGCGGGCTTTGCGCACAGCCCTGCCGCCTTGATTTCAGCGCAGACGGCAGGCATAATGTGATTTCGCTTAAGGACGGCTCGATAATAAAGGAGCTTTCGGAGCTTTCCGAAATCGCCTCGTTTAAGATCGAGGGCAGAATGAAGCGCCCCGAATATGTCGCGTGCGCTGTTGACGCGTGTGTAAAAGGTCTCAGCTCTCGGGAATTTGACAAAGAACGTCTGAAAAACGTTTTTTCACGCGGGGGTCTTACTGACGGCTACTTTACGGGTGATTACAGCGATATGAACGGCATTCGCGGCAAGGAAGACGTTGATTTTTCAGCGAAGTCTTTAAGCTCGATACACAGTATTTACAAGGACGAGTTTCCGAGAATAAAAGTTGATATAAATGTAAAAATCGTATCGGGAGAGCAGATCAGGGCGGCTGCGTACTGCCGTTTTGGCGGAATTTCTGCGGAAATAGGTGTTGTTCCCGAAAACGCGGCGGGACAGCCGCTTAGTGAGAGATCTGTTTGCGAGAGAATGTCAAAGCTCGGAGGAACACAGTTTTTTGCGGGGAATATTCAAGCAGAGGTCGGGGACGGGCTTTATGTGTCGGCGTCCGCGCTCAACGCTTTAAGACGGGAAATTTGTCAAAAGCTTGAAGAGCTTGTTGTTAAAGAAAATACGCCGGGCTATAAAATTTTTGAGCCGGAAATTCCCGAAAAAAAGCGGGTATTGCCCCAAAAAACGGCTTACCGCGCGGAGGTGCGCGATGCAGAGCAGCTTTTGCAGGCGCTTGAGCTTCCGTTTGAGATGATTTACGCTCCTATCGCTTTGTTGGACGAACAAACCCCGTGTAAGGAAAAAATCGCGGTCGCTTTGCCGCTTATACTGAACGACGAAGAGGACAGGGCACGGCTTTTAAGACTCAGAAAAGCGGGGTTTGAAAACGGCTTTGCTCAGACGCTTGCTCACGCGATGCTTCTGAGAGAATGCGGATTTAAGCTTTTCGGCGGATTTCGGATGAATATTTTAAACAGCGTTTCTGTAAGAGTATGTGAAGAGTTCGGTTTTTCGGATCTGACGCTGTCAATTGAAGGTAAGGCTTCGGATCTGGCGGAGATCAACAGCGGGATTCCAACGGGAATCGTAGCGTACGGAAAGCTCCCGCTTACGCTTATGCGGCGTTGTCCGGTTGCGGATGGGAAACCATGCGGAGGAAAGAAAAACTGTGAAAGACATATTTTCGACCGTTTCGGACGTGAGATTCCGGTTTTATGCGGCGAAAGAAGCGTGGAGCTTTTAAATCCTGACCCGCTTGTTTTAAGCGATAAGCCGGATGTTTTGAAGTGTTTTGATTTTATTGTATTTAACTTTACTTATGAAAAAGACTTGAAGAGTATTGTGGAAATGTATGAAAAACAAGTTAAGCCAAGCGGCGGCTTTACGCGGGGAATGGTATTTGAAGGCGTTTTGTGATGATTTCTGATTGACGGAAGGGTTGTTTTTATGAGATTAAAGGCACCGAATAATTTTACTGTCTCGGGAGAGGACGGAGCTTGTGCGGCGAAATGGGAAGCTGTTGAAGGCGCGATTGGCTACAAGCTGTATTTTTTCCGCGCGTCAGAGCCGGAAAACTGCATAAAGATCCGCTATTCTCAAAACTGTGAAAAGACTGTTCTCGGATTTGAAAATAATGTCGAGTACCTTGTAAAGATACGCGCGTTTTCTTTCAGAAAGGGCAGGGAAACAGTCGGGGCGGCAAGTGAAACGATATCGTTCACACCCGTCTGCGTAAGGCTAACCGCGCAGAAGGCTGTTTGTCTTAAAGTAGGGGAAACCGTCAAAATAAAATGTGAGCGAGATAACTCCGAGCCGAAGATAAGGTCATATTCTTCGAGCAATGAGAAAATAGCTTCCGTTGATATGTCCGGCGTTATCACCGCGAAAAGAGAAGGCTCGTGCATGGTGAAAATAATGGCGGTTGACGGAGAGGCTTTTGAAACGAAGGTAGAGGTCGAGAGGTCTCTTTTATCTCCTGAAAACCGTGCGGTTATTATGCTTGCGGGCGATATTATGTGCACTCTCGCGCAAAAGCGTGCGGCAAAGGGAAATTCATACGATTTTACCGAGGCTTTTTCCGGTATAAGTCAGACGCTTTCCGAGGCGGATTTTTCGGTTGGTGTTCTTGAGGCTACCTGCTATGACGGCGCGCCTTTTGAAGACGAGCGTCTGAGACTTGATAACGGAGCGTCAAACTCAAATTCTCCTTCGACTTTTCTTTCGGCAATTTCCGGTGCCGGCTTCAAAGGACTCGTAACCGCAACAAATCACAACTGTGACGCGGGTGCGGACGGACTCTATGAGACTGTTCGCAGGATAGAAGCTCTCGGTATGAAAAATATCGGAACAATAGGCAGAAATCCCATTATTGTACGGATAAAGGGGATCAAAGTAGCATTTATCGCGCTGTGCATGGCGTCAAATGGGCTTGAGGGAACTGTCGCGGATAATCAGCATATGACCACTACTCTCGGAAGGTTCGGACGAAAGAATTTTGAGAGGCTTGTTTTCCGCGCGAAATCAAGGGGAGCAGAGTATATAATCGCATATCAGCACTGGGGAAGTATGAACACTCCCGCTGTGCTCGAGCATCAGGTCGAGACCGCTGAATTTATGGCGAACGCGGGGGTTGATCTTATCGTCGGTTCTCATCCTCACGTAGTCCAGAGAATTTCGTATATTGAGACCGATGACGGAAGGACTGTGCCTTGTTTTTACTCGCTTGGAAATTTCCTTTCGACAATGAGCGATAACCGTGAAAACCGCGACGGGATAATTCTCCGTGCGGAACTTATCAAAAAGAACGGCACTGTAAGCGCCGAGCTTTCGTATATCCCTGTTTTCAGCGAGAACAGAGAATTCGGCGCGGCAGTCGTTCGCGCGTTCCCATCGCATAGTGTCCATACGCACGAAAGCTTTGAGAGGACCGCGAGAATAATAGGAAAAAAGCTGAGGTGTTACACATACAGACCGAAAATTATGCTTTCGGGTTCGAGTCTTCTCAGAAAGATCTTCCGTTCGGGAAATGGCTTCAGAATTGATGATACGGCAATGTTTGTTTCTCAGCTTTCGCTTGGGTCAAAGCCGTTAAAGCCCGAGGAAAAATGCGAAGGACGGCTTTTGCTTGAGTTTACCAAGGATATTTCGGAATATATTTTTGATACCGATCCCGATTTTATCGCAGTAGACTTTTTCGGCGCGGGGGTATATTCCTGTCTCAGAATTGACGACGGCAACGGGCAGACATACTTTACGAATACAAAGAGTTTTGTCAGAAGCGAGTATTTTGACAAGCACAAAGAGGAGCTTTTGAAGATCCGTCCGCCGTTTGGCGAGGCAATATTCAGACCTCTTGTCAGAAGCTATGCGGAAAAACTTTCTTCTTCGGGAAAGCAGATAATTCTGTTCAGAACCAAGATAACTAATTCCCGTGTAAGAAGAGCCGAGCTGCGCACGGTTCCGGCTCCCGAACGCACAAACAGATTTATAAGGGCGATGGAGGATTATTTTATCGAGCTTGTAAAGCCGCGCATCGTTGACCTGTCCGGAAAGTATTTTTCGTCTGTAAGCGGCGATGATTTTGAGGAGGGATATTTTGAGGACGCGTACCGCGCGGTTCTGGAAATAACATCTCCTCTCGAGAGAACCTGTGTAAACAAGCCGGATATTGATATCTGGTTTGAAAGAGTATTGAAATATTATGACAGCATGACTTTGCGCTCGTATTCCAAGCGTCTGCTGGATATGAACTGCGCTGCGGATAATATTATAGCCAAAACAAACAAGGAGTTCGCTTCAACGCACCGTACCCGCCTTTTGAAGCTTAAAACAGCGGGGAACTGTGAGCTGTCGTCTGTCAGAAGATTTTTCGCAAACGATCCTTATGCCGAGGATATATGCCGTGCGGCGGAAATTATAGACGCGGTCCAGAGAGGCGGACTTGAAAGGACTTACGATTTTTTCAGACCCGCGTTTGACGAGAAGTATAACATTGTAAAGTCGATCGCAAAGCTTTTATCGATCCAGACGGGACTTCCCGTAAACGAAAGCAACGCCGAGCTTGTCTTCCTTATCCGCGGAAAGCCGCAGTTCAGAAAGTACGCAACCGATATCAATATGATGACCGTTGATATATGGGGAAGCTCGGTTTCGAGAGAGTCGCTCAATTGCTGCCGCGACGCTCAGTCCGGAAAGTTCATTCAGAAACAGGCGCCCATACTGCACTATGAAGAACCCATAAAAATTGATTTTCCCGCCGGGACCGAAGCTTTCAGGGGAAACACATACCGTAGAAAGACAACAATCGATTCTTTTACAAGAAACGGCTTTGATGTTCTTGAGGAGAGCAACTCGAGCTGGATATTGCTGGACTTCTACGACGTTATCTGCCGAATGGCGGAATATAAGGGCGCTTTGTTCGAACTTGACGATTTTTTGATTAGCACTGATTTTTACGCGGATATTAGAAAGTACTGCACGGAATGCTTTTTGTTTGAAAAGCGGTCTATGAGTTATTGCTCTGAGAAAATCACTAAGTTCGCCGAAGAGATCACCGAGCTTTACGGGGATAACATCATTCTTATCAAAACAGAACCGAAAAGCGATTATATCACACTTGACTATAAACTCGAGCCGTTCGGCTCCGATAAGCTCAACAACATAAAGAGAAAATTTATCGCTTTATGCGAGGAGCGCTTTGCGAGCGTTACAAAATGCTTTGTGATAGACATTTCGAAGAAGTTCTATTCTTCGGATAAATTCGCGTTCGGAGGAGCGAACGTCGTGAATTACGAGGATGAGTTCTACCGCCTCGCGGGATATTATATCTCGGAGATCTTAAACGGAAACACCAAAAAGCTTTATAATGAGGTAGACGAGGACTATATCCTTCTTCGCGACCTCAGGCTCGGCAGATAAACGCAGAGCAGTATTAATTTTACAGCGCTTTATTGTATGGTATTTCTTAAACTAAGAAAGGAGTGTTTTATGAACAGCAGACATGGCGGCGGATCGCCGCGAATACATAAAACGGCAATTCCTGCGGTATTTCTCGTCTTTGCTCTTGCCGGCTGTCAGAACACGACGGTGCCGCCGGATTACGGTTCTTCCTCCGGAGATGCTTCGTTTATATCGGACTCGGGAGATCATACATCGAGCGAGTTTTCAGACTCGGCATCAAGCGCGGTTTCGTCGAGTTCAACACAAAGCGAAATTTCCTCAAGTTCGGTATCTGAAGAAAGTTCGTCGGGCGAATCTTCGGGTTCGAGCTCATTAAGCGCGTCTTCTTCGAGCGCGAGCTCGTCAGATTCTGGTTCATCTGCAGGTTCATCGAGTTCGTCGAGCCCATCAAGCTCAATAAGTTCATCAACAAGTTCGTCAACAAGCTCAGCTTCAAATCCGCCAAGCATTGTGATTCCCGATATAGCCGTACCGACTTCTCCGGGAACGGCGGTATTTACCGCGAGTGGCATTGTACTTGACTATTCTAACGCCTCAAACGGGTATGTTTCCGTAAAATATACCGGAAGCGCGGAACGAGTAAAGTTCAGATATAACTGTTCCGGTAAAGAGTATACCTTTGATGTTATGACAAACGGTGCGGCGCAGTATTTTCCTCTTTCCTGCGGAAGCGGGTCATATACGTTCTCCGTTTTCGAGAAAATTGAGGGAACGAGTTATTCAACCTCTATACAGCAAACCGTAGGTATCTCCGTAACAAACGATATCAAGCCGTATACTTATTCCAACAGCTATGTTTATTACAGCAAAAGCTCGAACTGCGTACAAAAGGCCGCGGAGCTATGCGCGGGCAAAACAAGCGATATCGACAAGATCTCGGCTATCTTCCTTTATATTTCAAGCAACATCTCCTACGATTACCAGCTTGCCGCAACCGTAAAGGGCGGTTATATCCCTAATCCCGACAGTACGCTGAGAAGCAAAAAGGGGATATGCTTTGATTACGCGTCGCTTATGGCGGCAATGCTCCGCTCGCAGGGGATACCGACGCGGCTGGTCATAGGCTATGCAAGTCCCGATATTTATCACGCATGGAATGAAATATATATCGAGGAAACAGGGTGGATAACTCCCGAGCTGCTTATGAGCAAAAGAGGCTATAATATTGCCGACGCTACGTTTTACGCCAGCGCGTCGGACAAGGTGACAATTTCAAATTATATAATGAACAGCACAAACTATTATGCTGTCTACTGTTATTAATAATAAGGAGTAAAAAAATGAAGAAGCTTTCTTCTGATGAAACGGCGTATTTTTTTGAACAGCTTGCACTGATACTTAACGCCGGAATGCAGCTCTCCGACGGGATGGAGATCTTACACGAGGATATCGGCGACAAACGCATGAGAGAACTGCTTGGCGGTCTTTCAAAAAGCATTAACAGCGGAAAAAACCTCGCGGACGCAATGGACGAGTGCGGAAGATTTCCCGAATACGCGGTAAATATGGTAAGGATCGGAAGCGTAACGGGACGTCTTGAAAATGTTCTGAAGGATCTGTCCGAATATTATGAAAACCGCGCCGAGCTTAACAGAACAGTAAGATCCGCGGTTATTCACCCGCTTATGCTGCTTACGATGATGACCGCGGTGATAGTTGTGCTTATTGTGCTGGTGCTTCCGATGTTCAGCAGGATCTTCGCGCAGTTTGACGCGTCTGTAAGCGAGACCGTAAGCTCCGCCGTAAACACCGCCTATGGGATAGGCTGGGTTATTCTGATAGTGCTTTTAGCAGTGATTGCCGCTGTTATTATATTTGCGCTTCTGTCGCTTGTCCCTTCGTTCAGAAGAAAGCTGTCGGGTTTTCTCGCTGTATTTCCGCTTACAAAGGGCGTTTCCAAAAAGTTTTCTCTTGCCAAAATATCAAGCGCGATGAGCCTTATGGCTTCTGCAGGTATAGCGGCGGAGGAAATGCCGATGTACGCGGCGTCGCTCATAGATGACAAAAAACTTGTAAACAGGCTTGAAAACTGCCGTGAGAGGGTTTTAAACGGCGAATATTTCGCGGACGTTATCTCTACATCGAATATATTCCCGCCGATGTTCGCGCATTCGCTGAAATTCGCGTATACCTCGGGTTCTTTCGAGCAGTCGTGGAAAAAGCTTTCAGAGCGTTGCGCGAACGAGGCGTCAGACGCCGCCTCCGGGATAGTATCCGTAATCGAGCCGCTTATTGTAATTATACTTACAACTGTCATAGGCGCGGTATTGCTTTCGGTTATGATACCGCTTATGAATATAATGTCTGTTTTAGGGTGAGAAGATGAAAAGATTTTCTTTGCGGAGAGTTTTGTCCGCCGCGCTGCCTATAGCCGTTTTTATGATAATGCTTGTCTGGCTTATTTCGGGAGTGCTAAACGCCGGCAGTGCGGTAGACGCGAAAGAGCTTGAGGAAATAAAGAATACCATAGAAAACGGCGTGACGATATGCTATGCTATTGAGGGAGCTTATCCGGAGAGTATGGCGTATCTCACGGAAAACTACGGAGTGGTTGTCGACAGCAGCAAGTATATTGTGCATTACGAATCTGTCGCGGCGAATATTCGCCCTACCATAACTATCATTGAAAGGCGGTAAGCAGGTGAAGAACTATAGAAACACATCCGATACCATAAGCACTGTCGGAAGTATGCTTTTGTTTTTGCTGTTCGCCGTGTGCATGATGATGATTATAGCGGCTGCGGCAGGCTCTTACAGCCGTATAAGCGATAATTACGGAACAAATTTCACCGCCTCGGCTTCCATAAGATATATCTCCAATAAAATAAAAAGCGCGGACAGTGTGGATGTTTCACAAAACGTCATGGTTTTGCGAAGCGGCGGAATTTCAAATGTCATTTATTTTTCAGACGGCGGACTTTACGAAAAGACGGTTGCCGCAAACTCCGAATATGAGATTTCGGGCGGTGAAAGGATATTTGAGCTTAACGGAATGGAAATAAGCGAATCGGAAGATTTTTACAAAATATCGGTAAATGTCGGAAGTGAAAAATGCGCCGCACTTGTACGAAAAGGATAACAAAATGAATAAAACAACAAAACGGCCGCTTAACCTGTTTTTTATTGAGATGATAATCGCGCTTTTGTTTTTCAGCATTTCCGGGGCAGTTATTCTTACTGTTTTTGCGGGAGCTGACAGAAAATCGCGCCAGAGTGAGATGCTTGAAAGCGTTATTGTGTTTTCTGAGTCGATCGCGGAGGTCTATTCCGAAAACGGTAATGCTGACGAAGCCATAAAACTTGTTATAAGCGAATGCGGCGGCCTTGACGAAAACATAACACTGCTGAAAAATGAGGAAAAAAAGCACAGTTCGGCGGGTACTTTCTCGAAACTAACGCTCACCTTTTCAGATGGCGACAGGGAGATCTACCGGTTCACCTGTGCGGCTTATGTCCAAAACGGAGGCAATGATGAACAGATCTAAACCTAAAAACGCCGGAATAGGCGTTGGTTATATAACCGTAATGATCATTTTCGCGGTACTTTGCCTCACGATTTTCGCGGTACTCAGCTTTCGCGCCGCAGGCTCAAACGATGCTTTAAATGCCCGCGCGGGTAATTACCTAAAAGAATACCGCGAAGCTGATATGTCGGCAAAGGAAATACTTTTTAGGCTTGATGAAATAGCTGACAGTTCGCGGAATTCTTTGTTATTTACCGAGAGCTTTGAGACAGCGGCGGAGGAAATAGACGGGGTTACGGTCAGGAATGCGATCGACGGCTGTACGGCGGAATTTGTCGTTCCTGTAAACGCGCGTCAGAGCATTTACGCGGGCGTTACCTTTTTCGAGGATCGCCGAGAGTACAGAATAGATTTCTGGAAAAGCGTCACAGACTCTTTTGACGAAGATCACGGACTTAATGTCTGGGACGGAACGTTTGATTAATTTATTGATGTGAGGAAAATATGGAACTGCTTGAAATACTGAAAACAGCATCCGAAGACAACGCGTCCGATATTTTTATAATATCGGGTGCCGCGCTCAGCTACAAAACAAACGGCAGACTGATAAAAATTGATGAAAATCAGCTTACTCCGGCGATGACCAAGGAGCTTGTCCATGAAATATACAAGCTCGGCGGATTTTCTTTCGGAATAGACGAAATGCCTGAAAAGGAAATGGACTTTTCAATCTCAGTCGTAGGAATGGGACGCTTTCGCGCGAATATTTTCAAACAGCGCGGATCATACGCGGCGGTATTGAGATATGTTCCGTTTGTCCTGCCCGAGCCGAATGAGATAGGTATTCCGGAAAGCGTAATGCACTTGTCTCAGATGAAAAGCGGTATAGTGCTCGTCACCGGACCTGCCGGAAGCGGAAAATCAACGACGCTGTCCTGTATTATCGAGCAGATAAATATGGAGCGCGCCGGGCATATCATTACAATAGAAGATCCTATCGAGTTTCTCCACAAACACAAAAAGAGCATAATCAGCCAGCGCGAGATAAATATCGACACAGACAGCTATCTTTCGGCGCTTCGCTCGGCGCTAAGACAGTCGCCGGACGTAATTCTGCTTGGAGAGATGCGCGATTATGAAACAATAAGCGTGGCCATGACCGCCGCCGAAACAGGACAACTCGTGCTTTCAACGTTACATACTCTCGGAGCGGCAAATACTATTGACAGAATAATCGACGTATTCCCCACAAATCAGCAGCACCAGATACGAATACAGCTTTCAATGGTTCTTAACGCCGTAATTTCACAGCAGCTTGTCGTGTCGAAAGAAGGAAAGCATGTACCCGCGTTTGAAATAATGACGATGAATAGCGCCATAAGAACGCTTATCCGAGATGAGAAAACTCATCAGATTGACTCGGTCATTCAGTCTGCTCCCGGTATGACCACGATGGACAACAGCTTGCTTAATATGTATAAAAACGGGATAATTACCGCGGAAACTGCTGTAAAATGCGCTTATAATCCCGATTTAATGAGCAAGAGAGTTGTTTAAACAAAGTGTTTTAGCGAAGCTTTTTAAATTTTCATCAATTTGTCACATAAGTTTAAAATTATCGTAAATATTGTTCAAAATTTTTTTAAAAAATTTGTGAAAACTATTGACAAATGTGAAAGTTGATGTTATAATAGTAATAACCACAAGTGTGGGATAACTGTATTCGTTTTTAATTTTGTTTTATTTAGGGAGATGACAGCCATGTCGGAAGAAGAAAAGAAGAAAAAGACCAATAAGGGCAAAGTTGCCTTTATGTTTGCGTTTGCTGTTACCGTTTTGGGTTCGCGCGCTGGTGCAATGACGGCGTCGGCTGCTGTAAACCCGGGCGATGACGCGAACAGCAACAGCGGCGACGGTCAGTCGCAGAGTCAGCAGAATGAGATAGGCTCTAAAGAGGGCTATCTTAAGTGCGGCTCAAATGTATATGTAGCTTCGGAAGAAGCAAGCGGCGTCGCAAACCTGAACAACTCGCTTGCGGGTCTTAAGGGCTTCGCGGCGTATACCAAAGACCTCAATATGTACGGCATTCATGTTGAGGGAAATATCTGCGCGGAGAACGTTAACAAGTTTGATGTTTTCAATACTAATGTTGCGGATAACTTCGTAAAGAATAATGTCGACGGATTTGATGTTTACACCTGCTATATCGCTCAGCCTCCGCAAAGCGACAGCGATATGGTCAAGATACATATGTACGAGGGCACATCGTACGAGCTGGTTCTTGGCTTTGATTACGAGGAGTTTCATTTTGACAACGGAAACAAGATCGGTTTCAGGGCAGGCGGTAAAGAGTATAAGATCGAGTGCGAAGATTTAAAGAGGCTTACTGTACGCCGTGCTAATGAAAATGACAAGTTTGCTGATATAAACGGCAATCTCGCATATATGGCTGCGGCAGGTCAGGCTCTTATAAACGAGGTCGGATATTCCGCGGAGGATTCTGCAAATTCTCTCAGAGACGCCGTCTTTGCTATTGAGAATAAGACTGTTAAGCCCGGTCAGACACTTGTGGCAAGCGTGCATCACAGTGATCTGAGCGCAAACGGCAGCTACATAGAAAAACTTTTGACAGATAACGGCGGCGTTAAGGTTATCATAAACGTTATTACCGACGCAGATACGACTTATGTTGATATGGGCGTTGCTAATAAGGGAGTAAACTGGAATCTTTCAAACGCTAACGTTACTTTCAACTTCGGCGATTACGCCGGCGATGTAAGGACCGCGCAGATGGGCGGACTTATCGTTGCGCCTAACGCACATTTCTTCAATGAGGGTGTTCTCAGCGGAAGCGTTTTCGCGGCCGATGTCAGAATGAACAATGAGATCCACCAGATCACTCCGGACAAAGGCGGTACGCCTTCGTCTTCAGAGGAAACAACGACCGGTGGTGACGTTCAGACTGAAGATAAAACACAGGATGAAGAGTCCGAAGAAAATAAGGATGGCGTTGATGAGGATGTTGTCGAAGATAACACCGATGACGACGATGACGGCGGACATGAAGATGAGACCACTGGCGGAGGCGACGATGATGATGACGATGATGTGCCTCCGGAGGATGATGACTCCGATGATTCCGACGGTGATGATGAAGATGAAGATAAGGTAGTTGACGAGGATCCCACCATCGAGACCGATGACGGCGATGACGATTCTGATGATACTCCCGATGATAATAATGAGCCGGAAGATGAGCCTGATGATACCACAAACACAGGCGGAGACGGCAATGAGGATGAGGTAGTAGACGATACTACTGATGAACCCGAGCCTGATGATGACGAGGAGGAAGAGCCTCAGCCCGAACCCGAGCCTG
>JAFLUF010000018.1:0-15589 GCA_022508925.1 Oscillospiraceae bacterium | reverse complement strand
AGCCTGATGATGACGAGGAGGAGGAAGAGCCTCAGCCCGAACCCGAGCCTGATGACGACGAGGAGGAGGAAGAGCCTCAGCCCGAACCCGAGCCTGACGAAAATGAGGATAAAGAATCCGATGACTTTACTCCTGAGGATAAGGTTGATGATGTCACTCCGGATGTTGAGGAAGAACCCGAGGATGTTGTCGATAATTCCAATGAATTTGATGACGATGATGTCGTTGATGAGAACGAGGAAGATGTTTCCGAGGAAGAACCCGAGGAGACTGTTGAACCCGATGTTCCCGAAGATGATAACGATGTAGTTGAACCGGAAACACCTGATAATACAGAGGTTGACAGTACAGTTGATTTCGATGATATCGAGATCGAGTCTTCAGCGTCCAGTTCCTCGACCACACCTTCTCAGACGAGCGATAATGTTATCAGTGATTTCGTAATTATCGAAGATGACGATGTTCCGCTTGGTGCTAACCCCTACACCGGCGTCGAAGATAATTCCGCTGCTTTGGGAATAGGCGCGGCTGCCGCTCTTGGTGCAACTGCTGCCGCGGCTGCTGCAAAGCGCAAGGATAAGAAATCATAATTTCTGTTCGGTGATTATCTCATAATAATATTAGTCCCGTTTTGCAAAGTGAATGCAAAACGGGACTTTTATATTTGAATATTGAATGTAAAGAATTACTGTTAAATTATTGTTAAAAAAATAGAAAAGCTCCCATAAGGGAGCCTTTCTGAAAAATCGTATTAAATTCAAAAAAATTTACACACGAACATTAAGCAGTTGACCTCTGCCGTCGGGAGAGGGTATATTGTTCATCATATCGATAAAGCCCTCCATGGTATCTTCAACAGCTTCCATGCTCTTTTTCAGCATACTTACCGATAAAGAGTTCTGGAGATTTGAATTTGCCATAGCCATTGACATAGCAGCAACTTCCATTTCCATACTATACGCCTCCTTATATTTTTTTATATTATATCACAGCCTATAGCTTTTGTCAAGGTATTTTTTCAATTATTTGAAAAATATATAATTTTTTAAATAAATGGCTTGATTTTTTATTTAAATTGTTGTATAATAGAATTGGTCATTAGTGAATTTAATTCTGCGCTAATCAATAATATTATTAAGGAGCTAAAAAATATGGAAAATAATATTCTCCTTGAAAGCGGTACAAACGAGCTTGAGGTTCTTGAGTTTACCGTTGGCGGACAAAGCTTTGGCATCAATATTGCCAAGGTAAATGAGATTATGAATTATCAGCCGATGATTCCTGTGCCGGATTCTCCGGATGAATTCGAGGGTGTTTTCACTCCGCGTGATAAAGTTATTTCCGTCATTGATCTACATAAGGTTCTTCATAAGGATAGTTCTGACTCCGGTCATGATCTGCTTATAATATGTAATTTCAACCAGATGGATGTTGGCTTCCATGTGTCTTCTGTTAAGGGCATTCAGCGTATTTCGTGGGAAGATATCGAAAAACCTCCTAAGATGTCGAGCGACGGCGTCAATAATATCGCAACGGGAATTGCTAAGCTAACCGACAGGATTATTCTTATTCTTGACTTTGAGAAGATCGTTTCAGATATAAATCGCTCTGCTGTTATTGATACAACAGGTGCTACTGTGGCTGACGAAGATAAGACCAACAAGCACATTGTTATTGCTGAGGACTCTCCGTTTTTGAATACTCTTATCCAGAAAACTCTTCGCGACGCGGGTTATCAGAATATTGTGTCGTTTGATAACGGTAAGGACGCTTGGGATTATATAAGCGGTCATAAGGAGCTTCCGGGTGGAATTCTCGAGCACGTATCCTGTGTGATAAGCGATATTGAAATGCCTCAGATGGACGGTCATCACCTTACCAAGAAAATCAAGGACGATGATGATCTTAAGGCGATTCCTGTATATCTGTTCTCGTCACTTATTAACGACCAGATGAGGATAAAGGGTGAGAGTGTCGGCGCTAACGCTCAGTTCTCAAAGCCGCAGATAGGAATGCTGTTGAACTATATAAACGAGCATATTTAAGTTTATTTTTGGTTATATACATGATCCGCTTTAGTATTAAAGCGGATTTTTGTATATGCGGTTCATCTTAATGGTTAAGTTCATTTTTTAAGAATTTAAACGCAATGAATTTTTATACAAAATATATTGACTATAAATTAAAAAAGTGGTACAATATAATGTGGAGTCAAATAATTGATTTGCCAATATATATAGAAAGGTAAAGGTGTAAATATGACAAAAATAGATGTTTTTTCCGGATTTTTGGGCGCGGGTAAGACCACGCTCATAAAAAAACTTCTTAAAGACGGATATAACGGAGAAAAGCTTGTCCTTATCGAAAATGAGTTTGGTGAGATCGGAATTGACGGCGGATTTATGAAGAGCGCCGGAATAGAGGTCACCGAAATGAATCAGGGGTGTATCTGCTGCTCCCTGGTTGGAGATTTCGGCGAGGCGCTGCAAAAGGTTCTCGACGAGTTCAGTCCCGACAGGATCTTGATCGAGCCGTCCGGTGTAGGAAAGCTGTCCGATGTTATTAAGGCGGTTATGGATATTAAGAGTGAAAATATTGTTCTTAATAGCTATACAACTGTTTGTGACGCGACAAAAATCAAAATGTATATGAAGAATTTCGGCGAGTTTTATAAAAACCAGGTCGAAACTGCTAAAACAATTGTTCTCAGCCGTACTCAAAAGCTTTCTGAGGACAAGCTTTCCGAAGCTATCGCGCTTATAAAAGAGCTTAATAAAAACGCGACTATCGTAACTACAAACTGGGACGATATCAGCGGAGCTCAGATCTTGCAGGCAATGGAAGATGAAAACAAGTTTGCCGATGATTTGCTGAAAGAGGTTATCTCACACCACCACGATGATGAACATGAGCATCATCACGACCATGAGCATCACCACCATGAGGATGGTGAAGAGTGTCACTGCCATGACCATGACCACCACCATGATGAAGATGAACACGAACACCATCACGACCATGAGCACCACCACCATGAGGACGGTGAAGAGTGTCACTGCCATGACCATGGACACCACCACGATGATGAGCACGAACATCATCACCATCATGATCATCACGGACATCATCACCACGATGCCGACGAAGTATTTACTTCAATGGGCGTTGAAACAGCAAAGGTATTTGCAAGAGAAGAGCTCGAAAACGCGCTCTCGAAGCTTTCGGGCGAGGAATTCGGCATTGTTCTCAGAGCGAAGGGAATTGTACAGGGAAAAGACGGCTGGATCGAGTTTGACTTTGTTCCCGAAGAATATGAAATCAGAGAGGGTTCTGCTGACGTTACGGGAAAGATGTGCGTAATCGGAGCAGAGCTTAAGGAAGAAAAGATAAAAGAACTTTTCGGAGTTTGATTGGAGTAAGAAATGGAAGTACCCGTTTATTTGATGACAGGCTTTCTTGAAAGCGGAAAAACGTCATTTATCCTCGAGACATTAAACGACAAGGAATTCAGCAAGGGCGAAAGAACGCTTGTTATTGCCTGTGAGCAGGGTGAAGTTGAGTATGATGAAAAAATCCTTAAGGCGTCAAAGTCGGTTGTGGAATTTATCGAAGACGAGGAGAATTTTAATCCTGAAAACCTTACCGCGCTGATACAAAAGCACCGGCCCTCGCGTGTTATGCTTGAGTATAACGGAATGTGGAGCCTTAGGGATATGGCTGAAAAGGCGCCCAAAAACTGGATATTCTATCAGATATTCATGTTTGTAGATCATACGAAATTCGATGTATATCTTAACAATATGCGCCAGCTTTTGTCGGATAATATCGCGGTTACGGATATCGTTATATTCAACCGCTGTGAGCAGGGAAAGGTCGATAAAAAGCGCATACGCAGGATACTCAAATCACTTAATCCGCGTGTTGATATGATGTTTGAGTATATGGACGGCGAGGTCGAGCAGGGCTTTCAGGGTGATGATGAGATGCCGTTTGACGTAAACGCCGACCCTATTGACATTGTTCACGACGATTTCGGGCTTTGGTATGTGGATATAATGAGCAACGCCAAGCGCTATAAGGACAGAAATATAAGGGTAAGAGGAATGGTATTCAGGGCAAGTACCGTACCTAAGGGATATTTTGTGGTTTCCCGCAGAGCAATGACCTGCTGTGCTGACGATATCCAGGTCGTCGGTATTCTGGTTAAATCTCCGGACGAAGGAAAATTTAAGGACGGCGACTGGGTAGAGGTGACGGGTAAGATTGTCGGAGAAAAGCAGGAGGTCTACAGAGGAGTGGGGCCTGTTATCATAGCTAAATCCGTCAGTCCGACTGAAAAAGCCGACAGTGAGCTTGTATACTTCAATTGAGGAGCGATATGGATAAAATATTTACCGTTAGGCTTTCCGAGGATAAAAACGCGGTCGAGATACTTGATCAGACGCTGCTTCCAAATGATATAAAGTATCTCAGGCTCGAAAAGGCAGAGAGTGTATTTGAAGCGATAAAGGAGCTTCGTGTGCGCGGAGCTCCCGCAATCGGAATTGCCGCGGGATTTGGAATGTATATCTGCGCGAAGGGATTGACAGACGGCAATTTTTATAATGAATTAAAACAACTCGGTGATTATCTCATTTCGTCAAGACCAACGGCGGTGAATTTGGCTCACGCCGTACAACGTATGCTTTCGGCGGCAAAGGGTGCTGATAAAGAATCGGCTCTGCCTTTGCTTTATGAGGAGTGTATGAAGATATATGACGAGGACAGGCAGATGTGCCGTAAGATTTCGGAATACGGACTTACTCTCGTAAAGGACGGTGACGGAATTTTAACGCACTGCAACGCCGGGGCGCTTGCCGCTTCGGAATACGGAACAGGCCTCGGAACACTGCTTTTGGGCAAAGAGCTGGGGTATAATTTCCGTGTGTTCAGTGACGAGACTCGTCCGCTTTTGCAGGGAGCGCGGCTTACAAGCTTTGAGCTTAATCACGCGGGAATCGACGTAACGCTGATCTGCGACAATGCCGCGTCGCTTGTGATGTCACAGGGAAAGATCCAGGCGTGCTTTGTCGGTTGTGACAGAGTAGCCGCAAACGGAGATACCGCCAACAAGATCGGTACGCGCTCCGTAGCGATAAACGCGAAATTTCACAATATCCCGTTTTATGTTTTCTGCCCAAGCTCTACGATTGATTTCGGCTGTGAAAGCGGCGAAAAAATCGTAATTGAAGAGCGCGGCGCGGACGAGATAAAAACTAAGTTTTTTGAAAAGCCTGTTGCCGAGGATAGTGTTAAGTGTTTTAATCCGGCATTTGACGTAACTCCCGCGGAGCTTATCACGGCAATTGTAACAGAAAAGGGAATTTGTCGCTATCCGTACATAAAATCGCTTAAAGAGCTTTTCGGAGGATAAAATGACAACAATAAGAAACGAACTTCCCGAGGATCACAGACAAGTCGAGGAGCTTACAAAAAGGGCGTTTTGGAACGTTAATTTTCCGGGCTGTAATGAGCATTATTTAGCGCATGTTCTGAGAACCAAAGCTGATTTTCTGCCGGAGCTTGATCTTGTGATCGAAGCCGATGGTAAGATTATAGGCAACATTATGTATGTGGAATCAAAGCTGACAGACGAAAACGGCGGTGAGAAGACTGTACTTACGTTCGGACCGTTGAGTATCCTCCCCGAATATCAGCGCAGGGGCTATGGAAAAATGCTGCTTGAGTATTCATTTAATAAAGCGGCGGAGCTTGGCTATGAGGCGGTAGTTATCTTCGGAAACCCCGAAAACTACATAAGCAGCGGTTTTAAGAGCTGTAAAAAATATAACGTAACTCTTAACGGAGATATATACCCTGTTCCTTTGCTCGTTAAAGAACTTAAAGAGGGCGTGCTTGACGGAAGAAAATGGAGATATAAAGAAAGCTCCGCGTACGAAATTGACGAAAAGGAAGCGGAGGATTTCGACAAGTCGTTCCCTCAAATGGAAAAGGACTATAAACCGAGTCAGGAGCTGTTTTATATTTACAGTAATTCTAAAATGAACTGACGGAAAGGAATAAAATGAAGCTGAGATTTTATAACGCGAAAATTCTTACGATGGAAAACGATAAGATCATTGAGGGTGAGCTTCACACCGAAAATGGTAAGATTTCGTATGTCGGAGAACAGGCTCAGAACGGCTCGTTTGACCGCGAGATCGATCTCTGCGGAAATCTGATAATACCCGGTTTTAAGAACGCGCACACGCACACAGCAATGACTTTTTTACGCTCGTTCGCGGACGATCTGCCGCTCAACGACTGGTTGTACAATCAGGTTTTCCCGCACGAGGCAAAGCTCACCGAGGAAGCTATCTACGTTTTCACACAGCTTGGCAATATGGAATATCTGACAAGCGGCATCACCGCAAGCTTTGATATGTATTTCAAGCTGCCGAGTTTTGCCAAAGCAAACACCGATATGGGCTTCAGGACGGTTATCTGCGGTTCTATAAACGATTTCGGCGGCACTGTAGAGGGTATCGAGGAAGAATATAACACATATAACAACTATGACCCGCTTGTCTCATATCAGCTCGGCTTTCACGCGGAATACACCACCAAGCTCGAAACGCTCGAGGGAATGGCGAAGCTTTCCCAGAAATACAAGGCTCCGCTTTATACTCACAACAGTGAGACGAAAAACGAGGTGAGCGGCTGTTTTGAGCGTTATAAAATGTCGCCGACGCAGCTTTTTGATAAGCTCGGTATGTTTGAATACGGCGGCGGTGGATTTCACTGCGTTTATTTTGACGAAAAGGACATGGAAATTTTCCGCGAAAAGAATTTGTGGATGGTTACAAATCCCGCGTCAAATCTCAAGCTTGCAAGCGGGATCGCGCCTATCTGCGAAATGAAGCGCAAGGGAATGAAAAATTTTGCGATAGGAACGGACGGCGCGGCTTCTAACAACTGCCTTGATATGTTCAAGGAGATGTTTCTTGTCGCGGGCTTGCAGAAGGTCAAAGAGGACGACGCGGCGGCGTGTCCGGCGTTTGACGTGCTGGAAATGGCGACAAAGGGCGGAGCGCTTGCTATGGGACTTAACGACTGTGATGTGCTCGCAGAGGGAAAGCGCGCCGATTTTGCCGTGATCGACCTCAATCAGCCGAATATGCAGCCTATTCACAATATCGCGAAAAATCTCGTTTATGCGGGTTCTAAACAGAATGTAAAGATGACCGTTATTGACGGAAAAATTCTGTATGAGGACGGTAAGTTTACTACTGTTGACGCGGTGGAGGTTTATTCGAGAGCAAATATGCTCGCGAGGGAGATTTGCGGTGACTGAAAGTTCGGTTCTGTCCCGATATATGGTCGGTTTTTATGTTCCGGTGCGGTAAAATTAGATAACGACAAATCGGAATTTGTTATGAGGATTGAAAATATATGAACAGCATAATTTTAGAACATATTAACGAATTGTTCGATTCGTATGATTTGTTTGCTGGGAAATACAAAGAAAAGATACGCAGTTCAATTGCAAAAAAAATTCCTGATATATCAGAAAAAGAAATCAAAGAAACAGAAGATTATTTGCGTTTGCTTTTTGAGTATTGCGTGAAATATGCAGATTTATTAGCTGATAAATACAAAACACCATTTTTACCTAAAGGTGAAGAGGCTCAAAAGGAAATATCAGAATATGTGAGTGAATGCAAAAAGCAATACCCTGAAATTGATATGAAGCATATTTTAGATATTTTTTCTATTGTCTGCTGGTTAGCAAATAGGTAAGAGCTTTACAAATTCCGATTTATATAGAAGTAAAACAAGAATTAGCTGAGAGGATAATATGCCGTTTTTACCTGTTTCAAGAGAAGATATAGACAAGCTGGGTATCTCGCAGCTTGACTTTATCTGCGTGACAGGCGACGCTTATGTTGACCACCCTACGTTTGGGATCGCGATAATTTCGAGAATGATCGAGGCGGCGGGTTTTTCGGTGGGAATTATTGCCCAGCCGCAGTCCGACGCCGATTTCAAGGCTCTCGGCGAGCCGCGGCATTGCTTTATGGTAACAGGCGGGAATATAGACAGTATGGTTTCAAACTACACTGTTGCTCTTAAAAAACGAAACGACGACGCTTATTCACCCGGTGGAAGGGGAGGAAAACGTCCCGACCGCGCGGTAATCACCTATTGCAGGGCGCTAAAACGGCTGTTTCCCGAAACGGAGATCGAAATAGGCGGACTTGAGGCATCTCTCAGAAGATTTGCTCACTACGACTATTGGAGCGACAGCGTTATGCCGTCGATTTTAGTTGACAGCGGAGCTGATCTGCTTATGTACGGAATGGGCGAGGTTACGCTTTCGGAAATGCTCAACCGATTTAAGCAGGGGCAAAAGCTATCGGATATGCATGATCTGCGAGGGATATGCTATCTCACAAAGCCCGAGAATACGCCGCTCGGCGCGGTTCAGTGCGACAGCTTTGAGATAGTTTGCGAAAACAAAAAAGCCTACGCTAAATCGACCCGCAAGCAGTATGACGAGCAGGACGAGGTCTACGGCAAAACGGTTATTCAGCGTCATGGAAATATAATGCTTGTGCAGAACCCGCCGCAGCGTTCTATAACCCAAAAAGAGTTTGACTACGCCTACGAGCTTCCGTATATGAGAGCTTATCACCCGATGTATGAAAAGGACGGCGGCGTTCCGGCTATTCAAGAGGTCGAGTTTTCGATAACTCACAACCGCGGCTGTTTCGGTTTCTGTAATTTCTGCTCTATCGCGCTTCACCAGGGAAGAAGAGTTCAGACAAGAAGCGAGCAGTCGGTAATAAACGAAGCTGTTATGCTTACCGAAAAACCGAATTTCAAAGGATATATTCACGATGTCGGAGGTCCCACCGCGAATTTCCGTCATTTGTCCTGCGAGAATCAGCTCGAACATGGGTTGTGCAAGGGCAGAAAGTGTCTTGCTCCCGTGCCGTGCAAAAACATAAACGCCGACCACAGCGATTATATTTCGCTTTTACGAAAACTGCGTTCGATCAAAAAAGTAAAAAAGGTGTTTATTCGCTCGGGTATCCGATTTGACTATATGCTGCTTGATAAAAACAGCGATTTTCTTGATGAGCTTGTTGAGTTTCATGTAAGCGGACAACTTAAAGTCGCGCCCGAGCACGCTTCAAACAAGGTCCTTGATTTAATGGGAAAGCCGCATATTGAAGTGTATGAGGAGTTTGAAAAAAAGTTTTATAAGTCAACAAAAAAATGCGGCAAAGAGCAGTATCTTGTGCCTTATCTTATGTCCTCGCATCCCGGCTGTACGCTTAATGACGCGATAGAACTCGCGCTTTTCGAGAAAAAGCATAATATCCGCCCCGAGCAGGTCCAGGATTTTTATCCAACTCCGGGAACAATTTCCACGGCGATGTTCTATACGGGTTTTGATCCGTACACAATGGAGTCTGTATATGTTCCGAAGACTTATGAGGAGAAAGCGATGCAGCGCGCTCTCTTGCAGTATTTTATGCCTAAAAACCGCGCTCTTGTTGAAAAGGCGCTTATAATCGCCAAGAGGCGCGATCTGATCGGAACAGGCAGCGAATGTCTTATCAAGCCGGAGGCACATAGCACCGAAAGGAAAAATATAAACAGCAATGGCAAAAAAAAGAAAAAAAAGCGCTAAGAGCATTTACACAAAGGTAACGTCAACAGTGCTGCTGATTATTGTCGCAGTGGCGCTGTTTTTCTTTGTAAACGACAGGTTTCTTAAAATTGACGGGATACCTACTTCAAATGAAATAATCATATTTTTCGGCGGAGGGATAAAGCCTCTTGTAAAGCCGCAGGAAAACGGCGCGGTCGTGCATTTTATCGACGTGGGACAGGCAGACTGCGAACTTATTGTCACCAAAAATTACAATATCCTGATTGACAGCGGCACCGAAGACGACATTGGAAATCTGCTCGGTTATCTCAGATTTCAGGATATACAGAAACTTGACTTGGTCATCTGCACTCACCCTCACGCCGACCACATAGGCGGAATGTATAAGATACTTATGAACTATAAGGTTGATAAGCTTATAATGCCGGAAATACCTGTGGATATGCTTCCCGAAACGTTATATTATACAAAGATGATGGCTGAAATTAAATTAAAAAACATTGATGTTCTGTATGCCGGCGTCGGCGATAGGTTTGTTGTCGACGAAGATACATTCATTGAGATTCTTGCTCCGGGCGGGAATAATTATAACGACCTCAACGACTTTTCGGTCGTGGCAAAGTTTATTGACGGAACGAATTCCTTTCTGTTTACGGGAGATCTTACGAGCTTAAGCGAAAAGCATCTTATCGAAAGCGGAGTTGATTTTGACGTCGATGTACTTAAGGTAGGGCACCACGGAAGCGCGGGCTCGAGTTCATCCGAGTTTCTGGAGAAAGTAACGCCCAAAATTGCTGTGTTTGAAGTCGCTGAGATAAACTACTACGGACATCCTCGAAGCGAGGTGTTTGAGCGCCTCGAACAGGCAGGCTGTACCGAGTATTACGTTACGTCACGCGACGGGAATATCGTTATTATAAGCGACGGGGAAAATCTCAGAGTTGAAACCGAAAAATCAGTCTCAAGCGCGGCATAGATGTTGTCATATTGCATAAAAATAATGTTTAATGTTTGCATTATATAATTAAATCCACGTTTTTTCAGTAATTGTCTTGTAGATTTACGAAAAATGTTGTATAATTGTTTTTGTTGAATTTCAGGACTACAAATAATGAGAAGGAAAGTGACAGAATTGGTTAGGGAAGATTTGAGGAACATCGCGATTATCGCGCACGTTGACCACGGAAAGACAACGCTTGTAGACGAGATGTTGAAGCAGGGCGGCGCGTTCCGTGAAAATCAGGCGGTTCAGGACCGCGTTATGGATAACAACGATATCGAGCGCGAGCGCGGGATCACCATTCTCGCGAAAAATACCTCGTGTATGTACAACGGCGTAAAAATCAATATAGTCGATACTCCCGGACACGCGGATTTTTCGGGAGAGGTCGAGCGTATTCTCAAAATGGTAAACGGCGTTTTGCTGCTTGTTGACAGCTTTGAAGGAACGATGCCGCAGACGCGCTTTGTTTTGCAGAAAGCGTTGGAGCTTGGGCATAAGATAATTGTTGTAGTAAATAAAACAGACCGTCCCGACGCGAGAAATCACGAGGTCGTGGACGAGGTGTTGGAGCTTTTGCTTGACCTTGACGCTACGGAAGAGCAGCTCGACAGTCCCGTGGTTTTCTGCTCGGGCAGACTCGGCTGTTCGTCGTATAATCCCGACGAAATGGGCACGGATTTCAAGCCGCTTTTTGAAAAAATAATAAGTCATATTCCTGCGCCGGAGGGAGACGAAAACGGCGACTTACAGGTGCTTGTTTCTTCAATTGACTATAACGATTATGTTGGAAGAATAGCTATCGGCAGGGTAGAGCGCGGTGTTATAAAGCAGAATCAGGAGGTCACCGTCTGCGATTTTTACGACAGAGCCGAGCCGTTTAAGGCTAAAATCGTTTCGCTCAATCAGTTTGAGGGACTAAACAAGGTCCCGGTAGAAACAGCCTCGGTAGGCGATATCATTGCGTTTTCGGGAATTGAGGGCGTAACCATCGGTCAGACGATATGCTCTGTAAATAATCCCGAGCCGCTTCCGTTTGTAAAAATAAGCGAGCCTACGGTGGAGATGACGTTTTCCGTCAACACCTCGCCCTTTGCCGGAAGGGAAGGAAAATTTGTAACCTCTCGACAGATACGCGAGAGGCTTATGCGCGAAACGCTTAAGGACGTATCTCTCCGCGTATCGGACAGTGAAACAGCAGACGCTATGAATGTAGCGGGACGCGGCGAAATGCACCTGTCTATACTTATCGAAACAATGCGCCGCGAGGGTTACGAACTTTCCGTAAGTACACCGCGTGTTTTGTACAAGGAGATCGACGGGATAAAATGCGAGCCAGTAGAACGTGTTATAATAGATGTTCCCGAAACAGCAGTCGGCTCGGTTATGGAAAAGATGGGACAGCGCAAGGGAGAAATGGTTGAAATGCGCCCTACGGGCAGCCGCACAAGGCTTGAATATCTTGTGCCGTCAAGGGGACTTTTCGGTTACAGAAGCGAGTTTCTTACCGACACAAAGGGCGAGGGCGTTATGAATACTGTTTTCGACAGCTATAAGCCTTACTGCGGAGAAATTTCCAGAAGAACCGTCGGATCGCTTGTAGCATGGGAAACAGGAACGGCAGTTACCTACGGACTTTTCAACGCCCAGGAGCGCGGGACCTTGTTTATTGACGCGGGTGTTGAGGTCTACGAGGGAATGATTGTAGGAGTTTCTCCAAAGGCAGGAGATATTGTCGTAAACGTTTGCAAGAAAAAACATCTTACAAATACCCGTGCCTCCGGCTCGGATGACGCGCTTCATCTTATCCCGTGCAGGCAGATGAGTCTTGAGGAAAGCCTTGAGTTCATTCAGGACGACGAGCTTGTCGAGATTACTCCTAAAAATATCCGTATCAGGAAAACCATTCTCGAGCGCGATCTTCGTCTTAAGGCAGAGGCGAAGTTAAAAAAATAACTGGCGGAGGAATGGCTATGGCTGACTATGTAAAGGTTTTCAATATGGAAAATATCGTCGATATTTGTTTCTATATTGACCAAGATAAGATACTTGCTATCGGCGATAAAATAAATGAGATATGCGAATATGCAGAAATGAGCGGATATAATTGGGAGGCTTTATTGAATTATTATCTGGAAAACAACGCTCCCGAACTTCTGGATGGTCTGGGGACTGATCCCGAAGCGGGCATGTATGCAGCCTATTACGATCTGTCGTCAGAAAACGAAAAAAAGGCGGAGAAATTCGCCGGTATCATCACTCATCTCGTTGAGAACGAGGAAGAACTTTACAGTCTTGTCCGCGAACATGGCGACGAGATAGAGTGGGATTAAAAGAATTTAGCTCGGCGGCAAGTTTCGCCGGGCTTTTTGCGGGGTGATCTTACGGTTAAGGATATGACAAAGGGTAAGGTAGCTCCTATCTTGCTGAAATTCTCGCTGCCGCTTCTCATAAGCGTTATTTTTCAGCAGATTTACAGCATCGCGGACAGTATTATCGCGGGGCGCTGCATAAACAAGGACGCGCTTTCCGCTATAGGAGCCGGTTACCCGATAACGATGATCTTCCTTGCTATCGGTACGGGGATGAACATAGGCTGCTCGGTGGTTATCTCAACGCTGTTCGGTTCAAAGGACTACAAGCATATGAAAACCGCCGTGTACACGTCGCTTATTTCTACTGGAGTTCTATCGGCCGCGCTGACAGTTGCGGGCTATTTTACGAGCGGGCTGTTCCTGAGGCTGTTGGGAACGGATGAAAGCATTTTTGCGGATTCGCAGACCTACCTTAATATCTATGTTTTCGGACTGCTTTTTTTGTTTATCTACAATATTTGTACGGGTATCTTCACGGCTTTCGGCGACGGGAATACGCCGCTGTACTTTTTGATAGGCTCGTCGCTTGGGAATATCGCGCTTGATCTGTTGTTTGTGACGGTTCTTGAAATGGGTGTTGCGGGAACGGCGTGGGCGACGTTTATCTGTCAGGGCGTTTGCTCGGTTTTGGCGTTTATCGTGCTTGTGCACAGAATAGCTAAAATACAAAGTCCGCGCTTTAGATATTTCAGTTGGAAAACATTGGGGAAAATTGCTTCAATGTCCATACCGAGCATTTTACAGCAGAGCTTTGTAAGCGTCGGACAGCTTTTCATACAAAGCCTTGTAAACTCCTGCGGCACAGATGTGGTGGCGGGCTATGCTTCGGCGATAAAGCTTAACACTTTCGCGGTAATGAGCTTTTCCGCGGTCGGGAACTCTGTGTCGAGCTTTACCGCGCAGAATATTGGCGCGGGTGAGTATAAGCGTGTCCGCAATGGTTTTCGAGTGGGGGCACTGCTTTGTGTTGGCATAGCTGTTATGTTCACATTTGCGTATGTTGTGTTCTCAAACGGGCTTATCTATCTGTTTATGGATAAGTCTCACGGCGATACCGAAGTTGCCGCTGAAGCAGGCAGACATTTTATGATGGTAGTTGCGCCATTTTATGCGGCGGTTGCTTTGAAGCTTACCGGCGACGCGGTACTTCGCGGCGGCAGGCGGGTGAGGGCGTTTATGGTGACGACATTCAGCGATTTGATATTGCGCGTGGCGTTCGCATTTATTTTAAAGCCGCATTTTGGGGCTACAGGTATCTGGCTTTCATGGCCTGTGGGGTGGGTGATTTCCGGCATTATTTCTATATCGCTGTATATAGTTTACACAAGAAAACTAAATCTCACGGTAAAACCTTGTGAAAGTTTAAAATAGCTTAGCATAAGAGGTAAAAATGACTGAGATAACAATACAGAAAAACGACGCGGGACAGCGCGCTGACCGCTTTCTCTCCAAGGCATATCCAAATCTGAAATCTACGCTTGTTCATAAGCTGATGAGAAAAAAGCGCATAAAGCTTAACGGAGCGAAAGCAGAGCCTAACACAATATTGAAAGAGGGCGATGTTTTCAGGTTTTATCTCAGCGACGAACTTCTCTCTAAAAAGCCGGTTGTGATAAAAGATGAAAATATTTCCTCGGAAATAAACGTTATTTACGAGGACGAAAATATTCTTTTGTGCGACAAACCGTGCGGGCTTGTTGTCCACGAGGATAACGATAATTCCTCCGATACTCTTATTGATCGGGTTTTAAGGTATCTTGAAGAAAAGGGCGAGTATTCGCCCAAGAACGAGCAGAGCTTTGTTCCCGCGCTTGTAAACCGAATTGACAGAAATACAAGCGGAATTGTCATTGCGGCAAAAAACGCTGAAGCTTTGCGTATAATGAATCAAAAGCTAAAGGACAGAGAAGTGGAAAAGCTGTATTTATGCGCGGTTTTAGGAAAACCCGAGCCAAATGCCGCGACGCTTACGGCATACCTAAAGAAACTTTCGGAGGAAAACCGCGTTATAATATCCGACAGACCAAAGCCTGATTATCTTACCATTAAGACAAAGTACAGGGTTCTTAAAAGCAGGGGGGAGCTTTCACTTGTTGAGGTAGACTTGCTTACGGGAAGAACACATCAGATCCGCGCGCATTTCGCTCACATAGGCTGTCCGCTGCTCGGCGACGGAAAATACGGTAACAATCAGATCAACAAGAGCTACAGGGCTAAAACTCAGGCGCTGTGCTCTTATAAACTGACGTTTAAGTTCACAACCGATGCAGGTATTCTCGAATATCTTAACGGAAAAGAATTTCAAGTGAGTAATATTGAAAAACTGTGGTTTATGGGGTTATTTGCGTAGCAGAGATCTCATGTTTTTGTGCATAATTAACAAAAAATATTAGGAAAAGTTTACATTTTTCAGTCAGATAATTTTTGTGAATTTACTTGATAATTTTTTGTATTTTTAGTATAATATTAGTTGATATTAAATATCAAATTTTTCAAATTTCAGGAGGAATATTCCAATGGCAGTTAAAGTTGCAATCAATGGTTTCGGTCGTA
>JAFLUF010000017.1 GCA_022508925.1 Oscillospiraceae bacterium | reverse complement strand
CCACGACCTCCGCCGTGACAGGGCGGCGTTCTAACCAACTGAACTACCGGGCCGGGCTGACGCACAATTTATATTATGCGTCAAAAATGGTGGAAGTTATAGGGCTCGAACCTATGACCCTCTGCTTGTAAGGCAGATGCTCTCCCAGCTGAGCTAAACTTCCACGCTTGTCGCCAACGGGCGACTATTTTATTATACTCTTTTCACTGTAAATTGTCAAGAGCATTTTTCAATTTTTTTCTCAAATTCCCTTTTTCAGCAATTTCAACATATCATCGCTATTAAATATATACTTTTTGTCACAAAAATGACAACAAACCTCGGTGGTTTCCTGCTCTTCGGCAAGCCTCGCGAGCTCTTTTCTGCCCAGCGAGACCAAAATGCTCTCGGTTCTTTCACGCGAACAGTCGCAGCGATATTCCGCATTCCATTCGTCCAGGACCTCTCCGCCGAGACCCGAAAGCGCCTTCAGCGCGATTTTTTCGGGAGTGAAATTTTCTTCGAGCATTTTTCCTATCTCGTCCATGTTTGAAAGATTTTCGTCCAGCGTCTTTACGGCGTCGTCCGATATCGGAGGCACCACCTGGACCATATAGCCGCCCGCCGCCTTAACCTTAGAGTTTTCATCGAACAGAATGCCAAGCGTAAAGACCGTAGGGAGCTGTTCGCTTATCGAATAGTATTCTGTCAATACCCGCGCGATATTCCCCGACGAAAGCGGGATCTGCCCGACATACGGTTCTTTTAATCCCATATCTTTTATAACCGTAAGATTTCCGTCGCAGCCGACAAGACTTTCCACGTCCTCCGCGTCCGCCTTGGGATCTCCGGCACAGCATTTTACATTTCCTCGATAATCCGAGACCGCCGTAAGAACTCCGCACTTTCCTCCGCCGTTTATCTTTACCGTAAGCCGATCACCCTCATATTTCAGCATTCCGCCCATAAGCGAGGCCGCCGCCGCCATTCTTCCCAGCGCCGCCACTACCGCGGGCGAAGCGTCAAAAAGCCGCTCTATCTCGCTTACAATATCAGTCGCGTCAATAGCCGCGCAAAGCACGCCGCCCGTATCCGACAGCGCTCTGACAATCTTTCCCATTTTTCCACCTTAATATACATTAATAATTATAATTTACTTTTTTCTTGCGGAGATAAGCAGCTTCTCGCTTGTTTCACACGGCTTGTCAAACGTAAGATAATCGTAGATGTTCACAACCTCAAAGCCGCATTTTGCGAGCATTTCTTTCATCTCGTCCTCTCCGAGCGCGATCTCTCTGAAACTCTCCGAGCCTCGTATATACGAGCCGTCCTCCTGCTCGAAAAATATATCGAGGTCGATAGAAACGCCGTTGTCCTCTTCGGAATATTCATTCAGCCACACGCAGTACGCGCCGTCCGCGTCATACACAAACGTGTTGTTTGCAAGAATCTCGCGGTGCTTGTAAACCGTGTTTACGTCAAACACAAACGCTCCGCCGGGCTTAAGATTTTCGTTCACCCGACGAAAGCATTGCTCTGTCTCCGCTTTGCTTTCGAGATGATTTATACTGTCGAGCGTCGCGATGACCGCGTCAAATTCCTCGCCGAGGTCAAGCTCCGTCATATCCTGACACACCCAGAAAATTTCGGGAGCTTTCGCCATGGCTTCCGAGAGCATTTCGGAAGAGCCGTCCAGCCCGACAACATCAAAACCGATTTTCCCGAGCCTTGCCGTGAGATTTCCCGTTCCGCAGCCGATATCAAGCAGCCTTTTCACGTCTGCGGTTTGTCTGAGTATTTTCGCGTAATACTCCGCGATCTCGTCATACGGAACATTCTGCGTAAGCTCGTCGTAAACCTCCGCGAAATCTCCGTAGCCGCGCGTCACTTAAGTTCTCCCGAAATTCTGTCGAGAATTATACTATACCCGCCCGCGCTCTGATATGTAAGCGTTTTGTTTACGCGGGAGATCGTCGCGGTAGAAGCGCCCGTCTGCTCAACGATCTTCGTATACACATCGCCCCTTTTCAGCATCACCGCGACCATAAGTCTGCGCGAAAGCGCGTCTATTTCCTGCGGAGTACACAAGTCCTCAAGAAATCTGCGTATCTCCTCTTCATTTTCAAGCGAAGCAAACGCCTTGCACAAAATATCAAAATACTTTTCATCGATCATGATCTTGCCCTCCTTAAAAATAAGTGTCAATGATATGTTAGCACAATAAAGCGAAAAAGTCAAGGGGGTTTTAATAATGCGTAATTCGTAATTATTTTTGAAACAGAAATGTTTTGGCTCTGCGGCTTTCGCGATATAACTCGTAAGCGGTGTTGCGTAAGCGCGGCGGCTGCGACCCAATTACGAATTACGCATTACGAATTAAACTGACGAGGATTTGTATAGTGAATGATTGCGCGTTTCAGTTGACGTCGTACCATTTATCGGTTCTTATTTCCGCAAAAGTATTGACAAAACCTAAATTATGTGCTATAATATGACTGTAGACCCGAGGAAATCTACAACAGCACAAAAATTGCCCCGCGCTGTATTGCCGTACAGCGCGGGGCGGGTTTTTACTAAGGCTCAGCCGGTCATTCGTCTCTGTCGAGCCATTTGCTTATGTAATTTGCCACTACACTTGCTATGACAGAGATAATAAATCCGAGGAAATTCATTACAGCACACCTCCTTCCGCTTTGGACTTCCGGAGGAACCGGCGCTTATATTGTAGCACAAAATGAAATTGCTGTCAATTTTTGACCAAAAACATTGATAAAGAAAAGACCCCCTATATCAAAAATAGGGGGCTTTTACTGTATTCCGTCCGCTTATTTGCTCTTTATGTACTCGTCCATTGCCTTTGCGGCGGTTTTTCCCGCGCCCATGGCGAGGATAACGGTCGCCGCGCCCGTAACCGCGTCGCCGCCGGCGAAAACTCCCTCGCGCGAGGTCGCGCCGTTTTCGTCCGCTATGAAACAGCCGTGCTTATTGGTCTCAAGACCCTTGGTGGTGTTTCTGATAAGCGGATTGGGAGAGGTGCCTATAGACATTACCACGCAGTCAACGTCAAGCGTAAATTCGCTTCCCTGTTTTTCAACGGGTCTGCGGCGTCCCGAAGCGTCAGGCTCGCCAAGCTCCATTTCTATACACTTCATGCCCGTTACAAACTTGTGCTCGTCGCCGAGTATCTCAACGGGGTTGTTGAGGGTCTTAAAGATAATGCCCTCTTCCATAGCGTGCTCTACCTCTTCTTTACGCGCGGGCATTTCCTCCAGGCCGCGGCGGTATACGATATAAACGTTCTCCGCGCCTAAACGCTTAGCACAGCGCGCCGCGTCCATAGCGACGTTTCCTCCGCCCACGACAGCCACGCTGGTGTTCTTTTTAATGGGAGTATCCGAGCCTTCTTTATAGGCTTTCATAAGGTTTACTCTTGTAAGGAACTCGTTCGCCGAGTAAACTCCCTTAAGGTTCTCTCCGGGGATATTCATAAATCTCGGAAGACCCGCGCCCGAGCCGATGAATATCGCTTCATAGCCCTGCTCAAAAAGCTCGTCTATCTCAATTGTCCTGCCTATTACGACGTTAGTCTCTATCTTCACTCCAAGCGCTTTGAGGTTTTCAACCTCGTGCGCAACTATCGCCTTGGGGAGTCTGAACTCGGGGATACCGTAGACAAGTACTCCGCCCGCAAGGTGAAGCGCCTCGAAAACAGTAACGTCATAGCCCATTTTCGCAAGGTCTCCCGCGCAGGTAAGTCCAGAAGGACCCGCGCCGATCACCGCGCACTTGTGTCCGTTTTTCGCGGGAGCCTTCGGAGCCTCCGCGCTGTTTTTGTTGTGATAGTCCGCCACAAAGCGCTCGAGTCTGCCGATGCCCACCGGCTCGCCTTTTACGCCGCGCACGCACTTGCACTCGCACTGTGTTTCCTGCGGGCATACTCTTCCGCAGACAGCGGGCAGCGAGCTGCTCTTCGCGATAATGTCATACGCGCCCTCAAAGTCCTTTTCGCGTATCTTTTCTATAAACTCGGGAATGTCGATAGATACCGGACAGCCCGAAACGCACGGTCTGTTTTTGCAGTTGAGACAGCGCTCCGCCTCATCGACCGCCTGCGCTTCGGAATAACCGAGAGCTACCTCGTCGAAATTCTTGTTTCTTATATTCGGCTCCTGTGCGGGCATTTCGTTTTTCTTAAGGCTCATATTCGGCATATATCACACCCCCTTGAAAAGATTGCAGACTTCTTCGCGCTTTTTCGCCTCAAACTCGCGGTACATCGCGCCGCGCTCGAGCGACTCGTCAAAGTCCACCAGATGTCCGTCAAAATCGGGACCGTCAACGCACGCGAACTTCGTCTCTCCGCCGACAGTCAGGCGGCAGCCGCCGCACATTCCCGTGCCGTCTATCATTATCGGGTTCATTGAAACCACGGTCTTTACGTTATATTCTTTGGTCAGCTTGCTTACAAACTTCATCATAATGACAGGTCCGATAGCTATTACCTCGTCATACTGATTTCCCGCCTCGATAAGCTCTTTGAGAGCGTCTGTTACAAGTCCCTTTGTGCCGTAAGAGCCGTCGTCCGTCATAATCTTCATAACGTCCGAGCAAGCCTTGAACTCGTCCTCGAGGATAACCAGATCCTTATTTCTGAAACCGACTATCGAGTGCACCTCACAGGAAAGCCCGTGCAGCTTCTTCGCGATGGGATAAGCTATGGCACAGCCCACGCCGCCGCCTACAACGGCTACCTTTTTAAGCCCCTCGGTATGCGAGGCAACTCCCAAAGGCCCCACGAAATCCTGTATGTATTCGCCCTCTTTTTTGTGATTTAAAAGCTCTGTCGTCGCTCCCACTATCTGAAAGATAATGGTGACCGTTCCCTTTTCGCGGTCAAAGTCCGCCACAGTCAGCGGTATCCTCTCGCCGTCCTCATTTACGCGCAGAATGATAAACTGCCCCGGCTCGGCTTTCTTAGCAATAAGCGGAGCTTCAATATCCATCAGAGTAACTGTGGGATTAAGCTCTTTTTTTCTTACGATCTTGTACATTAAAAGATTCTCCTTTCCGAAAATCGTACCTTATAATTATATCATACTGCTTTGGAAAATTCAAGGGCTTTTTAGCCGCGGACTGTTATTCCCAGTAAAATTCAGCAATTATTTCATATAAATATCACAAAAAATCCCTTGACAATTTATTTATTTTGCATTATAATGTGTTTTACCTGAGTAAACAAAAACAGATCGAATATTTTATCGCAAAGGGGAAATTCAGAGTTGATCAAAACATTATCCAAATGCATAAGACAGGCGGCGCTGCCCGCGATACTCACGCCGATCTTCGTATTGTGCGAAAGCTTTATCGAGGTGTCCATTCCGAGCGTAATGGCAAACCTCATCGACTATGGAATAACCGTCGGGAACATGGACTTAGTCATACGCTACGGGATAGAGCTGCTTATCCGCACGCTCATCGCGCTGGCTTTCGGAGCTGTCGCGGGATATACCGCGTCGCGCGCCTCGTCGTATTTTTCGAGAAACGTAAGACACGATATGTACTATAACATCCAGAGCTTCAGCTTTTCAAACATCGACAGGTTTTCTCCCGCAAGTCTCGTTACGCGCCTTACGACGGACGTCACAAACGTTCAGATGTCGTTTCAGATGCTTACGCGCGTTGTGTTCCGCGCGCCCGCCATGCTGGTTTTCGCGTTTATCTTCGCTTATCGGGCAAGCCCCGAGCTTTCGATGATATTCCTGTGGGTAATACCGTTTTTGGCGGTCATACTCGCGTTAATCGTACGCTTCGCTTTCCCTATGTTCAGAAAAGTATTCACCACCTACGACGACCTCAACAACGTAGTAGAGGAAAATCTCCGCGGGATACGCGTTGTAAAGAGCTTTGTGCGCGAGGAGCATGAGATAGGCAAATTCGGAAAGATATCCGAGAAGATATATGATCGCTTTACCAGAGCCGAAAAAACCGTAGCCTTCAACGCACCCGCCATGCAGGTCTCGGTCTACACCTGCATTATCCTCATCTCATGGCTCGGCGCTCAGGCAGTTGTAGCCAGCGGGAACGACGAGGCTCTCGGTCTTACCACGGGCAGCCTTATGGAGCTGTTTACTTACACAATGCAGATACTTATGAGCCTTATGATGCTTTCGATGATATTCGTAATGCTCACCATGTCCAAGGCGAGCGCCGACCGCGTATGCGAAGTCCTCAACGAAAAGAGCGACCTTTCCGACGGCGAGCGCAATTTGACGGAAGTAAATGACGGCTCGATAGAATTTAAAAACGTAAGCTTCAGATACTTCAAGACTTCCGAAAAAGCGGCGCTTAACAACATAGACCTTAAGATAAAAAGCGGCGAGACTATCGGCATTATCGGCGGCACGGGTTCTTCAAAATCCACGCTCGTGCAGATGATACCGCGCCTTTACGACACCGACGAGGGCGAGGTTTTTGTCGGCGGGGAAAACGTCCGCGACTATAACATCGAGGCTCTCAGAAACAACGTCGCAATGGTATTGCAGAAAAACACGCTGTTTTCGGGAACTATCGCCGAGAATATCCGCTGGGGCGACGAAAACGCCACCGACGAAGAAGTCGAGCGCGTATGCAGGTTAGCGTGCGCGGACGAGTTTGTGCAGTCGTTCCCCGACAAATACAACACCTACATAGAACAGGGCGGAACCAACGTTTCGGGCGGACAGAAACAGCGTTTATGCATAGCGAGAGCATTGCTCAAAAAGCCGAAGATACTTATACTCGACGACTCCACCTCGGCGGTGGATACTCATACGGACGCTGTTATACGAAAGGCGTTTCGCGAGGAGATACCCGACACAACGAAAATTATCATCGCCCAGCGTGTTTCCTCCGTCTGCGACGCGGACAGGATAATAATTATGGACGAGGGAAAGATCGCGGATATCGGAACTCACGACGAGCTTTACAACCGCGGCGGTATCTACCGCGAGATATACGATTCTCAGACGAAAGGAGCGGCGGAAGATGAGCAATGATAACATAAAAAGCGAAAAAATGCCCGCGGGACCGAGCGGCAGACCGCCCAAAGGCGCGAGAGTTCCGATGAAGTTTGACAAAAACGTCATAAAGCGTCTTCTGGCTTATATGAAGCCCTTTCGCAAAAGACTTATCGTCGTAGTTATCTGCATTATCGTCAGCGCCCTCGCGAGCGTTATGTCCTCGCTGTTTATCAAAACGCTTATCGACGACTATATCCTCCCGCTTGTAGAAACAACCGCAAACGGCGGACAGGCGGACTATTCGGGGCTTTTGCGTACCATATTCCTTATGGCGGGACTGTTTGTTTTCGGAGCGGGCTGTTCGCTGTTACAGGCGAGAATTATGGCGACTGTATCACAGGGCGTGCTTAAGAAAATACGCGACGAGATGTTTTCGCATATGCAGACCCTGCCGATAAAATACTTCGACACCCACACCCACGGCGACGTAATGAGCTTTTACACCAACGATACCGACGCCATGCAGCAGATGCTATCGCAGTCGCTTCCTCAGGTCATCTCCTCGGGGATAACGCTGTTTTCCATTTTCTGCTCAATGCTCAGTCTTTCCGTCTGGCTTACGCTTACGGTGGTGGTGTTCCTTGCGCTGATTTTATTCATCACCGCCAACATCGCAAAAAAATCGGGAACGTATTTCGTCCGCCAGCAAAGCTCTATGGCTAAAGTAAACGGCTATATCGAGGAAATGATAAACGGTCAGCGCGTCATTAAAATTTTCTGCCGCGAGCAAAAGGCAAAAGAGGGCTTTGACTCGCGCAACTTCGAGCTTTCGGAAAACGTCTGCAAGGCTAACGCCTACGCGAATATCCTCATGCCCGTAAACAACTGCATGGGATATTTCCTGTATGTCATTCTCGCGGTGGTAGGCGGATTTTTGGCGATAAACGGAGTTACAAACGTCGCGTGCTTTACGGTCAATACCCTCACGCTCGGTGCGATAGCATCGTTTTTACAGCTCTCGCGCAGCTTTATCGGGCCTATCGCCCAGGTGTCTCAGCAGCTCAACTCCGTCGCTATGGCAATGGCGGGCGCGGGGAGAATTTTCGCGCTTATCGACGAGCCGAGCGAGACCGACAGCGGCTATGTAACGCTCGTAAACGCCAGGTATGACGAAAACGGAAGCCTCACCGAGACCTCCGAGCACACCCGCCTGTGGGCTTGGAAACACCCCCACACCGCCGACGGGTCCGTTACATATCAGGAACTTAAGGGCGACATCGTCCTCGATATGGTCGACTTCGGCTACGTCCCCGAAAAGCTCGTTTTGCAGGATATAAACATCTTCGCCGAGCCGGGACAAAAGGTAGCCTTTGTGGGAGCGACGGGCGCGGGAAAGACGACGATAACCAACCTTATCAACCGTTTTTACGACATCGACGACGGAAAAATACGCTACGACGGGATAAACATAAACAAGATAAAAAAATCCGATCTGCGGCGCTCGCTCGGCGTAGTCTTACAGGACGTAAATCTGTTTACGGGAACGGTAATGGACAATCTGCGCTACGGAAAACCCGACGCCACCGACGAGGAATGCATTGCCGCGGCAAAGCTCGCAAACGCGGACAACTTCATCAGAATGCTTCCCGACGGGTATAACACCGTCCTCAAGGGCGACGGAAGCGGACTCTCCCAAGGTCAGCGCCAGCTTATCTCGATAGCGAGAGCGGCAGTCGCCGACCCGCCCGTTATGATACTCGACGAGGCGACAAGCTCGATAGACACCCGAACCGAGGCGATAGTACAGGCGGGCATGGACGCGCTTATGAAAGGCAGAACGGTCTTTGTTATCGCGCACAGGCTCTCGACCGTCAGAAACTCGGACGTTATCATGGTCTTAGACCACGGAAAAATAATCGAGCGCGGCTCTCACGAAAAGCTCATCGCCGAAAAAGGGCAGTACTACAGGCTCTATACGGGAGCGTTCGAGCTGGAATAAAATAAGTCAAAGGTTAGAAAACCGCGCTCGGGAAATCACGGGCGCGGTTCTTTATTTGATTTCAATTATTCCGTTGTTAAGCGCCTCGCCAGCTCAATATAATTTTCAAGCGTCAGCTCCTCGGCGCGCGCGGTAGGCTTGATCTTCAGCTCGGAAAAGATGTCGGAAAGCTCCTGCTTTGCGATATCAAGCTCGGCGGAGAGCGGGTTTAAAAGCTGTTTTCTGCGCTGTGAAAATCCCGAACGAATAAGACGAAACAGCGTTTTTTCAATATCCTCGGGCAGTTGATTTTCACCCGTAATTTCAAGCTTTATCACCTCGCTGTCGACGTTCGGCGAGGGCATAAAGCTCCCGCGGTTTACTCTGAAAAGCAGGCTCGGCTTGCTGTAATAGCGCACGGCATACGAAACCGCGCCGCTTTCTCTTGTTCCGGGCGCGGCGCATATCCTGTCGCCCGCCTCGCGCTGTACCATTACCGTAAGAGACTTTACGCTCAGTCTGCTTTCGAGAATTTTCATGATAACGGGCGAGGTGATATAATACGGCAGATTCGCGCAGATAACAGTTTCTTTATTGCCGAATTTGTTTACGATTTCCGAAAGCTCGGTCTGCATGACATCGGCGAAAATTACTTCCACATTGTCAAACTCCGCGAGCGTTTCCTCTAAGATCGGCTTTAACCTCTCGTCAAGCTCGATCGCGATGACCCTGTCACACCGCTTGGCAAGCTCGCGCGTGAGCACTCCCACGCCCGTGCCTATCTCAACGGCGCACACGCCCTCACGGCAGCCGCCCATTTCCGCTATCTTCGGGCAGACCGCGGGATTTATCAGAAAATTCTGACCCAGCGCTTTTGAGAACGAAAACCCGTGCCGCTCGAAAAGGTCTTTTATGACCCCGATGTTGGTTAATTCCATTTACACCTCATAATTCCAATGCGTAATTCGTAATGCGTAATGCGTAATTATTATTGAAGTCAATACGTTTTGGTCTTGCGGTTTGTGTAATATAACTCGTAAGCGGCGTTGCATAAGTGTAACGGTTACTGCCTAATTACGAATTACGCATTACGCATTACGAATTTTAATACCCTTCGCTTCCCGCAAGGCTCGTGTCGTTTTCTATCCAGTCGTTTACATTAAACTCGGTGAACCGCTCGGCGCTGTCGCGTACAAAAACGCGCTCTATCCCCGCGTTTATTATCAGTCTCTTGCACATAGAGCACGGCTCGGTGTTTCCCGCAAGCTCGCCGCTTTTCGCGTCAAGACACGCGAGGTAAAGCGTTGAACCCAGCATCTCCGCGCGCGGGGCGGAGATTATGCAGTTTGCCTCGGCGTGTACCGAACGGCAAAGCTCATAGCGCTGTCCGCGCGGAACCCCAAGCTTTTCGCGCGTGCATTCTCCCACGTCACAGCAGTTTTTTCTGCCGCGCGGCGCGCCGTTGTAGCCTGTCGCGATGATACCGTCGTTCTTTACGATTATCGCGCCGAAATTCCTGCGCAGACACGTTCCTCTTTCCGCTACCGTCTGCGCGATGTCAAGATAATAATTCGCCTTGTCAACTCTCATGATACGCTCCTTAATATTATGTAATTTCCCCGCGTATACGCGGAATTGTGAAACCCTTTACTGGTCACTGTATTTTCTCAACGGAAACAAGCTCTCTTACTGTTGTGCCGAGGTCGGTCTTAGTTGAGTAGTGTTCGATATTCATACCCTTTACGGTGATCCTCGCTTTTATATATTCGTACTTCTCGATGTCCGAAAAAGCTAAATCATGATTGCCTGCGTCAGGCAACGATATCTGACCGTCATCGCAAATTATTTGAAACTCCTCGGTAGTATACAGCTGCGGACTTATCACATCAGGATATTCTATCGAATACACCACGGGATAGGCGTTTACAGTTGAGTCGATGAAAAACCGAAGATACTCTTCTCCGTCGCCGATCTCAATAATACCATCAAGCACAAGCTCGCCGTCAAGGATTATGTGCTGTCCGATGATTTGCCCGTGCGTGTTTGCCAAACATTTTGCTTCCTTTACGGTCATGCTCTGCTCTCCGATTTGCAGAACGTCGCCCGCCTTTACCCTGAAATACTCGGGATTCTCAATAGGAGTTCTGTCCGTTTTCTCCAATACCTTGGGGTCGTCCAGACTGCTTTCAAAAACCGGCTCAGACCAGCGCGCAAACGCGAAATCAAAATATGCGAGACCAATTTCTTCCCCATAAGACATCGCCTCATAAGATGATATTTCGGAGGGATATACTATATTTCCGTCGTGAGTTAAGAAACTGTTTGCCTCGGAAAAATATACCGTGCTCCCGTCGGGCGCGGTAAAGCTTTCGGGAGTTTCCGGCTCGGAAGAGCTTTCACTGTCTGAGCTTGTCTGTGTGCTCTCGGAGCTTGTGCTGTCCGACGGTGCAGTGCTTTCCGAACCGAGCGGGCTTGTTGAACCGCTCGGAGTGTCGGAGCTTTCGGTCGGTTCGCCGCCTGTGCAGGCGGTGAGTAAAAGAGCGGAAATTAATATAATTGCTGTTAATTTTTTCATACGTTTTCTCCTTATTGTTTTCAAGATATTAAAAATTCTTAATGAAACGCAAAGCCGTCGGTATATTCAGTCCGTAAACGCGGCTCGCTTTCTTTTCCGATGTGAAATTACCGCAATGACAGTCAAAGCCAAAACCGCCGCCAAGGAAATGAAAAGTGAAATTATCTTAATAGCGGTCGGCTTGTGCTCGACTGTTATCCTGCCAGACGCGCCGTGCAGGTCTACCTGCACAATTCCGTTGTCGGACATGGAAATATTCAGCTCGTTTCCGTTTTCGTCATGCGCCTCATAGCCCTTATACCAGATATACGGAACCGTCGCGAACTCAACACTCTCGTTCAGTTCAAAAGTAAGCAAGCCATTCTCGCGCTCGCATGGGAGCGAAACGCCGCTGCTGAGCAAAACAGTCTGACCCATTTCGGAAATGACGTCTTTCCCGTGGGCGTTAGCCGCACGCGGAAGCCACTCTCCCATTCCCACATGATACGTTTCGCTTACGTTATTTGTGTAATAGTCAGGCTCATACGGCTCTCTGTGACCCACTCCCGCGATCTGCACATGAACAAACGCCGTCATAAGCGCCGCCGCCGTGACAACAAGCATAGCGGGTCTCTGAGTTTTTGTGTACTTCGCGATATAGAAAACATAAACCGTTCCCGCGATTATCAGCAGGATCGAAGCGGGCGCGAAAAATCTCCACGGAAACTGCATGAAATCCATAACCGCCGACAAATACTCCCACGGCACAAGATCTGTTGACAAAACCGCGAGGACTGCGCCGATCATAAGAAAGGTGTCGGCAACAACTAAAATATCCTTTCGCTTTTTCGAGTTTTTTTCACGCAGATACCGTTTTGAAACAGGCGAACGGCGCGTGAGAAACACTCTCGGAACGCACAGCAGGAACACAGGGAACTTCATGCCCGCTATACCGTTGTGTACTATCTCCTGAAACAAGCCTACAAACGGTATCACATAATCCACTGTATGAAACGCCGATTGTTCCACCGACATCTCGCACGAATTCAGAAGCTCCAATAGCGGCAACCAGTAATATGCCGTGACCAAAACCGCACAGCCCGCCGTTACAGCAAGTGTAATAAGCTTTTTGGGCGCTTTGAGTATCCGCTTTATGAATATAAGTGAAACAACAACGGCAAGTCCCAGCGCCAGCGCCGTGGAGATGGTATGGCTCAGAAGCATTCCGACAAACCCAACGCCTATTATATACGGCTTTTTGAATTCGCCGAAAATAAAATCGTACAGACCGTATAAGACCAGCGGCCAGAACACATACGCAAGCACCTCGCCCAGCGCAAAGCGCGTGATGATGTTGTCTATCCTATAAGTTGACAGCACATACAGAACCGCCCCTATTGTCCCGCAGACAGGGCTTTTCGTAATTGCCCTCATAAAAACAAACATAAACCAGTATGAAAGGGCGTTGCAAATCCCGAGGAAAATCACCATGCTCTCGCCTATCCCCACTCCCGCGACTCTCAGAAGCGCGGGGATAAACAAAAAAATCTCCGGATAGGCAAAACCCGCGTAGCCGCCTCCGCCGAAATACAGATAGTCTATTCCCGAAAAAAGATCGTTGTTTTCAATATTATATTTCAGCGCGTCAACGCGCAGATAGTGATACAGCGAATCGTGACCGGCAATGGGGCTGTCGGTGGGAATAAGCATACACAGCAAAAACACATTTGCCGCGATAAAGCATAGAGAACAGAATATGTCGGTCGAATTATGCCGTATAAATGTGAAGGATCTGTTTTTTAAACTATTTGCTGTCATTTTGCCTCCGAGATGTTTGTCTGAATTTAGTAAAATGTAATAGGTAGTTTTTAAATTAAAACTATTATACCACATTCCCCCTGTTTTGTCAAACAAATATAAAACAATCCGAAAATCCCCAAAAATCACCGACCGCTGTTGACAGTATTTTCGCGCAAAATATGTTATATTAGAGGTTAGAATTTCAGAAGTAAGAGGCGCTTCCCGTGATTTAATCCGAGCGTAAACCTTTCCGCTCCTGTTCTTACCTCTTACCTCTGACTTCTGACTTCTAAACGGGGAAGGAATATAAAAATGAAAGAAAAGACGAAAAAACTGATTGCTATGGGGAAAGCAATTCCGTGGAATGAGATCATTACGCAAAAGGCGGTGTGGGTAATAGCGGGGATCGCGCTTGAGATAGGCGCCTCCGATTTCTATGCCGCGCCCGCCGCCTCGGCGCTTTTAGCGGGAGTTTCCGGGAAAAAGGCATGGTTCGTTCTGGCGGGCGGAATTTTAGGCGCGCTTGTTCATGGATTTCCCGCCGCGCTTACAAGCATAGCGGCTATGGCTATCGTGCTTGCGGCGCGGATAATCCCCGACCTCAACAAAGTGACCTTGCGCGCGGCAGAGCGCTTTGCCGCCGCCGCGGGAGCCTGCTTTTTCTCGCGGATAGCCGAGGCTGAGCAGACCACGGATTTTTTTACGGTGGTAATCGCGGGACTGTGCGCGGGAATTTTCGCCGCAAGCATAGTTATGCTCGAGCATTACTCCTCAAAACGGGGACTTAATCCAAACGAGCTGTATGTCCATACTCTTGTCGGGATAATAACCGCGCTCGGTTTTTTATCGCTCGGCGCGCTTAATTACCCCGTGGTAAACATAGGGCGTCTTGTTTTCGGAGCCGCTTTTTTATGCGTTATATCGAGAAAAGGACTTGTATGGGGAGCCGTTTTCGGAATACCCGCGATATTCGGACTGTGCGCCGCGAATTTTGAAATGGGCGCGGGCGCGGCGGGGTTTGCCGTCGCGGCGCTTATGAGCGGAGTGTTTATAAAGCACGGAAAGATCGCGAGGGCGGCGGGTTTTGTATTCTGCGCGGCGGCGGGCACGCTTGTTTCGGGAGCGGACGAAGGTTCTCTCAGAATAATAATCGAAGCAGCCGCCGCGGGCGCGCTTTACATTTTCTTGCCGACGGCTGTGATCCGCACGGAAATCGGGTTTTCCGACAGCACCGCGACCGCGCTCCTGTGCGAAAGGCTGAACTTCGCGGCGGACGCGCTGGCGGGAGTCGAGTCGGGAATAACCGCCGCCGCCGAGACTCTTTCAAACAAATACAAAACCTCTCCCGAAAAAATCGCGGAGAAAGCCGCGGACCGCGTTTGCCGTTCCTGCCCGAAAAGTATGCAGTGCTGGGGCAAATACTATGAGCTTTTCCGCGACGAGTTTGAAAGACTTATCGAACAGCTCAGGGCGGGCTATACTGTTTCCGAAAATTCCATAAGCGGCAAGTGCGCCGATATCTGCCTCAACCCAAGCGGCGTGGCTCAGGCTGTTACCGCCGAATATTCGCGCTTTTTGTCAGCCGCCCGGGACGAGCGGAAAATAAGCGAAATGCGCCGAATATATACCGACAGACTTATGAGCACCGAGCAGATATTAAGAGACCTCAGCCGCTCGGAGCTTGGGCATATTTCCGACAAAGCCGCCGAAAAACGCGCGGAAATGCTGCTGCGTGACGCGGGCGTAAAAAAGCCCCGCGCGTTTGTAACGGTCGGAGCAAACGGACTTCATTTCGAGGCGTACGGAGAAACCGAGCCTCTTGTTGACAAAGAGTACCTTGGTTCTCTTCTCGAGCGGACGCTCGGCAGGGAAATAGAGGTTCCCGAAATATCGGGCGGCGGCAGACTCTACCGAATTACGACCAACGGCGCGGCGCGGCTTTCCGCAAAGCTCGGGGCGTTTCAGCTCCCGAAAGGGCAGAACAGCGTGTGCGGCGACTGTTATGACACCTTTACCGACTCAGACGGAATTTTCTATGTCATTTTGTCAGACGGAATGGGTACGGGCAGCCGCGCGAGAGTTGATTCGGCAATGGTCTGCTCCGTCACGGCAAAACTTATCAAAAGCGGTATCTCGCTTTCCTCGGCCCTTGAAACGGTAAACACGGTCATGCTGATAAAAAGCCCGGACGAGAGCTATGCTACCCTTGATATTTGCAGGATCGACCTCAACAGCGGCGAATGCGCGGTTTATAAAGCAGGCGCGGCGGCTACCTACATAAAATCCTCAGACAAGCTCATACGCGCCGCGATCTCCTCCTATCCCACGGGAACAGGCGGAAAGATCAGCGTGCCCGCACAGAGGTTTACTGTTTCGGCGGGAGACGTGATAGTTATGATCACGGACGGCGCGGCAATTGACGAGCGCTGGCTTGCGCGGGAGCTGTCCTCGCCCGCAAAGCCCGAGGAGATCTCAAAGCGCGTAGCCAAAGCCGCGCGTTCCGCCGACAACGGCAAAAACGACGACATAAGCGTCATAACGGTGATCGTCGGAGAAAATTCTCCGTATTGAGATATACCCCCGGACAAAGGGTCTCGCTCGGATCGTGCGATATTTCTGTATCGCACGATTTTTAATGTTCTGTTTTGCTGATTTTTGTTTTGCGGCATAGCGCAGATCCTGTCAAAAGTCCTTATATGTATCAAAATGGGTAGATTTGTGTAACTTCTTGTTCTGTTACACGAAATCATCATTAAAAGTGCATAAATTGACTTATTCAAAATATAAAAATTCGTAGAATATTTACAAAACCCTTGAAAATTATTATTTGTTGTGTTAGAATAAATATTGTAAGAAAAGGCTGCGGTTTTTGTGCGTTTTGTACAGATATTTACGATCCGCGGAGATTTTTTAATATTAATAAACGGGGAGGGCTTTTTATGGCAGGGAATATTACAGACGAATATGAAATTCCGCTGTACTTGTTCCATAGAGGAGAAAATGCGCACGCTTACGATTTTTTCGGCTCGCATAAGAAAGTCGAGAACGGAAAAGAGGGCGTTGTGTTCAGGTGCTGGGCTCCGCACGCAAAGTCCGTGAGCGTCGTCGGCGACTTCAACCACTGGGACAGAGGCAGAAACCCCATGCACAAGGTCGTAGACGCGCAGAGCGAAGTCTGGGAGCTGTTTGTCGAGGGGATAAAGACCTACGACAACTATAAGTACAGCGTAGAGAGCCAGGACGGTCTGATAAAGCTTAAGGCCGATCCCTACGGATATCACATGGAGCTTCGTCCCAATACCGCCACAAAGTTCTTCGATATCGAAGGCTATAAGTGGGGCGACAAGAAATATCTTGAAAAGGCTTCCAAGATAAACGTATACGACAGCCCCATAAATATTTACGAGGTCAACGTAGGCTCGTGGAAGAAAAACGGCTCTAACTATATGAGCTATTCCATGCTCGCCGACGAGCTGATACCATACATCAAGGAAATGGGATATACCCACATAGAGCTTATGCCGATAGCAGAGTATCCCTTCGACGGCTCTTGGGGTTATCAGCAGATAGGCTATTACGCGCCGACCTCGCGCTTCGGTACGCCGTTTGACTTTATGGGATTTGTGGACAGATGCCACCAGGCGGGTATAGGAGTTATACTCGACTGGGTCCCGGGACATTTCCCGAAAGACGCGGCGGGACTTTACGAGTGGGACGGCGAGAGCTGCTATGAGGACAACGACCCTCTGAGACGCGAGCACAAATCCTGGGGCACGCACATTTTCAACTGGGGCTTGGCGGAGGTTCAGTCCTACCTCGTTTCAAACGCGAATTATTGGATAGAAAAGTTCCATATCGACGGACTCCGCGTAGACGCGGTCGCCTCGATGCTCTACCTCGACTATGACAGACGCGACGGCGAGTGGCGCCCGAATGAAAAGGGCGGCAAGGAAAACCTTCAGGCAATAGCGTTTTTGCAGAAGCTCAACGCCGCGCTGTTTAAGGAACACCCCAATATCCTGATGATAGCGGAGGAGTCTACTGCCTGGCCGATGGTTACAAAGCCCGCGGATATCGGAGGCTTAGGCTTTAACTTCAAGTGGAACATGGGCTGGATGAACGATATGCTCAGATACATGAGCATGGACCCGCTCGGCAGACCGTATAACCAGAACCTTGTTACGTTCTCGTTCTATTACGCGTTCTCTGAGAACTTTATCCTTCCGATAAGCCACGACGAGGTCGTTTACGGAAAGTGCTCGATGCTCGATAAAATGGGCGGTCCGAGAGAATACCGCTTCCACTCGATGAGAACGTTCCTCGGATACATGATGGCACACCCGGGCAAAAAACTTATGTTCATGGGTCAGGAGTTCGCTCAGTATAAAGAGTGGAATTTCCAGGAGCAGCTCGACTGGGAGGTGCTCGAGTTTGAACCTCACCGCAGATATTTCGAGTATGTAAAGGCGATAAACAAGCTGTATAAGGAGACCCCCGCGCTCTGGGAGTGCGATACGAGCTGGGAGGGCTTCCACTGGATATCCGCGGAGGACAACACCAACAGCGTTATCGCGTTCAGAAGGATCGCGCGCAGCAAGGACGAGGTAATCGTAGTATGCAACTTCCAGCCTGTCAGACACGAGGTTTACGAGATAGGCGTTCCGTTCTACGCGGACTATGAGGAGTTCTTCAATTCCGACGACACGAAGTTCGGCGGAAGCGGGATAACCAACAAGACAGTCACGGCTAAGTGCGAGCCGATGCACGGCGAGCAGTACAGGATTTCGCTCGATATCCCGCCCATGTCGGTCATGTATTTCCGTCCGAAAAATATCCGCGAGCCTAAACCCGTAACGGAAATTGAGGCCGAGGCAACAGAAAACGCTTCTGCCGGAAAGACCGCAAAGAAAAATGCGTAATGCGTAATTCGTAATGCGTAATTATTTTGCAAAGTCATTATGTTTTCGCCTTGCGGATTGCGCGGATATAACTCGTAAGCGGTGTTGCGTGTGCGTTTTGGCTGCGCCCCAATTACGCATTACGAATTATCATGTAGCAGCGCCAAATAATAACCAAATTTAATATAGGAGGAACAACATTTATGAATCACATCAAAAAAGAATGTGTCGCTATGCTGCTTGCGGGCGGACAAGGAAGCCGTCTGTACGCTCTGACGCAGGATATGGCAAAGCCCGCCGTACCCTATGGCGGCAAGTATAGGATCATCGATTTTCCGCTGTCCAACTGCGTAAATTCGGGAATAGATACCGTGGGAGTTCTCACTCAGTATCAGCCCCTTGTACTTAACGAATACATCGGAAACGGTCAGCCGTGGGGTCTGGACAGAGCGCACGGAGGAGTTCATGTTCTCCCGCCGTATGAGACCGCTTCGGGAAAGGCGTGGTATTCGGGCACGGCAAACGCCATTTATCAGAACATCGGCTTTGTAGACCGCTATAACCCCGACTATGTTGTAATTCTTTCGGGCGACCATATTTATAAAATGGACTACTCCAAAATGGTCGATTTCCACAAGACCCACGAGGCGGACGCGACTATCGCTGTGCTCGAGGTCCCGTGGGAAGAGGCTCCCCGTTTCGGTATCATGACGGCTGACGAAAACGGCAACATAACCGAGTTTGCCGAAAAGCCCAAGGAGCCGAAATCAAACCTCGCTTCTATGGGAATTTACGTGTTCTCATGGCAGAAGCTCCGTAAGTACCTCATCGAAAACGAGCAGGACGAGGGCGCGACAAAGGACTTCGGAAAGAACATAATCCCGGCGATGCTCGACAACAACGAGAAAATGGTGGCTTATCACTTTGACGGCTATTGGAAGGACGTCGGAACCATCGACAGTCTGTGGGAAGCCAATATGGACGTTCTTGACCCGAACGTTCCTCTCGATCTGCTTGACGACAGCTGGAAGATCTACTCGAGAAACCCCGTTATGCCTCCTCACTTTGCGGGTACGCAGAGCCGCGTTGAAAACTCCATGATAGCAGAGGGCTGCGAAGTAAACGGAATGATCGACTTTTCCGTGCTTTTCGCGGGAGTTACCGTTGAAGAGGGCGCTATCGTCCGCGACAGTATCGTTATGCCGAACACCGTTATCAAAAAGGGCGCGGTCATCGAATACTCTATCGTAGGCGAAAACTGCGTGATCGGCGAGGGCGCGCACATCGGCGAGCGTCCCGAGCTTATCGAAAACAAAGACGAGTGGGGCGTAGCGGTAATCGGACATAACGTAACGGTTTCGGACAAGGCAGTTGCTCCGCCGAAGGCTATGATTTCTAAGGATATTTGAGATAGGAAAGGATGTTTTTGATATGGCAAGTATGGCTAATGTTTTGGGGCTTATTTTCGCTAATATGCACGAACAGCTTCTTCCCGAGCTTACAAAGGCGAGAGCAATGGCGAGCGTTCCGTTCGGGTGCAAATACCGTCTGGTCGACTTCCCGCTTTCGAGCATGGTCAATTCGGGAATTACGCAGGTTGGAATTATCACAAAGCAGAATTACTATTCGCTTATGACTCACCTCGGAATGGGCTCTGAGTGGGATCTGGCGAGAAAGACCGGCGGTCTGCATATTCTCCCGCCCTACGGACGCGAGGGAACGGGCATTTACCGCGGCAGACTTGAGGCTCTTGCGGGAGCGGCTCAGTTCATCACCGAAAGCAGCGCGGATTATGTCGTTATGGCAGACGCGAATGTGATAGCGAACATGGACTTAAAGCCCATTGTCGAGTTCCACGAAAAGAACGAGGCGGATATCACCTGCGTTTACGGAAGCGGCGCTTATGCCACCGAGAGAGCTATGGCTCAGACCATAATAAACGTTGATTCGGACAACGCGGTTTACGACGTTCTCGCGAGACCGATGATAAGCGGCGAGATGAACATTCTGCTCAATGTATATGTTATGAAGAGGACCTTCCTTGAGGGTATCATCAGAGAAAGCGAATGCAGAAGCCTGTACAGCTTTGAAACGGATATTCTCCAGCACAAGCTGAAGGACTATAAAGTTCTGGGCTATAAGTATGACAAATACTATGAAGTCATCGACAGCATGAAGACCTACTATAAGGCTACCATGGATATGATGACCCGCTCGGTCTCCAAGGAAGTATTCAACCTCGAAAAGCCGATCTACACGAGAGTTCACGATGTCGCTCCCGCAAAGTACGGCATCGACTGCTCGGTAAAGTCCTCGCTTATCGCCGACGGCTGCATTATCGACGGTGTAGTCGAAAACAGCGTTTTGTTCCGCGGAGTTAAGATCGGAAAGGGCGCGGTCGTTAAAAACAGTATCGTTATGGCCGGCACGGTTATCGAGGATAAGGCGTCGTTTATCGACGCTATCGCCGATAAGAACGTCACCGTGACCAAGGGCAGAGTAATAACCGGCTCGGCAGACTTCCCCGTTTACATAAACAAGGGCGGAGTGGTATAGTCGACAGTTGACAGTAAACAGTATAAACAGCCCCGTCGTATTCTGATACGGCGGGGCGGATATTTTGAATAAGATAAATCGGGATTTATCGGAGGATGGTATAATGAGTGAAGTTCATAGGATCAAGTGCGGAAATGGAAATTGTTATATCATAGAAAACGGAACTGATGGGATTTTAGTTGACACTGGAAAGAGAGAATACGCAAATCAAGTTATTGAGCAGTGCAAGTTTTATAGTGTTAAATTGATTATTCTAACTCACGCGCATTTTGACCACGCAGAAAATACTGCAAAAATATCGGGCGCATTAGGTATCCCAATCGGAATGAATGAGCAAGATTGCAATCTAATCCAGTCAAATACAAATCAGTCTATGTCAGCAGCAAATATTTTAGGGAAAATTGTTTTATCGGCATCAATGAAGGATTTTTCTAAACGTACAATACCCGATTTCAAACCAAATATTTTTCTGCGAGACGGTGACAGCTTAATTGATTATGGTATTGATGCGCAGATCGTTGCTTTGCCTGGACATACAAACGGTTCAATTGGTATTGATGTAGATAAAAAACATCTTATAGTTGGTGACGCACTTATGAATATGTTCTATCCAACGGTATCAATGCTTTATAATAACAGAGATAAGATGTTGGAAAGCGCAAGAAAAATCAGTAGCATTGGTGATAGAACAATATATTTTGGACATGGAAAACCCATGCCGAATAGACGGTGGACAAGATAAATCTCAAATTATGTTTAAGATGTCTTTAAACTTCAATTATAAATTCTGATTTATGCGAGTAACCAAGCAAAAAACCAACCTCCGAAGCAAACTGCTTCGGAGGTTAACTTGTTTATGAGTTATTTATATATTATCAATTAAACCAACTTTATTCCTTCTGCGGAGCGTCGTGCGCGGGGCGCGTAGCCACACAGTCAATGGCGGAGGAAACCGCAATATTCAAGTCAACGGAAATCTGGCGTGTAGTAGCGTCAAGCTTTGAGAAAAGCTCGCCGTTGTGCGAACTTACATATTTGGCAGGAAGCTTGTTGAGAGCAAAGCACTTCATATCTTCAACGCATTTCTCGCATTTACAGCAGTCCTCGTTCTTCAGCATTTCATTAAGCTTTTCATCCACAATTTTTTCCATCACATTGACAAGTGCCATAGTGCTTCCTCCGAATAAATTTCTTTATAGCCAAACTTCCACCTTATATTATACAATAAGATGTTTAATTTGTCAATAGTTTTTGAATATTTTGTAAAATTTTAGCAAACTTGTCATAATTGTCCGAGATCTATAATATCAATTACCAAAACATCAGGAGGGAAAGTTATGAGAGCTGTTACATTTACCAAAGGACAAATAAAGCGCCTCGCCGTGATAGCGGCGGCAGTTGTCGCGACAGCAGCCGTCGGAATAACCGTGGCGGTAAATTCCGTCGGCACAAAGGCACAGCAGAGACTTGTACCGATCTACAGCGTTGACAGAAACGACAACAAAATTGCTGTTACATTTGACGTTGCCTGGGAAAATTCAAACACCGCCGAGCTTTTGAGCATTCTCGACGAATACGACGCAAAGGCAACATTTTTTGTTACCGGAGATTTCTGCGACCGTCACCCCAAAGACGTAGAGCGTTTTTACGCGGCGGGACATGAAATAGGAAATCACTCGGACGCTCACCCGCACGTTGCGGAGATAGCCGTAAACGACCTTATCAACGACACGCGCGAGTGCTCGAGGAAAATAAAAATGCTTACGGGCGAAGAACCGACGCTCTACCGCGCGCCCTACGGCGAATACAGTGACAATATGCTTACGACCATTGACGGAATGGGATTAAAGACCATTCAGTGGGACGCTGACAGCATCGACTGGGACGGCGCAAGTGTTGAAGATATTGAAAAGCGCATAATCAAAAACACCAAATCGGGTTCTATTCTGCTGTTTCACAACGACCTTGAAAACACCACCATGGCTCTGCCCGCGATCTTGAAACAGCTCAAACAAAGCGGCTACGAGTTTGTAACCGTAAGCGAGCTGATTTACCCGGACAATTACACTATCGATCCGAACGGCGTTCAGAAAGCAACTAAAGCGAGCATATTTGAAGACGAAAAGATCGAGGCGGTCATAGCTCAGTATTCCAATCAGATAGAAGCGGCCGGAATAACCGACGAGGAAATCGCTCAGGCAGTTTCGGCAATAAAAAGCGGAGATCTCTCAAAAATTCCCGAGAGACTTCGCCCGTTTGCTCAACAGGTCATAAACAACCTTGACAATGTCGAGATAAACCCCGATTCTTCCAACGGCAATAATTCCGACAACAGCGAGCCGATCAAGAAATAACGCGTCTGTCATGCCCTGAATCGGCGGGCAACAGTCCGCCGAGTATTAACCGCCGTGCGGTGCTGAAATTCAGCCTTGCACGGCGGCTGAATTTTTCTTAGAAAACTATTGACAAATATCTGAAAATGTGATATAATTCTACTCGTTGGGGGATAGAGATCTAATTTCCGTTCTCTAACTTCTAAACGGGGGTATAGCTCAGTTGGGAGAGCGCTTGCTTCGCATGTAAGAGGTCAGGGGTTCGAATCCCCTTATCTCCACCAGCGTTTTGCGCGTAGCGCATAATGCGCGCAATACGTCCCATACGTTGTTATGGGACGTATTCTTTATGCTCGAATACAACGAAATCTTTTTTTCTAAAGGTTAAACGCAAAGACTTCCGTCCGGGGCGCTTTGTTCGATTACGAATGATTTTTTTGCCCGATCAAATAATATGGGAATGATGTCTCCCTTGGGAAACCTAAACCGCTTTTTAAGCTGATGACTTCTGCTTTTACGCAGTAGCTGTCGGCTTTTTTATTTGGAGGGATTTTTATGCTGCTTTCGCTTGCACTTATCTTTCTTGCAGGACTTTGTGCCGCGTCGATTTTCGAGAAAATAAAACTGCCGAGAATAATCGGAATGCTCGCGACGGGAATTGTCATAGGGCCGTTTGTGCTGGATCTGCTCGACCCGTCAATACTCGGGATCTCATCGGAGCTTAGACAGATCGCGCTTATCATAATCCTTATAAAAGCGGGAATAACGCTGAATTTGTCGGATCTGAAAAAGGTAGGCAGACCCGCCGTCCTAATGGCGTTTGTGCCTGCCTGCTTTGAAATATTGGGATACTTTTTCATAGCTCCTTATCTTCTGGGAATAAGCAGGATCGAGGCGGCGGTAATGGGCGCGGTTTTAAGCGCGGTGTCGCCCGCGGTCGTTGTTCCCCGAATGGTAAACCTCATCGAAACTAAATACGGCACCGAAAAGAGCATTCCGCAGATGATACTCGCGGGAGCGTCCTGCGACGATATTTTCGTCATAGTATTGTTTTCGACCTTTGTAGCAATGGCACAGGGAGATACGGCACGGTTTATGGACTTCCTGAATATCCCCGTATCAATTGTCCTCGGAGTTTTGCTCGGAGTGCTTGTAGGATTTGCGTTGTATCTGTTGTTTAAATTCTCCTCTGACCGAAACAAAAACATACGCGCCAGCGTCAAGGTGATAATTATTATGGGCACGGCATTCTTGCTGATGAGCGTTGAAACTCTGCTGAAAGGTCATGTGGCTTTGTCGGGGCTGTTGGCGGTTGTAAGCATGGCGTGCGTGATAAAGCTTAAGGGCACGGACGAAACGTCAAAAAAGCTGTCCGGAAAGTTCGGTAAGCTGTGGATAGCCGCGGAAATCGTTCTGTTTGTGCTTGTGGGAGCCGCCGTTGATATCCGCTATACGCTGTCTGCCGGCGCGGCGGCTGTGGGAATGATCTTCACAGCGCTCGTGTTCAGAGCCGCGGGAGTAATAATCTGTATGCTCGGCACAAAGCTTAATTTCAAAGAACGCCTGTTCTGCGTGATAGCGTATCTTCCGAAAGCCACCGTACAGGCGGCTATCGGTTCGGTACCGCTGTCGCTCGGGCTTTCCTGCGGAAATATCGTGCTGTCCGTATCGGTTCTCGCGATCATAATTACAGCGCCCCTCGGTGCGTTTGGAATCGACTTCAGCTATAAACATCTGCTGAAAAAAGAGAACTGAATGCTCGTTATGCGATTTTTACCATTGACTGCGCCGAAAAAATGTGTTACAATAAAATCAGCAAACGGGGTGATTTTATGAAAAAACTAACAGCGGCTTTAATTCTCTGCGCGAGTCTTTTAATATCGGGCTGTCAGTCCGACAATGATCCTCCGCAGATAATAGTGCCTTCTCATTCAAGCAGTACGGAGAGCTCGTATATTTCAAGCTCAGAGCCTGTGGAAAGTTATTCGGGCTCGAGTTCTTCAACAAGTTCAAGTTCCTCTTCAAAAGCAAGCTCAAGTTCCTCGGCAAGTTCAAGTTCTTCCAAAAGTTCAAGCTCGTCCTCAAAAAGTTCAAGTTCCTCTTCAAAGGCAAGCTCCAGTTCTTCCGCAAGTTCAAGTTCTTCTTCAAAAGCAAGCTCGAGTTCCTCGGCAAGTTCAAGTTCTTCCTCAAAAGCAAGCTCGAGTTCCTCGGCAAGTTCAAGCTCGTCTTCTAAGGCAAGCTCCAGTTCTTCCAAAAGTTCAAGCTCGTCTTCTAAGGCAAGCTCGAGTTCTTCCGCAAGTTCAAGCTCGTCTTCTAAAGCAAGCTCGAGTTCTTCCGCAAGTTCAAGCTCGTCTTCTAAGGCAAGCTCGAGTTCTTCAACAAGTTCGAGCGTTCCAGAACCGCCTGTTCCCGCGCCCGAAAGCACGGAGGATATAGCGAGAAAACTGCTTTCGGAAATGACACCGAGCGAAAAGGTCGGTCAGCTTTTCATCGTGCGTCCCGAGGCGCTCGCGTCCCCAAACAGCAACCTCTCGACAAGCTATAAGAGCGTTTCTTCTATGTCCGATACAATGCGGGCAAATTTCGCGAAATATCCCGTGGGAGGCGTGGCGCTTTTTGCCGACAATATACTCACTCCCGCGCAGACAGCGGCATTTAACAGGGAGCTTTTAAACGCCTGCGATATCCCGCTTTTCATCGCGGTCGACGAAGAAGGCGGGCGCGTAGCGAGACTCGCGAACAACAGCGCCTTCGGGCTGAAAAAATACGAAAGCGCGGCGTCTGTCGGAGCGTCGGGAGATACCTCCGCGGCGCTTGAAATGGGAAACACGATAGGAAGCTATCTCAGACAATACGGCTTTAATATGGATTTCGCGCCCGACGCTGACGTGTTTACCAATCCCAACAACACCGTGATAGGAAACAGGGCGTTTTCGTCAGACGCGTATACTGCCGCGAAAATGGCTGCGGCAATGGCAAAGGGTTTAAGAAACAACAACATTATTCCCGTTTACAAGCACTTTCCCGGTCACGGCGACACAAGCGAGGACAGCCACACGGGCGCGGCTTACGCCAACAAAACGCATGACGAAATGCTCGCCTGCGAATGGCTGCCGTTTATGGAGGCAGGCTCGCTTGACGGCGTTATGGCGGGGCATATTTCCGCGCCGCAGATAACGGGCAGTAATGTTCCCGCGACGATGTCAAGGCAGATGATAACGCAGATACTTCGCGGCGAGCTTGGCTTTGACGGTCTGGTAATCACCGACGCTCTCGCTATGGGAGCGATAACAAAAGTGTATGACGCAAGATCCGCCGCCGTAAACGCGATACTCGCGGGCTGTGATATATTGCTTTTGCCCGACAATCTCGGCGCATCGTTTGACGGAGTTTTAAGCGCGGTAAACGACGGGACTATCACCGAAAGCCGCTTGGACGAAAGCGTTATGAGGATACTTATTTACAAGCTTAAATACGGAATAATAAAAGCATAAATTGCAATGCCAACAGCTTAACAAATAAATTTCGCCCCGTTTTGCGGAATAAGCAAAACGGGGCGGTTCATTGGCTGTTGTGGAATTACGAAAAAGATAAGTGATTAAGATGGATTATTCTCTGATGAAGCAGTCAGGTAATTGCGATATCAGCCAATTGAAGTCAGTCTCTTTTATTTCGTTTCTCATCAGGTACAGGTCTGTCAGATTTGTCAAATCGGCAAGAGCCGATATATCGCTTATCAGATTGTCCTGCAAAGACAGCTCTGTCAGATTTACCAGATTTGCAAGCGAGGATATATCGCTGATTTGATTTCCGTACAAACCCAGAGAAGTAAGCTCAGTCAGACCGGCGAGAGGTGTTATGTCGCTTATCTGATTTTTGTACAGTCCCAAAGAAGTGAGCTTTGTCAGATTTGCGAGAGGCGTTATATCGCTTATTTGATTTCCTCCCAGACCCAGACAGGTCAGATTTACCAGCTTTCCGACCTGTATCATATCTTCATTGGTCAGATCAAGATACGATAGGTTCAATTCGGTCGTCGTCGCGATATCGTATTCCTTTCCCCTTATCTCTGCCGAACCCATAGAGCCGTATGCGGGATCTTTGCTTTCCGAAACCGAGCTTTCCGTGTCGTTTATGTATTTGCCCGGCTCTTCGTCACCGCCGCACGCGGTCAGGGATAATATCAACGCCCCTGCCGCAACCGCGGTCAAAAATCCTTTAAACTTCATAATATCTCCCCTAAAAGATGATCATATCTGACGTTTATCATTATAATATAACAAAATGTTCATGTCAATACACAGGTATACTCACGGGCGAAAACTCACCTTATGCTCGGTTTTTTGTTTCATACTGTAAGTGGTATAATTACAGTACGGGGTGATTTTCTTGTACTATGTCAATTATAAAGAGCTTGGGCAGAGAATTGCCAAGCAGCGTCACGAGCTTGGCTTAAAACAGTGGCAGGTAAATGAAATGGCGGGGCTGTCGGATAAATACCTGTCGAATATCGAGCGCGCCACATCGGTTTTAAGCATAGATGTGCTTATGAAGCTGTGCGCGGCGCTTGAAACAACGCCCGACGCTCTGCTGTTGGGAACAGTCGCCGAGAGCGAATGCGACGCCGAAAAGGCGATAGCAAGCAAGGTTCGGGCGATGACTCCCGCGCAGGAGAAATTAGCGCTAAGCCTTATGGATTGGATACTTACACTTAAAATATAACTGTTTCTTTTCGGTGCTTCCCGAATGCTCGGGGAGCGCTTTTTGTCTTAAGCGGACGAAAAATCCCCGAAAAATTTCCGCAATACCCCTTGACAAATACCCCCATGGGGTATATAATAAATTTGTAAACCGTTAAGAAAGGAACGATGTTTTTATGCAGGACTGCGGCTGTTCTAAAAAGAAAAACCGTCCCCCCGAGGAATACAGAAGTCTGATAAACCGACTCAACAGAATTTCGGGACAGATAAACGGGATAAAAAAAATGGTGGAAGAATGCGCCTACTGCACGGATATCCTTATCCAGGTGTCGGCGGTAAGCTCGGCGCTCAACTCGTTTAATAAAGCGCTTCTGTCCGAGCATATCCGAACGTGTGTTGCGGATAATATCAGAGAGGGCGACGACGACATTATAGACGAGCTTGTAAACACCCTGCAAAAACTGATGAGATAGGTGAATGAAGTGGTTTTATATAATATTACGGGAATGAGCTGCGCGGCTTGTTCGGCGAGAATAGAAAAAGCGGTAAGCGCGGTATCGGGAGTAACACAGTGCTCCGTAAATCTTCTTACAAACTCCATGAGCGTAGAGGGCGGAGAATCCTCTGCGGTAATAAACGCTGTGGTCAAGGCGGGCTACGGCGCGGAGCTTAAGGATAAAGCCGCGGGAAAGTCAGCCGATAATTCCGACAGCGCCGACGCTCTTGAAGATAAGGAAACGCCGAAAATGAAACTCCGGCTTTTCTGGAGCCTGGGCTTTATGGTGGTTCTTTTGTATATCTCCATGGGCGGAATGATGTGGGGATTTCCGCTGCCGCCGTTTTTAGAGCACGACCATATCGCAATGGCGCTCGTTCAGCTCTTGCTTTCGGGAATAATCATGGTGATAAACCAGAAATTCTTTATCAGCGGCTTTAAGGGACTTATCCACCGCGCGCCGAACATGGATACTCTCGTTGCGCTCGGCTCTGCGGCGGCCTTCGGGTACAGCGTTTACGCGACCTTTGTAATGTCAAACGCGATGAGCGTGGGAAACCACGAGCTTGTCATGACCTATATGGACGAGATGTATTACGAAAGCGCGGGAGTTATCCTTACGCTTATCACTCTCGGAAAATTTCTCGAGGCGCGCTCTAAGGGCAAAACCACCGACGCGCTTAAAAGCCTGATAAAGCTCGCGCCCAAAACCGCCGTTCTTATAAAAGACGGAGCGGAAGTTACCGTGCCGATAGAACAGGTAAAGGCGGGAGATATTTTCGCGGTAAAGGCGGGCGAGAGCATTCCGGCGGACGCGGTGATAGTCGAGGGAGAGACCTCGGTAAACGAAAGCGCGCTTACGGGTGAGAGCATACCCGCGGATAAGATCGTCGGCGACGAGGTCTCCGCCGCGACGATAAACCTCTCGGGATATATCCGCTGTAAGGCGACGCGCGTCGGAGAGGACACCTCGCTGTCGCAGATAATCAAAATGGTAAGCGACGCTTCCGCCACAAAAGCGCCTATCTCCAAGATCGCCGACAGAGTCTCGGGAGTTTTCGTCCCCGCGGTAATAACGATAGCGCTCTTGACAATTGCGGTATGGCTTATTACAGGGAACGGAGTGGGCTATGCGATAGAACGCGGAATTTCCGTTCTGGTAATTTCCTGTCCGTGCGCGCTCGGTCTTGCCACGCCCGTAGCTATCATGGTCGGAAGCGGAATGGGCGCGAAAAACGGTATTCTTTTCAAAACCGCCGTTTCTCTTGAGCAAACGGGAAAAACCGAAATAGTTCTGCTCGACAAAACAGGCACTATAACAAGCGGCGAGCCTGTCGTAACGGACATAGTTCCATACGGAGAATTCTCCGAGGATAAACTGCTCGAAACCGCCTATTCGCTTGAAAAACGCAGCGAACACCCTCTCGCAAAGGCGATAGTAAAGCACGCCGAAAGCCGCGGCTTTTCCGCCGAAGAACCCGAAAAATTTGAAGTCCTGCGCGGCGCGGGAATTTCCGCCGTTCTTGACAAAACCGAGTATGTCGCGGGAAACCTCCGACTTTGCGAGACCTACTGCGACATTCCCGAAAACGTCCGCGAAAAAGCCGACACGCTCGCAAACGAGGGAAAAACGCCGCTGTTTTTCTGCCGTAACAAAACACTTATCGGAATAATCGCCGTAGCCGATGAAATAAAAGCGGACAGTCCCTCGGCGATCGCCGAGCTTAAAAACATGGGCATAAAAACCGTTATGCTTACGGGAGATAACAAACGCACCGCCGAGGCTGTCGGAAGAACAGCGGGCATAGACGAGGTTATCGCCGAGGTCCTCCCGGGAGATAAAGAAAACGTTGTAAAGCGCTTTCAGAAAAGCGGAAGAGTCGCTATGGTCGGCGACGGGATAAACGACGCGCCGGCTCTTACGCGCGCCGATATCGGGATAGCGATAGGCGCGGGCGCGGACGTCGCGGTAGACGCGGCGGACGTTGTGCTTATGAAAAGCAGGCTGTCAGACGTTCCCGCGGCGATACGCCTGTCGAGGCTGACTCTGCGCAATATCCACCAGAATTTGTTCTGGGCGTTTTTCTATAACGTGATAGGGATACCTCTCGCGGCGGGCGTATGGATACCGCTGTTCGGGTGGAAATTAAGCCCGATGTTCGGGGCGCTGGCTATGAGCCTTTCAAGCTTTTTTGTAGTTACAAACGCCCTGCGGCTCAATTTCTTCAATATCTACAACCCAAAGCACGACAAGAAAATTCGTAAAAAAGCGAACAGCTCGCTTGAAAATAATCTTGAAAACACCAAGGAGGAAATTACTATGGAAATCACAATGAAAATCGAAGGTATGATGTGCGGACACTGTGAGGCGACCGTAAAAAAAGCGCTCGAAGCGGTAAGCGGAGTAAGCGAGGCAACGGTAAGCCACGAGAGCGGAACGGCAGTTGTAAAGCTCTCCGAGCAGATCGACGCGGAAATTCTCAAAAAGGCAGTTGAAGATAAGGACTATAAGGTAACCGAGATCGGGTGAAATTCAAATCAAAACAAGGAGTTGATTTATTATGAACCCCAATAAGATGACCAAAAAGTCAATGGAAGCCGTTCAGGAGGCGCAGGACATTTCCGTTTCTTATCAGAACAACTGCGTAGAGCAAATGCATCTGCTTTACGCGCTTATGAACGACGAGGGCGGGCTTTGTCCGCAGATACTGACGAAAACGGGAGTTGACGCAAACGGCGTAAAAACCGCGGCGCTGAAATTCATCGAGGGAATGTCGCGCGTTTCGGGAAGCGGCAGAGAGGTCGGAAAAATATACGTTTCCTCCGAGCTTGACAAGGCTTTCGCAGAAGCCGAAGCCCAGGCGGAGCGAATGAACGACGAGTATGTTTCGGTAGAACATCTGCTTATGGCTCTCGTGGAAAAAGCCGACAGCGGCGTTTCGGGAATAATAAAGAGCTTTGCCATTGACAAAAACAAGCTGTTAAAAGCCTTGCAGGAGATACGCGGAAATCAGCGCGTGACCTCGCAGACTCCCGAGGAGACCTACGACGTGCTGAAAAAATACGGACAGGACTTAGTCGAGCTTGCGCGTGCGAATAAGCTCGACCCCGTTATCGGCCGCGACAGCGAGATAAGAAACGTAATTCGCATTCTTTCCCGCAAGACCAAGAACAATCCGTGTTTAATAGGCGAACCCGGCGTGGGAAAGACCGCAATCGCCGAGGGCTTGGCTCTCAGGATCGTACGCGGAGACGTTCCCTCAAACCTCAAGGACAGAAAGCTGTTTTCGCTCGACATGGGCGCGCTTATCGCGGGAGCGAAATATCAGGGCGAGTTTGAGGAGCGCTTAAAGGCGGTATTAAACGAGGTCAAAAAGAGCGAGGGGCAGATAATCCTGTTTATCGACGAGCTTCATCTTATCGTCGGCGCGGGCAAGTCAAGCGGAGCAATGGACGCGGGAAATCTCTTAAAGCCCATGCTTGCGCGCGGAGAGCTTCACTGTGTGGGAGCTACGACTCTTGACGAATACGCGAAGTACATTGAAAAGGACCCCGCGCTCGAGCGCCGTTTTCAGAAGGTGCTTGTTGACGAACCGACCGTTGAAGACACTATTTCAATTCTCCGCGGAATTAAAGAGCGCTACGAGGTTTTCCACGGCGTAAAGATACAGGACAACGCCATCATCGCCGCCGCCACTATGTCCAACCGCTATATCACCGACCGCTTTTTGCCCGACAAGGCGATAGACTTGGTTGACGAAGCCTGCGCGATGATAAGAACGGAAATGGAAAGTATGCCCGCCGAGCTTGACCAGATATCGCGCGGAATATTACAGCTCGAAATAGAGGAGACCGCGCTCAAAAAGGAGACCGACAAGCTCACTCAGGAGCACCTCGCGGAAATACAAAAGGAGCTTGCGGAAAAGCGCGAGCGTTTCGCGGCAATGAAAGCCAAGTGGGAAAACGAGAAAAACGCTATCTCAAAGGTTCAGGAGCTGAGAAAAGAAATCGAGCAGACCAACGCCGAGATAGAAAAAGCAAAGCTCGAGTACAACATGAACAAAGCAGCCGAGCTTATGTACGGAAAACTCCCGAAGCTCCAGGCGGACTTGCAGGCAGAGGAAGAGCTTGCGGAAAAAGCAAAGGCAAGCTCGCTGCTGCGCGATAAGGTGACAGAGGACGAGATATCGCTGATAATCGCCCGCAGAACAGGCATTCCCGTAGACAAGCTTGTAGAGGGCGAGCGCGAGAAGATACTCCACCTACCCGAAACACTTCACAAGCGCGTTATGGGTCAGGACGAGGCGGTGTCGCGCGTAAGCGAGAGCATTATGCGCTCTCGCGCCGGAATAAACGACCCGCGAAAGCCGCTCGGTTCGTTCTTGTTCTTGGGACCTACGGGCGTGGGAAAGACCGAGCTTGCAAAGACGCTCGCCGAGGCGCTGTTTGACGACGAAAAGAACATAATCCGCCTCGACATGAGCGAGTATATGGAAAAGCACACCGTCAGCCGCCTTATCGGCGCGCCTCCCGGATATGTAGGCTACGAGGAGGGCGGACAGCTCACCGACGCTGTGCGCAGAAAGCCGTATTCCGTCGTGCTGTTCGACGAGGTCGAAAAGGCTCACCCAGATGTGTTCAACGTGCTTTTGCAGGTGCTTGACGACGGCAGAGTTACCGACAGTCAGGGGCGGCTTATCGACTTTAAGAACACGATAATCATACTCACCTCAAACTTAGGCTCGCAGTTTATTCTTGACGGGATCGACGAAAACGGCGAGATAACCGAGCAGGCGCGGGAGAGCGTAGACGCGGTCTTAAAGCGCTCGTTCAGACCCGAATTTCTCAACAGGCTTGACGAGATAGTGTTCTACAAGCCGCTTTCAAAGGACAATATCTTCGGCATTATCGACATTCAGGCGGGCGACCTTGCCAAGCGCCTGAAGGAAAAACAGCTCGGTCTTGAAATTACCGAAGAGGCGAAACAGCTTATTGTTGACGAAAGCTACGACCCGGCGTTCGGCGCGCGTCCGCTGAAACGCTATATGCAGAGAAATCTCGAAACGCTTATCGCGAAGGAAATTCTCGGAGACAAATTAAAACAGGGAGATATTGTAAAAGTAGGCGTCGCGGACGGAGCGCTTGCGATAATCGGATAATACAAAAAGTCTTTGATAAGGGCGCATTATTCGCCTGCGGCGAAAAACGCTATGA
>JAFLUF010000016.1:3889-33787 GCA_022508925.1 Oscillospiraceae bacterium | reverse complement strand
CGGGAAAGACCATGACCCAGCACCAGCTTGCGAAATGGTGCGACGCGGACATTATAGTGTATATCGGCTGCGGAGAGCGCGGAAACGAGATGACGCAGGTTTTGGAGGAATTCGCCGAGCTTATCGACCCGAAATCCAACCGTCCGCTTACCGACCGCACGGTGCTTATCGCCAACACCTCGAATATGCCTGTCGCGGCGCGCGAGGCTTCTATCTATACGGGAATAACGCTTGCGGAATATTACCGCGACATGGGATATCACATAGCGATAATGGCGGACTCCACCTCGCGCTGGGCAGAGGCGCTGCGTGAGATATCGGGCAGACTTGAGGAAATGCCCGCCGAGGAGGGCTTCCCCGCTTATCTTCCCTCAAGGCTCGCGGAGTTTTACGAGCGCGCGGGTTATGTCGAAAACCTCAACGGCACGTCCGGCTCGGTTACGATAATCGGCGCGGTATCGCCGCAGGGCTCGGACTTTTCAGAACCCGTAACGCAGAATACAAAGCGCTTTGTAAGGTGCTTCTGGGCGCTGGATAAGTCGCTTGCGTACGCGCGTCACTATCCCGCGATAGACTGGAACACCAGCTATTCGGAATACATCGAAGACCTTTCGGATTATTTCAACAGCGTAAGCCCCGACTTTATGGAGCTGAGACAGGAGATGTCCTCTATCCTCAGCGAGGAAAACAAGCTTATGGAAATTGTAAAGCTCATCGGCGCGGACGTTCTCCCGGACGACCAGAAGCTGACAATGGAAATAGCGAGAGTCGTGCGCGTGGGATTTTTACAGCAAAGCGCCTTTCACAAGGACGACACCTATGTGCCGCTCGAAAAACAGCGGCTTATGATGAAGGTCATTTCCGAGCTGTACAGAAAATCGCTTTCGGCACTGAAAGCCGGCGCTCCGCTTTCGGACATAAAAGCTCTCGGGCTTTTCGACAAGGCGATAAAAATGAAGTACGATATTCCAAACGACGGGCTGTCGATGTTTGACGGGTATATCAAGGAAATTGACGAAAAAATAGACGCACTTTCCATTCAGTAAAATTGCGTGAGGTAACTATGAATTTACAGTACATGGGACTTACGGACATAAACGGTCCGCTTGTAGCCCTCGAGGGAGTAAAAGACGCGGCGTTTGACGAGATAGCCAAGATTCGTCTCAGCGACGGCACAGAGCGTATAGGCAGAGTTGTCGAGCTTGACAGCGACAGAGTTATCCTTCAGGTTTTCGAGGGAACGCGCGGCATTTCTCTGAAAAACACGCGTACTATCTTTACGGGGAAACCGCTTGAGATCCCGCTTTCGACCGAAATTCTCGGGCGCGTTTTCAGCGGCGCGGGAAAACCTATTGACGGCTTGGGCGATATCTTCCCCGAGAAAATGGGAAATGTAAACGGCAGAGCGCTCAATCCCGTCGCGCGTCAGTACCCGCGAAACTATATCCACACGGGAATTTCCTCTATCGACGCGCTTATGACACTTATCCGCGGACAGAAACTTCCGATATTTTCAAGCTCGGGACTTTCACACAACAAGCTTGCCGTTCAGATAGCCCGACAGGCGAAGATAACCGGCGAGGGCAGTGAGGATTTCGCGATAGTTTTCGCGGCAATGGGCGTTCAGAACGACGTCGCGGATTATTTCCGCCGCTCTTTTGAGGACACGGGCGTTATCGAGCGCGTTTGTATGTTTTTAAATCTTTCAAACGACCCCATCATTGAGAGGATACTGACTCCGCTGTGCGCTCTCACGGCGGCTGAGTATCTTGCGTTTGAAAAGAATATGCACATACTCGTCATCATGACGGATATGACGAGCTATGCCGAGGCTCTGAGAGAATTTTCGTCCTCAAAGGGCGAGATCCCCGGAAGAAAGGGCTATCCCGGCTATCTGTACTCTAATCTCGCGTCGGTCTACGAGCGCGCGGGAATTATCGACGGCAGCACCGGAAGCGTTACGCAGATACCTATTCTCACAATGCCGAATAACGACATAACCCACCCCATTCCCGACCTTACGGCGTATATAACCGAGGGGCAGATAGTTTTTGACCGCGACCTCGAGCAAAACGGAATTTATCCCGCGGTCTCGGTTCTGCTGTCGCTTTCGAGACTGATGAAGGACGGCATCGGCGAGGGGTATACGCGCGCCGACCACAACGCTGTTTCAAACCAGCTTTTTGCGTCGTACGCCAAGGTTCAGGACGCGCGAAGCCTCGCTTCGGTAATCGGAGAAGAAGAATTGTCGGAGACTGACCGCAAGTATATGCGTTTCGGAGAGCTTTTCGAAGAGCATTTCCTGAGTCAGGGCTTTGACGAAAACCGCTCGATCGACGAAACGCTTGATTTAGGCTGGGACTTGCTCTGCACTCTCCCGAGAGCGGAGCTTGACAGAATTGACGAGCAGCTGCTTGATGAGCAATACAACGAAAAGCGCGGCGAAAGGTTTGCGTAAAAAAGTTACAGCGAAGCATACAAAAAGTCTTTGAAGGGAGTCTGAGGGAAACTTTCTACAGAAAGTTTCCCTCAGAAAAAGAAAGAATGATTGTCGCTATTCTATCGTTTCTATACGCTTTGTAAGAAGGTGATTTTTTGTCCGAACAAGTTTTTCCTACCAAGGGTAATTTGATAAAAACAAAGCGCTCGCTGCTTCAGGCACAGCTCGGCTATGACCTGATGGACAGAAAGCGCAGTGTTCTTGTGCGGGAAATGGTGTCGCTGGTCGACGCGGCACGCGAGCTTCGCGATGAGATAGACGTTACTTATGCCGAGGCCTACCGCGCGCTTGAATACGCCAACATGACGCTCGGCATTGTGGGAACTATCGCCCAGACCTTTCCCGTGGAGAATTCGTTAAAGCTTGCGTCACGCTCGGTAATGAGCGTGGAGCTTCCGAAGATCACCGCCAATCTTACAACTGCCGAAAGACCGCCGTATTCAATGACGCTTACAAGCTCGGAGTTTGACAAGGCTTATATCAAATTCAACAAGGTAAAGGAAATTACCGTGCGCCTCGCGGAGCTTGAAAACAGCATCTACCGACTCGCGGTCGCTATCAAGAAGACCCAGAAGCGCGCGAACGCCCTTAAAAACATCATCATTCCGCGCTTTGAAGAACAGCTTAAGTATATCTCCAACGCCCTCGAGGAAAAAGACCGCGAGGAGTTTTCAAGGCAGAAGGTCATCAAACACAGGAAGTACAATTCGTAATTCAAAATGCACGCATTATTCGCCATCGGCGAAAAACGCTTGCGTAATTATTTTACAACTCAAACGCGCTCGGAAAAATTCCGGGCGCGTTATCTCTTTATAAATAACAACTAATCGCTGATCTCCAAAAACTATCTGAACGCTCCCGTAAGCACTCCGCCGTTTTGCTTTGACTTCAGGCGCAGGTGGTCGGCAATAAGCGCGATAAACTCTGAGTTTGTGGGCTTTCCCCGCGAGGTATGTACGGTGTAGGAGAAAAACTTGTCCAAAACGTCGATATTTCCTCTGTCCCACGCTATCTCGATAGCGTGACGTATAGCGCGTTCAACTCTCGAGGATGTCGTCTGATAGGTTTTCGCTATTGTCGGATAAAGGAGCTTTGTTATGCTGTTTATCATCTCGTCGTTATTTACGGACAGCATTATCGCCGTTCTGAGATAATGATAGCCCTTGATGTGCGCGGGGATACCCACCTGATGTATGATCTCCGTTACCGCCACCTCAAGCTCGGTATCATCACGGGTTTCGGGAGCCTTTTCGCCTATTCCGCACATTTCATTTATTTTAGCCACAAGCATATTCGGGTCTAACGGCTTAAGCGCCACATACGCGCCCAAGTTTGCCGCCTCACGCTCAAGCGCGGGGTCTGCCGTGTTTGAAACAATGATAACATTCGGGACATATTTCTTTTCGGTCTTAAGTTTGCGTATGATCTCAACAGCGTCGCAAAACGGCATTTTCGCTTCGAGCACCGCCGCGTCGGGCGCCTCGGATTTGATGGAGTTAAGTACGGAGTTTCCGTCGCAGCGCCGTGTTATCGCGTACATTCCCGCGTTTTTGAGAGCGCCCGCCCAAGCCATTCCGCAGTCAGCCGTGTCGTTTCCGATAAGTACCTTGATTTGATTTGTCATATTTTTATACCTCCAAATTTTTAGCCGATTTCCATTTATTTCCAATCGGTCTGACTTCATATTACCAAAATTTTACAATTTTGTCAACAAGTTTTTGGAAAAATTTGGAATAAAATTTACAAACCGCTAAAATCGCGGCAGTTATCGGATTTGCGGAGCTTTTTCGAGCAATTTAAAAGACGAAATTATGATGATTTTTGTCGAGTATTAAATTATTTCATTGGAAAAGCTTTCTTAATTCTCACTGAAAAGTTTGCAGAAAAATTCATAAACCGCAAATTTTACAGTCACCTGCCGGGGCTTTCCGAAGCTTTCAAGAACCTCGTTTGCCGAAGCTTCGGGCTGTTCGCTTTTTTCAGTCACCGCCGGAACGCAAAGCTGCGGGAAAATAACACACCACCAGTTTTTCCCCTCTCCGCTTCCGAGAGTCACTCGCAAAGCCTTGTATTCTCCCGCGGGGAGAATAAGCCTGTCGTATTCGCGGGTGGTAAAGTACATTGAAACAAGCTCTGCCTTCGCGCCGTAGGAAAATCCGTTTTCCATAAGGAACTCGCCGCTTTTCCGCTCTATTTCGGGAAGCAGCGTTTCGGCTTTCTGCTCGGCTTCGGAGAGATCTTCGCATTCGCCGAGTTCTTCTCCAAACTCGCTGAGCAGATAGTCCCTGAGCTTTAGCTTTATCTCCTGATCCTCGGCGGAATCCGAGTTTGCGGGAATATGAAGCCTCAGGACTTCTCCCTGTACGTTTTCGCAATTTTCGCTGAAGGTAATAAACCCCCCCGCCGCAGAACAGAATACCGCGCCGAATAAAAGCAGCAGCGCAACAGCAATATTTTTCATAATGTCAGCTCCTTTAAATAGTGTATGATACAGAAATATTGCCCGGTCGAGCGATAATTTCCGACAATGTTTCACGTCTGAGACGCATTGCCAAAGGACGGAAGCTTCTGCCCGTCTGCAAGCGGCACGCCTTGATGGAATTTCTTACAATAATTGTTGACAATTCCCCCAATTTTAAACAAGTTTTACAAAAAACACTTGAAAAAATCGTTTCATTGAGGTATAATGTTATTTAGTAAGAAATCAGAATATAAGGAGAACTACCATGCCATTAGAAGAAATTACACGAGAGTTTAACTTTCCGTTAAAAAAGATGATAGACGAGTTTAAGCTCGAAACGATCTATATGCCCGAGGGCGGAGAAAACGCCCTTATCTCAAACAACGATACAAACCGCCCGGGACTTCAGTTTGCGGGATTTTACGAGTATTTTGACAACACGCGCATTCAGGTCATGGGAAAAATGGAGACCGCCTATCTCGCGGGTCTCGACTCCGAGCTTCGCAGAAAGCGTATTTCCGATCTGCTTAGCTATCGCTTCCCCGCGCTTGTTATCACGAGAAAAGAAGACGTTTTCCCCGAGATGCTGGAAATGGCTCCGGATTTTGGGATACCGATCTTCCGCACGGAAGAAAACACCTCCGTGTTTATCGCAAAGCTTATGGCGTTTCTCAATTTACAGCTTGCCCCGAGGATCACGCGCCACGGCGTTCTTATCGAGATATACGGCGAGGGCGTGCTTATACTCGGCGAAAGCGGAGTAGGTAAAAGCGAGACCGCTATCGAGCTTGTAAAGCGCGGACACAGACTTATCGCGGACGACGCGGTCGAGATACTCAAGGCGTCGAATATCACGCTCGTAGGTTCTTCGCCGGACAATATCCGTCATTTTCTCGAGCTTCGCGGCATAGGAATTATAAACGCCCGCCAGCTTTTCGGTATAGGCGCTGTCAAAACGTCGGAAAAAATCGACATGGTAGTTGAAATGGAGCTTTGGAATCCCGAAAAGACCTATGACAGAATGGGCGTTGACACGCATTATATGACTATTCTCGGCGTTAAGGTGCCGCTGCTTAATATTCCCGTAAAGCCCGGAAGAAACCTCGCGGTAATTCTCGAGGTGGCGGCGATGAACAACCGCCAGAAGAAAATGGGCTATAACGCCGCAAAGGACTTACTCAGACAGCTCGGTATCGACTCGGACAGCGAGGAAATAATGAGCGACCTGAACCTTTAATCAAATAACCGAAAGGAAGCACATAAAATGTATAACATAGGCATTGACTTAGGCGGAACAAATATCAAGGTAGGTCTTGTAAACGACAAGTATGAAATAGTCGAAAAAGCCACCGCAAAAACAAATCTTCCGCGCCCTGCCGAGGAGATATGCGCGTCTATCGTCGAGCTTATCTGGCAGGTGCTTACAAGCGCCAAGGTTGCGCTTAACGAGGTAAATTCGATAGGAATAGGAACTCCCGGAGTTGCGGACAGAAACAGCGGAGTCGTGCTGTATTCCTGCAACCTCGATTTCCACAACACAAATCTTCAGGCTTTTATCAAGAAAAAGCTTGACAAACCCGTGTATGTTGAAAACGACGCCAACGCCGCGGCATTCGGCGAGGTACTCGCGGGCGCTGGAAAGGGCTTTAACGACGTTGTTGTTGTAACTCTCGGAACGGGAGTCGGCGGCGGAATAATCATCGGCGGAAAAATATACACAGGCTTTAATTTTTGCGGAGCGGAGCTTGGACACACAGTTATCCAATACGGCGGAAGACCCTGCGGCTGCGGCAGAAAGGGCTGTTTCGAGGCATATTCTTCGGCGACGGCGCTTATAAATATGACAAGAGAAGCAATGGAAGAAAACAAAGACTCTAAAATGTGGGAGCTTTGCGGCGGAGATATAGAAAACGTAGACGGGAAAACAGCCTTTGACGGAATGAGAGCGGGAGACGCGGCGGCAAAGGGCGTTGTGGATATGTACATCGAATACCTCGGCTGCGGACTTACTAATATTGTAAACACCTTCCAGCCTGAAATGCTGCTTATCGGCGGCGGCATCTGCAAGGAGGGCGAGGCTCTTACAAAGCCGCTTTCGGAGATAATCAAGCGCGAGAGTTATTGCATAGACGCGGATAAGACCACAAAGCTTGATATATGTCAGCTCGAAAACGACGCGGGAATAATAGGAGCCGCGTATCTATACACTATCGCAGAATAATGCGTAACGCGTAATTGACAATTCGTAATGCGTAATTCGTAATTCGTAATTATTGTTCGAAACAATGCACCTCACGCTTTGCAGGCTGTTTTTCGTCACGATAAATAATTACGCATTACGAATTACGCATTTAAATATTGGAGGTCACTGATGGATTATTCTCTCATAGAGGCGATCTGTACCGAATGCGGCACGGCGTTTGAGCATAACGCGCTGTTAAAGCACTATTGCTCGATGAAAATAGGCGGAGCCTGCGATATCCTCGTAAAGCCGGGCAGCGAAGACGTGCTCTGCGAATTGCTTTCACTCTGCAAAAGCGAGAGTATCCCCTTTTTCATTCTCGGAAAGGGAACAAACGTTCTGTTTTCCGATAACGGATTTCGCGGAGTGATAATTCTGATAGGTCAGGACATGGGCGGAATAACCGTCGAGCAGAATAAGATAACCGCGGGCGCGGGCGCTATGCTAAACGCGGTATGTAAGACCGCGCTCGAATATTCGCTTTCCGGAGCGGAAAATCTTTACGGGATACCCGGCACGGTCGGCGGCGCGCTGTTTATGAACGCCGGCGCTTTTGGAAGCGAGATGAAGGACATCACAGTCTCCTGCAGATATATAAACGAGCGCGGCGAGCTTTCGGAAATGCAAGCCGAAGATATGGAGCTGAGCTACCGCCACAGCGTTTTTTCAAAGCGCGATCATGTGATAACGTCCGTTACAATGCGGTTTTCAAACGGTGATAAAGACGCGATAAAAGCGCGAATGGACGAGGTCCTGCAAAGACGCAAGGACAAACAGCCGCTTGAGTTCCCTTCCTGCGGAAGCACCTTTAAGCGCCCGAAAAACGGATTTGCCGCGGCGCTTATAGAAGAATGCGGACTTAAGGGCTTTAGGATAGGCGGAGCGGAGGTAAGCGAAAAGCACAGCGGCTTTGTCATTAACCGCGGAGACGCGACTTACGGCGATATAATAAAGATAGTAGAACACATAAAGAATACCGTTCTCAGGGAAAAGGGAATAGAACTTGAATGTGAAGTGATAACGGTGGACAACTGAACAGGGGTTGATCATATGACTTTTTTGATAGTAACAGGGCTTTCGGGTTCGGGAAAATCCTCCTGCATAAAGGTTTTGGAGGATATCGGATTTTTCTGTATCGACAATATGCCGCCACAGCTTATACCTAATTTCGCCGAGCTGTGCGCGCAGTCGTCACTCAAAGAAGACGAGCTTGAAAAGGTCGCTATAGTTACGGATATTCGCGGAGGAACGCTCTTTCTGCGGCTTTCGGAGAACATTTCAAAGCTTAGAGGAATAGACGGCGCTGACGTGAAGATACTGTTTCTTGACTGCGCGAAAGAGGTTCTGATGAAACGCTACAGCGAAACGCGCAGAAAACACCCTCTCGACGAGGCGTCTGAGGGAGACCTGTCGAAAGCCATAGACGCGGAAAACGCGCTGCTTACGGATATCCGCGCAAACTCGGACTATATAATTGACAGCTCTCTTCTGACCGCCCGCCAGCTTCAGGAGCAGGTCGCGGGGCTGTTTCTGGACAAGCCCTCGGACAGAATGATAATAAACTGTATGAGCTTCGGATTTATGTACGGGGTCCCGGGAGAGGCGGACTTGGTGTTTGATGTAAGGTGTCTGCCGAATCCGTTTTATATTCCCGAGCTCAAACATCTCACCGGGACAGACCGGGCTGTAAGGGACTATGTTATGGGATTTCCTCAGTCCGCAGAGCTTGAAAAAAAGCTGTATGATTTTGTGGATTTCCTCGCGCCGCTTTATGTCGGCGAGGGAAAAAGCCGTCTTGTCGTTGCGTTTGGCTGCACAGGCGGAAAGCACAGAAGCGTGACCTTCGCGGAGCTTGCCGCAAAGCATTTCGAGCAGGCGGGATACCGAGTGAGATTGAACCACCGCGACAAGGATAAGTAACAACAGGAGCTGAAAAAATGTCGTTTTCATCGGAAATAAAGCAGGAGCTGTGCGACGTGAGGGATCTGCCCCAAAGCGACGCGCCCGCCATGCTTTACGGAATGTTTTTCGCGGGAAAAACACGCGGAAAAAAACAGCTTTTGCAGACCGAAAACCTGTGGCTTATAACCGCCGCGCAGACGCTGTGCAAAACAGTTTTTCCAAACGCCCGCGTTGAAACAAAGCGGTTGGTAAAAAACGGCGGCTCGCTTTACACGCTTGAAATAAAGCCGAGCGATGTCCTGCGTGAAAAATTCGGGGATTTCTCGGTTATCAACAGCGATATCGTCTCGGGAAACGACTCGGGCGGCGGAGCTTTTCTCCGCGGGATTTTCGTGATATGCGGGTATGTTACCGACCCGAAAAAGGAATATCATCTTGAGATAGTACTTCCCGAAAGCGATCGGGCGGAAGCTCTTATGGATTTTATCAACGAACACGGAATGACCGTAAAATCCACCGTCCGTCAGAAGACTACGGTCTTATACGCCAAAACAAGCGAGATAATCGAGGATTTTCTCACCTATATAGGCGCGGGCGCGCATTCGCTTGAAATAATGCGCGTAAAGATCGAAAAGGATATCAGAAACCGCGCTAACCGCTCGGTAAACTGCGACAGCGCGAATCTTGACAAAACAGTCGCGGCGAGTGAAAAGATTCGTCGCGACATAGAGTTTATTTTTAACACAGCTGGAGAAAACTCGCTTTCTCCCGAGCTCAGGGAAACGGCGCGGCTCAGGCTTGAAAATCCCGAAAGCTCGCTTTCGGAGCTTTGCGGAATGTTTAATGCTCCTATAAGCCGAAGCGGGCTGAATCACAGACTGAAAAAGCTCGCGCAGATCGCGGAGGAATTGCGAAAGACAAACTGACGGGGACAACCAAAACGGTTGTCCTTTTTTGTTTGTCAAGACCTTTCACGGTATCGTGAAATAAACCCGCCGAAACGCTCAACAATTTCCCTGTCATTTTCGGTTGTATCCGCCCTTAAAATTCGCTTTTGACAAATCTCCGCGGCAGCCTTTGATATCCCGCAAAGGCGCGATATCTCGTCCGAGTCTGAAACCCCGCACTCCCTTAAAACGCACACCGGCGCGAGAAGCTCCGCCGCAAAACGGTCCGCCTCGCGCTCGTTTTCGACCGTGTTTTCCGCCGCGTGTGAAAGATGTCCCAAAACACAGTGCGCTATTTCATGCGCTATCGTAAATCTCCTGCGTCTCTCGCCGCAGGAGTTTTCGTTTACCGCAATTACAAACCGCCCGTCCTCGCGGTAGGAAAACCCGAATCGGCTTTTTGAATACAGCTCGCGCAGAGAAATTTCGTATATTTCCGTCATGGTCTTATAGCTTACAAGCTTTATCCCCAGCCGCTTTGCCGTTTCCTCGGGACTTATCGGAAGCGACGAAATACCTGCCTTTACATAAACCTCGTTTACCGTCATTTTTCCTTACCTTTTATAGTCCTCGGCGTCGAAAATGCTCTTATCGGTGCGCTTTCTGAGAGCGATCTCCGAGCCGCCGCGTCTTGCCGCGATTTTAATGTCCGACATCTCAGAAGCTTGGGCGAGTTCGCGTTCTGTGCATTCGTCAACCGCCCGCTTTCCCTCTGCCGTAAGCATTGAATACAGCCTTAAATGCTCGTAATCCTCCGCGGAATATTTCTCCTCGCTCAAAAGCTCGTTTGGAGTACAGTTAAGCGCGCCGAAAAGTTTTCTGAGTACTGTTTCTTTCGGAAAACTAATCCCCTGCTCATAGTTTCCGACTGCCGCCGAGGTAACTCCCAAAGTTTTAGCGAGCTGTGCCTGGGTAAGTCCGTTTTGTATTCTCAGTTCCTTGATTCTTGCTCCGATCTCCATAATTCACCCCTGTTGTTTTTATTGTATTTATCCTCAAGTTTTTTGATCGCCGATTTTCGGTAATAATACACCTGCCGCTCGCTCAGATACATTTTCTCCGAGATAGTTCTCCAATCCTCGCCTAAAATGTAGTATCTGTAAATTACCGCGCGCTCATATCCCTCAAGCGCGCTTAAAACGCTAAGCGCTCCGCGTTTTATATCGACGGTCCTGTCAATTGAGTCGTTAAGCTCGGCTTCGAGCCTTGCAAGCTTTTCGGCTATTTCCTCGGCGTATCTTTGGCTCTTTCCCGACGTCTTCATAATTCTGTGCAGACGCTCGATATGCTCTAATTCCGTTTGAACGCAAAGCTCCGCCTCGCGCGCTTTTTTCAGGGTATCCATATATTTCATCTTTTCACCTCGTTCATATTTTTTATCTCTATGAACAATTATACACAATTTTCTTGTAGTTGTCAATAGATTTTTTCACTTTTTTTAAAATTGTGAACAATACACAAAAAACAAAAAATCCGGGGAAAAACCTTTCTTCAGAAAGGTTTTTCCCCAGAAGATAATTATTTTCCGTTCATTTTGTCAATGTCGTTCTGACGTATCTCCACACGGCGTATCTTTCCGCTGGTGGTCTTGGGAAGTTCCTGTACAAACTCGACTATTCGCGGGTATTTATACGGCGCGGTGTTGTGCTTTACATAGTCCTGAATTTCCTTTTTAAGCTCCTCGCTCGGCTCATAGCCCTTTTCAAGAACAATAGTAGCCTTTACTATCTCGCCGCGGATAGGGTGCGGCGCGCCCGTGACCGCGCTTTCAAGAACGGCGGGGTGAGTAGCTAAAACGTTCTCTATCTCAAACGGCCCGATGCGGTAGCCGCTTGACTTTATCACATCGTCGTTTCTTCCGACATACCAATAATACCCGTCCTCGTCGCGGGTGGCGGTATCTCCCGTGTGGTACATTCCGTCATGCCACACCTTGTCGGTTACTTCCTTGTTTTTATAATATCCTCTGAACAGCCCCGGCGTGTTTGTGTACTCTCCCTTTACGACTATCTCACCGACAACTCCCGTCGGAACGGAATTACCGTCAGCGTCAACAAGGTCGATATCGTAAAGCGGAGTGGGCTTTCCCATAGAGCCGGGCTTTGGGGTCATTCCGATGATGTTTCCGATAAGGCAGGTGCTTTCGCTCTGACCGAAGCCTTCCATAAGCTGAAGCCCCGTTATTTCCTTCCAGCGGTTATAGACCTCCGCCGAAAGCGCCTCTCCCGCGATATTGCAGTATTTAAGCGAGGAGAGATCGTACTTTTCAGGACCCACGCTTATGAAAAATCTGAACATCGTCGGCGGCGCGCAGAGCGTCGTTATCCTGTATTTTTCGATCATCGAGAGCACGTCCTCGGGAATAAACTTGTTGAAATCATACACGAAAATGCAGGTGCCCATGGCGAGCTGACCGTATATCTTTCCCCATGCCGCCTTTGCCCAGCCCGTGTCCGAAATGGTAAAATGCAGTCCGTTGGGGTCTACCTTGTGCCAGTGCTTTGCTGTCTGGATATGCGCCAGCGAAAGGGTGTGGTCGTGTATCGCCATTTTGGGATATCCCGTAGTTCCGCTGGTGAAATACATAAGGAAAATTTCGTCCGCCTTTGTCGGAATTCTCTCCATTGTATCGGGATATTTTTCTATCTCCTCGTCCAGATTCGTCCAGCCCTCGCGCGAGCCGTTTACGATATACTTGCACAAAAGCGGGCTTTTCACCATTTTGTCCGCCTCGTCCACATAAGCCGCAACGTCGCCGTCGTGCGTGCATATCGCCGCTTTTACATCCGCCGCGTCGCAGCGGTAGACCATATCCTTGGGTGTAAGCAGATATGTCGCGGGGATAGCCACCGCGCCTATCTTCATAAGCGCCACAAGCACATACCAGAACTGATAGTGCCGCTTCATCATCAGAATAACATGATCGCCCTTTTTTATGCCCATTTTCAGGAACATATTCGCCGCCTTGTTCGACAGCCTCGACAAGTCTCCGAAGGTAAGCAGCTTTTCCTCGCCCTTGAGGTTCACCCAGAAAACAGCGCGGCGGTCAGGTTCCATCTCGGCAAACTTGTCTATGATGTCATATCCGAAGTTATAGTTTTCGGGATATTTTATCCCGAACTTTTTCAGGATACCGTCCTCGCCGTATTTTTCGACAACAAAATTCTGATGATATGACTCTACGTTCATATTATATTTCCTTCCGTTTTTGCGGTAAAAGCCCGTCTGCGTTTTCTAAAGGACGCCGTTGTCCCGATGCACAGCCTTATTTTTACAGATTTATACTATACAAATTCATTATAATACTAATTTTTGGTTTTGTCAAGGTAGAACAGGGATAAATTTTAACAATTTAAACTCATAATGTGAAAAACGCATAGAGAAATCGGCGAAAAGACTTGAAATTTTTTGATAATTATGTTAAAATGTAACTCGGTAATGAGGCAGCCCGTTACGCGGTCGCGGGGCGCGAAAGCGCAATGAGGAAAGTCCGGGCATCACAGAGCAGGATAGCTGATAACGTCAGCCGAGGGCGACCTTAGGGACAGTGCAACAGAAATATACCGCAGTATTTTGCTGTAAGGGTGGAAAGGCGAGGTAAGAGCTCACCGGGATATGCGAGAGCATATCGCCGTGTAAACCCTATCCGATGCAACGCCGATTGGTGTGAGGGACAAAGCGTCTGCTCGGCGCTCCTTGCTTAAGGCGGCTTGACCTTTTCGGCGACGAAAAGGGTAGATAGATGATCGCGCGCGACAGAACCCGGCTTATCGACGGACTGCTTTTTACCGATTGACAGTTGACATTTGACAGTAAACAGTTTTTTTCGCAAAAACGCGGTCGGATAATTCTGACCGCGTAAGCCTTTATAAAGTGTTTGTTTTAAAAAGGAACAATAGTACCATTGCCTATATAATAAATTATTTCCGCAACTCGCGTATCGTTTAACATCGTAGAAATAGTGTCCTTGTCAAGTTCGTACTTAAATGATCCTCCCATTTTAAACATATGCTCCTCAAGCTCTTCATAAGCGATGTTGTAATCGCTCACGAAATCCTTAATCATCTGCTCGCCTCTATTTGAGAAAAAACGACTCAAATAATTCCAATAAACTTCGGTTCCCACAAGCTCCGGATATTTCTTCTCATAATCTGCACGAATAGCTTCATCATCCATGTATAAGCAAACCCTCACATAAAGTCTGTCTTGTTCGAGCGTCTCCAGATACTGTTGATCAAGATAAATCTCTTGATAGAGCCGGTACTCATCATCGCTGCTCGTTGAATTTTCATCCGTGCTTTCGGGCGACGGATCGGCAGACGACATTTCGCCGCTTTCGGTTGAATTTTCGGAATTGCTGTCAGAGGAAGATTCCGAAGCCGTATCTTTATCCGCGACAGGCGGTGTTTTTGTTTTTCCCGTGCATCCGCTCAGAACAAGGGCGGCTGTAAGTAAGAATGCGGGTAATATAATGTGTGGTTTTTTCATAGAATATCCCTCCTTAAGCTGTAATTAAAGCAATAATGTGAGTTATCTTTAGTTATAATATAACACCGTTTTCCGATATTGTCAACGATTTTTCAAAACTGTAATATAATTATAACCGTTTGGGTTTCTTGTGGGACGCGTTGATATAACCTGCAACCAAATTAAAAAGTCTTTGGGAAAGAGGCTTGGGGAAAACCCTTTCTTCAGAAAGGGTTTTCCCCAATAGTTTATTCGCTTTTCATCTTCCAGTGCGCCAGCGTTATCGCCTCAAAGCCCTGAGGAGAGAGAATGGGTCTTGAAATGCGCTTTTTGGTTTCTTCGGAAAGCGCGAGGTTCCGGGCAAATTCCGTGCCCGCCGCTTTGATATCCGCGAGATAGCCTTCGCGCTGTCTTTTCGCCTTTTCCGCGATAAAAAGCTCGCCCTCGGGACAGAGAATTGCCGTATAATGCCCGTCGCCGCAGATAAGGTCATACTCCTTTAAAAGCGCGGGGAACATCGGCTTTTCATCAACATAGCCGCAGGTCGAGATAACAACCAGCCGCTTTTCGTGCATTTTTTCATCGCGCAATTCGTGAAACGACGCGTTTTTGTCCTCGACAAGATTTCCCATGTACGGAAGCATAAACGGCAGACATCTGTCCGTCATAGCCTTGAGCTGAGAGGGCATTCCGAAAAAGTAGAGCGGAAAGCTTTCGATGATGATATCCGCCGCCTCTATTTTTCCGTAAAGCTCCTGCATATCGTCCTTTATCACACAGTGTCCCTGTGTCTTGCTCCAACACGAAAAACAGCCGATACATGGCTTTATGTCAAGCTTATACAGATTTACATATTCAACCTCGGTATCGCTCGGAAAGCCGTCCACAAACGCTTTTGTAATGTTCAGCGTGTTCGAGCGCTCCGCCTTCGGGCTTCCGTTTAAAACCAGAATTTTCATAAATTCTCCTTACAGTTATGTTATGATCTTATCAAGAATGCTTTCGTCTGAATTGCCGTCTGTGTCCTCGTATCCCGGAAGGCTTATGCTGTAATAATAATCCCGTCCGCTCGCGCGGATAACACCGCTCGAAAAAACACCGTCGGACAGATCAACGTTCTTAAAGCTTCCGAAAATGTCAAGCCCCGCGCGCTTTATATACGCTTCGCGGCGAGTCCACTCCCCGAAAAACGCCGCGGCCTTGTCCGAGGATTTTTCGTATTCAGAAAGCTCGCTGTCCTTCATAAACGCTCTCGCAAGCTCCGTCATTTTTTCCGCCGAGTAATCCCGCGCGTACTGCACGTCGCACCCCACCTGCGCTTTTTCGCCGTTTTCGGCGATTGCCAGAACACACAGCGCACAGCCCTCGCTGTGCGAAATGCTGAAATCTATGCCGTCGTCATAAACAAGCGGGCGGTTGTTGTCGTCGTGCGCGATGATAAGCTCCGCGCGGTTTATCCCGTTTTTCACAAGCAGTCCGTCAAGCAGCAGAAATCCGCACGCGCTCTCGCAAAACGCCTCTTTCCGCCTGCTTAATATCTCGTTGAAATAACCCTCGCACACGGGGTTGTAATTTTCTCTCGCGCTTTCGACACGGGCTCTCAGCCCGACCCCGTCAGTCACGAAACAAGCCGAAAAATCAATTCTCATTTTCATACACCGAACTTTTGTCGATCGCCGTAAACAGCATTCTACCCTTTGCCCTTACATTTCCACCGACACAAATTTTCGCGTCAAACTCGCACGCCGCCTCGCTCATAAGTACACAGCTCACGGAAATTTCGAGCGTGTCTCCCGGCACCACGGGCTTTAAAAATTTAAAATCCTTTACCTTTAACAGCACATACAGCTTGCTTTCATCGCTTGCCGCGCCCTCGGGAGCGATAACGAGACTGCAAAGCTGAGCCGCGCACTCGATAAGCAGCACCCCCGGCATAATGGGAGCGTCGGGAAAATGCCCGACAAAGTACGGCTCGTTTACCGAAACGTTTTTTATCCCCACCGCGCTTACGTTAGGCTCAAGCTCGGTCACGCGCTCTATCATCTGAAACGGCGGACGCTGTTTTATGCGCTTGTTTATTTCGAGTAAATTCATATTCTTTCTCCTGCTGTCAAAAAATCAAAGGCTAAGCCCGCCGTCCAAAACGATAACCTGTCCCGTCATATAATCAAACGCGCTTGAGCAAAGCATTACCACCGTTTCGGCTATCTGCTCCGCCGAGCCGAATTTTCCCATAGGAACGGCTTTTATATACTCCGCCTTTTTTTCCTCGGGTATGTTGTCCATCATTTCCGTTTCGATAAATCCGGGAGCGATCGCGTTTACCGTGATATTTCTCGACGCAAGCTCCTTTGCGAGTACCGCGGTCATTGAGTTTACCGCGCCCTTTGTCGCGGAATAAACTCCCTGTCCCTCAACCGCCAATATCGAGCTTACGGACGAAACGTTTATTATCTTCCCGCCCGTTTTCATCATTTTAAGCGCCGCCTGCTGAGCGCAGTGGAAATATCCCTTTATGTTTATATCAAGGCTTTTTGAAAGGCTCTCCTCGTTTATCATCAGCAGATACGCGTCGTCCACAACTCCCGCGTTGTTTACCAGCACGTCTATCCTGCCGAATTCCTTCCAGATCTCCCTGAACATATCCTGGACCGCCTTGAGGTCGGACGTATCCGCCTTGATAGCCAGAGCCACTCTGCCGAGACTTTCTATCTCGGCGCAGACTTCGTTTGCCTTAGCGTCGTTTGAAACATAGTTTACCACTACGTCATATCCGCATTCCGCAAGCTTAAGCGCGCAGGCTTTGCCTATTCCTCTTGAAGCGCCCGTTACAAGCGCCAATTTAGTTTTGCTTACTTCCATTTTATACCGCCTTTTTCAATACCACAGCCGAATACTGTCCGCCTACTCCGAAAGAAACTGCCAGCGCGTATTTATACTTGTCGCTTTCACAAAGCGTTTTCGCGAGATACGCCGCCTGCTGCGCCGCGCCCGCCGCCCTCGCTTCGCCGACTGCTTCCTTTAAGCTTGCGTAATTGTAATTTTCGCCGAAGATCTCTGTGAGAACACCTTTTTCCAGCTCGTCGACCTCGCTGTTTCCGTCCGCAAAGCCGCAGACTAAGTCAACTTCCTCGGGCTTTATCCCCGCGTTTTCGCAAGCCGAAATTATCGCCTCTTTCATTGCGCTTTCCGAGCCTTTAAGCTTTCCGAACTCGACTGCCTTATGAGCCGAGGCATAACCCGCAAGCTCCGCGTATTTTACCGCGCCGCGCTTGTTTGCGGAGCTTTCCGTTTCGAGAATAAGCGACACCGCGCCCTCGCCGAGTCCGAATTTTCCGCCGAGCAAGCCGAGCTTTTCATAAAGATATTCCGTAACCTCGGTGTTTTCATCTACGCCTGCCGCTACCATAATGCTCTCGTCGCCGTTTCTCAGCACATCGGCCGCGTAGCATACGCTCTGCAGGCCCGCCTGAACGCCGTTCGCGTTTGTAACATTATAGCCCTTTATCCCCGCGAAGATCGAGAAATAACCTCCCGCCGCGTTATAGACAGTGTTCGGGAAAGAAAACGCCGAGCCGCTCGCCGTTCCGTTTTCCACAACGTTTTTCTGAAAGCCCACTATTTCCGTCATCGGTCCGTCGGATGTCCCGATTATGATTCCGATGTCGCGCGCGTTGTTATCGTCAACGGTGATCTTCGCGTCGGCAAGCGCCTTCATTCCGCTTACCAGCATAAGCTGTGAAAATCTGTCGAGCTTGCGCCAGAAAGCCATTTTTATACCAAGATCCTTATAGTCGTCCGATTGGATATCTATGCGGTTTTTGGCGATATAGTCCCCTATTCCCGTAACAAAAACACGCTCTGTGTTTGTTCTGTCGGGAATTTCCTTGGGGTTTTTCGCGAAAACAACTGACGCGTTGTTCCCTCCGAAAGCAAAGGAGTTAGACGCCGCGTAATTTATAGTTTTCTCGCGCTTGGTGTTGGGGATAAAGTCGATCTTGCCGGCCTTTTCCTTAAGAGTTTCGAGATTTTCCTCTGTATATCCTATGGTCGGAGGAAGAACGTTTTCGCAGACCGCCTTTACGGTAAGCACCGCCTCAATAGAACCCGCCGCGCCGAGGCAGTGTCCCGTCATGGACTTTGTGGAGCTTACGGAAAGCTTGTCGCTGTTGTCGAAAATAGTATGGAGCGAAAGGAACTCCGCCTCGTCGTTCTTTGCCGTGCCTGTTCCGTGAGCGTTTACATAGTCGATATCCTCGGGCTTTAATCCCGAGTTTGCTATAGCTCTGTTTATCGCAAGCATCTGCCCTTCGCCGTCGGGACGGGGAGCAGTGATATGATGAGCGTCGGAGCTTACTCCCGAGCCTAATATCTCGCAGTATATACGCGCTCCGCGTGCCTTTGCGTGCTCATAGCTTTCAACTATGAGAATGCCCGCGCCTTCGCCGAGAGTTATTCCGTGGCTGTTGTTAAACGGCGAACAGGGGTTTTCATCAAGCGCGTGCAATGCGTGAAATCCCGCGAACGCAAGCGACGAAAAGCTGTCCGAGCCTCCCGCGCAGAACGCGTCCGCCTTTCCCGCGCGGATAAGGTCGCAGGCGTAAGCTATTGAGATGGTTCCCGCGGCGCAGGCGTTTACGATGTTCGCCGTCGTGCCGTTCAGCCCGAAATGCAAAGCCACGTTGTTTGCTATTGCCGAAGCGGGCATTTTGAGTATATCCGTAGTTTTTCCGCCGCTGTTTTTCAGCTCGTCTGTAAAATACTTGTCAATTGAAGCCGCGCCGCCGACGCAGTTTCCGACAATAACACCTATTCTCGCCGAATTTTCGGGTGTTATCTCATATTTAGCGTCTGCCAATGCCTCTGCCGCCGCCTTTATGCACAAAAGCGACGAACGGTCAAAGTCCTCACCCGAAAGCTTATCCGAAGTGATCTTCGCTTCCGCGCCGAGATTTGCGTAACAGCCGTCTGTGTTTACAGACTTTACCTCGCGTATTCCCGTAACGCCGTTTACCGCCGATCCAAAGCACTCGGCTACGTTATCCCCGAGTCCGCAGACAAGTCCCAGACCCGTAACAACAACGCGTCTATTATCAGAATTGTTCATAAAACCTCCGCATTTATTCAGACCGTCTTAAAGCAACACCGCACAAAAAGGCGAGCCGCCTTTGACAGTACGTTCCAAGCGTGAAACGTAGTCAGAGGCAGACGCTCTAATCGTGTGACGCTTCCGCATCACACGTTCCTTAAATCGCGCGGTGTTACCTTTAGTCTGTAAATGAAACAATGCTTATTCTTTGTGATCTTCTACGTATTTGGCAAGAGTGTTTATGCTCTGGAAATTCTCTCTCGCCGCGCCCGTCATCTGAACGCCGAAGAGGTTGTCGATCCCCGCGATTATCTCGATGGAGTCGATAGAATCAAGTCCGATATCGTCGCCGAAAAGCTCCGAGTCATACTCAAGCTCGTCCTCGGGAATTCTCAGATTTTCCACAAGCATTTCCTTGATCTTAGCGCAAATTTCCTCATTAGCCATGGTAATTATCCTCCAAAAATTTATTTCTCGGCATACTGACCGATTTTTCCGTATTTGTTTTCGAGAATACGATAATTCTCCTCAACCGCCGCCTGAGCTTTAGCCATAAGCTCGCGCGCGTATTTCCCGTGGCGGACGTTTTCGGGGCAGCTGCTTTCTATCGGCGTTCCGATAAGAATTTTCTGCCTCATTCCGAACACCGGCTCGTACGTTCCGTAAATCGCGCAGGGAACTATCGCCGCTCCGGTTTTCGCCGAGATAAGTCCCGCTCCGGGCTTAAACTCGTTTATCATACCGTTTTTCGACAGCGCGCCCTCGGGGAATATCAGAAGCGAACCGCCCTCGTTTACGATCTCCTCCGACTCCTCAAACCATTTCGCGTCCGCCTCGTCGAGCGAAATGGAAATGCACCTGCACCACGAGATCATTTTCCCCGTGCGTTTTTTATCAAACCACTTTTTCGTAACCAGCACCCACGGCTTATATCTCCATAAAACCGCGCCGCCGTAGGCTCCGTCAAAATGGTGGGTGTGATTTGCGACAAACACCAGCGGTTTTTTCTTCAGTCCGTTTTTAAGCGACTTATCCGCGTAAATGATTTTCGGGCGGAACAGAAAATACACCGTCCATGTTATCAGTATCTGAAAGAATTTTCCCCACAATGTCTGCCTTGATTTGTTTGTTTTACTCAACCAACCACTCCCCGATTCGCAGTACACTATATATTATATATTATTTAAAGGCATTTTTTCAATGGACAATATGCAACAAAACAGCCTTTAAAGGACAGATTTATTATATTTTGTTGCATATTGATTTTTTGTTAATGTAAATTCTGTTAATATTAACAAATGCACAGCTCAGTTTATAAGGGTAATTGTAATTTACTACAAACTTTAAAACGACCGCGTTCTGCATTGCGAACGCGGTCTGTACTGTAAAATACCGTTTAATGTTTATTGGCGTCTGTCCGCGCTATTCAAGTCCAAGATCCTCGATAAGCTGTCTGAGCTCTTCGCGCGTGCCGAGGATTATACCCTTTTCCAAGAGCTCGCGGTCGGCGGGATAAAAGTGTTCAATGGGCGTCCGATAGACCGCGGCAGGCTCGTCCGAGCTGTCATAAAACAGCGCGACATTTCCGTTGTACTCCCGCAATATGAACTTCGATTCTTCCGCGGACGCGCCCGCAAGCACACTCGTCTGAACGGCAAGAACCGCCGCCACAGCTAAAATTTTTCCGCTTATTTTCGCCATAAGATCCCTCCCTGTTACCCTGAAAGCTTTATACGCCTGAGTTTTTAATAGTTTCAACACACTTTTCAACATTTTTGGTCATTAATACAAGCCCTGCCGCCGAGTTTTCAACAAAATCAACCGAGATCACTGCTCTCTCGGCTGTTTTTTTACAGCCGTCGGCAGAAAATCATAAACCTCGTCATAGCTCTCGGCTTCCGCTTCATTAAGCGGCGGAGTCGGTATAAGTCCCGTGCAGTCCGTTCCGCTTTGCGCGTTCATCGGAAAATCCTCCTGACTAAGCTCGTCTTTTACGGGATATTTGTCCATTTCCATCACTTCCTTCCGTGAGTTTTAGTTATTATTGACTGAAATTGCGGAAAAATTCTGTTGACAAAAACTTTGTGTTGGTGTATAATATATAAGTATATTTGTAACTATTTCTAACAGAAAGGTTTGTAAAATGGGAATTATCAAATCACTCTTCGGAACTTATTCTTCAAGAGAATTAAAGAGGATCGAGCCGATAAAACAAGCCGTGCTCGACCTCGAGCAAAAATATAAAAATATGTCCGACAAAGAGCTTAAGGCTCAGACGCCGATATTGAAGGAGCGTCTCGCAAACGGCGAAACGCTCGACGATATCCTTCCGGACGCTTTCGCGGTGTGCCGCGAGGCTTCGGCGAGAGTCATAGGCGTTCGTCATTATCCCGTGCAGATAATCGGCGGAATTGTGCTTCATCAGGGCAGAATTGCCGAAATGAAGACCGGCGAGGGCAAGACCTTTGTCGCGGCTTTGCCGTCCTATCTCAACGGACTTACGGGAAAGGGAGTTCATGTTGTAACCGTAAACGACTACCTCGCTAAGCGCGACAGCGAGCTTATGGCTAAGGTGCACAGATTTCTGGGACTTACGGTGGGACTTATCGTCCATGACAAGGACAACAACGCCCGCCGCGAGGCATACGCCTGCGACATAACCTACGGCACAAACAACGAGTTCGGTTTTGACTATCTGCGCGATAATATGTGCATCTTCAAAAAGGACTTGGTTCAGCGCGAGCCTAATTTCGCCATTGTGGACGAGGTCGACTCCATACTGATAGACGAAGCGAGAACGCCGCTTATCATTTCGGGTCAGGGCGACAACTCGTCGGATATGTACAATAAGGCGGATAAATTCGCCAAAACGCTCAAAAAGTGCGTGACCGCCGAGGTCGATAACTCCATTCAGTACGACAACGACTACGACGGCGACTATCTTGTGGACGAAAAGGCAAAGAGCTGTACGCTGCTGCCAAGCGGAGTTGCCAAAGCGGAAAAGTATTTCAATGTAGAAAATCTTATGGACTCGGACAACATCACCCTGCTCCACCATATAAATCAGGCTATCCGCGCAAACGGATATATGAAGCGCGACGTGGACTATGTCGTAAAAGACGGCGAGATATTGATAGTAGACGAGTTTACGGGACGTATCATGGAGGGCAGACGCTTTAATCAGGGTCTGCATCAGGCCATTGAGGCAAAAGAGGGAGTTAAGGTAAAGCACGAGAGCAAAACGCTCGCGACTATCACCTTCCAGAATTTCTTCCGTCTGTACAAAAAGCTTTCGGGAATGACCGGTACGGGTATCACCGAAGAGGACGAGTTCAGGCAGATATACTCGCTCGACGTTATCATAATCCCCACCAACAAGCCCGTACAGCGTATAGACAACCACGACAAGGTCTACAAAAACATCCGCGGCAAGCTTAAGAGCGTGTGCGACCAGATAGAGGAATGCCACCGCAAGGGTCAGCCGGTGCTTGTCGGAACGGTAACGATAGAAAAGTCCGAACAGCTTTCAAAGCTGCTTAAGGCGAGAGGAATAAAGCACGAGGTCTTAAACGCGAAAAACCACGAGCGCGAGGCGGAAATTGTCGCGCAGGCGGGAAAGAAAAACGCCGTGACTATCGCCACCAATATGGCGGGACGCGGAACGGATATCAAGCTCGGCGGAAACTCGGAGTTTTTAGCTCTCGCGGAGATGAAGAAGCAGGGATATTCCGAGGAGATAATTCAGGAAGCGACAGGCTTTGCGGAAACAGACAACGAGGAAATAATCGAAGCGCGCAGCAAATTTCAGGAGCTTATCAAAAAGTTCGATAAGGCTATCGCACCCGAGGCTGACGAGGTAAGAAAGCTCGGCGGACTGTATATAATCGGCACGGAGCGCCACGAATCCCGACGCATCGACAACCAGCTCCGCGGACGCTCGGGACGACAGGGCGACCCCGGAGAAAGCTGTTTTTATATCTCGCTTGAGGACGACCTTATGAGACTGTTCGGCGGCGACAGAGTCCAGAAGCTTATGGAAACCATGAACTTTGACGAGGATATGCCGATAGAAGCGGGATTTTTGAACCGCGCGATAGAGTCCGCCCAGATGAAGATAGAGGGCAACAACTTTGCCGCCAGAAAGTACGTTCTCGATTATGACGACGTTATGTCGCAGATGCGCCAGACTATTTACAGCCAGCGCAAAAAGGTGCTCGACGGAGAGGATATCCACGAAAATGTTTTGCAGATGATGCGTCAGGATATTGACGAAAACGTAAAGACCTTCTGCTCGGACAGCGTCGCGGATAACTGGAACTTAGACGGACTGCGCGCGCACTACTACAACTTTTTGCTTATGCAGACCGACCTTAGGTATACGGTAGACGAGCTTAACGAGATATCTCCCAAGGACGTTATTGCGAGCATAACAAAGCGCGGCGAGCTTTTGTACCGCTCGAGAGAGGAAGAGGTCGGAAGCGAGAATATGCGCGAGCTTGAGCGCGTAAGCCTGCTTAAGGTAGTCGACAGACACTGGATGGATCACATCGACGCAATGGACGAGCTGAAAAGCGGAATAGGACTTTCGGCGTACGCGCAGAGAAATCCTGTAGAGGAATACCGCTTCCAGGGTTATAATATGTTCGACGAGATGATCGCCACCATACGCGAGGAAACCGTAAGGCTTGTGCTTACCATGCCCGTAGGACCGAGAATAATGCCCGTGCGCGAGCAGGTAATGAAACCCGACGCTCCCAACGCGGGCACCGCAAACCGCGCTCAGAAACGCGCGGCGAAGAAAACAAAAGCGAAGAAATAGTTTTTCTGGGGAAACCCTTTCTGAAGAAAGGGTTTCCCCAGACCCCTTCCCAAAGACTTTTAATATTTTCGTTTCAAAATACAGACTTTTCAATACGCAAAACGCGCCCGGAATTATCCGAGCGCGTCTTTATTTGTATTTAACTAATAATCAACAAACTATCAGCCAAGTCTCTTCTCGATCTTGTCAAGCTCGTCGTAGAGCGCCTGAGGAACGTTTCCGCCCTTGGCCTTGATGTCGTCGTTGTAGTATCTGCGCATCTCCGCGATCTCCTTCTTCCAGAGATCAACGTCAACAGAGAGCAGATCCTTAAGCGCGTCGGGCGAAACCTCGTCCTCAATGCCGGTAAGGTTGATATCCTCAGCCTTGGGCAGATAGCCGATAGGAGTTTCAACAGCGTCAACCTTGCCCTCACAGCGCTTGATGATCCAGTCAAGAACACGCATATTGTCGCCGAAGCCGGGCCACATAAAGTCGCCGTTTTCGTTCTGTCTGAACCAGTTTACGTTGAAAATCTTGGGAGCCTTGTCGCCGAGCTTTTCGCCCATTTCGAGCCAGTGTGCCCAATAGTCGCCTACGTTATAACCGATAAAGGGCTTCATAGCCATGGGGTCGTGACGAAGTACGCCTACAGCGCCCGTAGCCGCCGCGGTAGTCTCCGAAGAAACCGCCGAGCCCATGTATGTTCCGTGTACCCAGTCAAACGACTGATATACGAGAGGAGTCGTAGAAGCGCGTCTGCCGCCGAAGATCATAGCCGTTACGGGCACGCCGTTCGGGTTGTTGAACTCGGGCGAGAGGCACGGGCAGTTGGTAGCGGGAGCGGTAAAGCGGGAGTTCGGGTGAGCGAGCTTCTGGGGCTTGCCGTCAGCAGCCATAACGGAAACGAATTCCTTTCCGTTTACCTTTTCGCCCTTCCACTCCTGAGCGTTTGTCGGAGGATTCTTGTCGAGAGCTTCCCACCAGGGAGTCATCTCGTCGAGGTTAAGAGCAACGTTTGTGAAGATGGTGTTCTTCTTTGTGCACTCGAGAGCGTTGAAGTTGGACTTTTCGTTAGTACCGGGAGCAACGCCGAAGAAGCCGTTCTCGGGGTTGATAGCGTAAAGTCTTCCGTCGGGACCCTGCTTCATCCACGCGATATCGTCGCCGACTGTAAATACCTCATAGCCCATATCCTTATATGCTTTGGGCGGGATAAGCATTGCGAGGTTTGTTTTTCCGCAGGCGGACGGGAAAGCGGCGGTGATATACTTTACGTCGCCGTCGGGCTTCTTTACGCCGAGGATAAGCATATGCTCAGCCATCCAGCCTTCTTTCCAGCCCTGATAAGAAGCGATACGAAGCGCAAAGCACTTCTTTCCGAGAAGAACGTTTCCGCCGTAAGCCGAGTTTATCGACCAGATGGTGTTGTCCTCGGGGAACTGTACTATGTATCTGTTTTCGGGATCAACGTCAGCCTTTGAGTGCAGTCCGCGAACGAAATCATTAGAATCGTCGGGGAGATTCTTGAACGCCTGCGCGCCCATTCTTGTCATGATGTTCATGTTGAGAACAACGTAGATGGAGTCTGTAAGCTCAACTCCGACCTTAGCGATAGGCGAGCCGATAGGACCCATGGAGTAGGGGATAACATACATCGTTCTGCCCTTCATAACTCCGTCGTACATAGGAGTAAGCTTTGCGTACATCTCCTTGGGATCCATCCAGTTGTTTGTAGGACCCGCGTTTTCCTTTGTGCGGGTGCAGATAAAGGTCCTGTCCTCTACGCGCGCAACGTCGTTGGGCTTGGTGCGGTGATAAAGACAGCCGGGGAACTTATCCTGATTGAGCTTGAGCATCTCGCCGCTTGCAAGAGCCTCTTCGGTAAGAGAGTCGAGCTGCTCCTTAGAGCCGTCTATCCAGACAACCTTATCGGGCTTGGTAAGAGCCTGCATCTCTTCTACCCATTTAATTACGTTCTGATTCTGAGTTAGAGCCATAAAGTAAATCTCCTCTTCCTTGTTGTAAATTATAGAGAAAAAACTCTCCACAATTACTATTATACACGAAAATTTTCAACTTGTCAAGTATTAAGTTATGTGATTTGAATTAAAAATCCCCTTTACTTTTAAGCGTATTTGTGTTATAATATTCAGTGTATCAGACAGCGATCCGGCGCTGTGAATAAAAGCCTGTTTGTTCATATATCCGTTCTTTCGGCATAATGTGAACACTTCCTACAAAACAAAGAATGAGGTAACAAAAATGTTAAAACCGTTTTCAGACAAGGTAGCGACCCTTGCGCCTTCGGCAATAAGAGAAATTCTTAAATTCACCGCCGACCCCGAGGTGATAAGCTTTGCGGCGGGCAATCCCGCGCCCGAGGCGTTCCCTACCGAAACGATAGCGAAGCTCTCAGCGGATATTTTCGCCGAAGAGCCGATAAACGCTCTGCAGTATTCCGTAACCGAGGGCTATCCCAAGCTCAGACAGTGGCTTGAAGCCGACCTTCGCAAAAAGAATTTATTCAAAGACGGCGATATGGTGGTAGTAACTTCGGGCGCACAGCAGGCGATAGAAGTTACCGCGAAGATCCTCTGCAACGAGGGCGACGTCATTCTCTGCGAAAACCCATCGTTCATCGGTTCGCTGAATGCTTTCAGAAGCTACGGCGTAAAGCTTGTGGGAGTTCCCATGGACAAGGACGGAATGCTTCCTGATGAGCTTGAGGCTCTCTTGAAAGCAAACCCCACCGCGAAATTTATCTACACTATCCCGAATTTCCAGAACCCCACCGGTCAGACCACTACCCTTGCGCGCAGAAAGGAAATCCTCGCGCTGGCTAAGAAGTACGGGATCTATGTGCTTGAGGACAACCCCTACGGCGCGCTGCGCTTTGCGGGAGAGGACGTTTCCTGCTACAAGGAGCTTGACGACAGCAAGAATGTCATCTACGCCGGAACATTCTCAAAAGTTCTCGCTCCGGGCATACGCGTGGGTTATCTCTGCGCGGACGCGGAGCTTGTTTCAAAGGCGGTCGTCGGAATGCAGACCTCTACCGTTCATACAAACATCTGGGCGCAGATGCTCGCGTACAGGTTTGTTACCACGGTCGATTTCAACGAGCATCTCAAGGGCCTGCAGGAAATATACCGCGTAAAATACACAAGAATGAAGGACGCGCTCAAGATCCATCTTCCCGAATTCATCAGCCTTTCCGAGCCTGAGGGCGGACTGTTTATCTGGGCGACGCTCCCCGAAAAATACGACATGAACGCCTTTTGCGTAGAGGCGGTAAAGCGCAAGGTCGCGGTCGTTCCCGGAAACGCCTTTTCCGCGGACGAGTCGGAAATATCTCACTCGTTCCGCCTGAATTTCTCCACCCCAACGAACGAGCAGATAGACATGGGCTGTGAGATACTCGGCAACGCGGCGAAGGAATTGCTTAAATAACAATCAGTTAAGTGCGTATAATGAGGCTGTCGAGAAGCCCTCAGATACGGCGAACGGAGTTTGCTTCTCGCAAACCCCTGCCGTGCCACGGCTAACCATCTGGTTGCCGTGGTACGGCTGACAAAGTAGATGAGGGTTTATCGGCAGCCTGCAACAAGTGAAAGGAAAGCCATGGACGAAAAAAAGAAAAATATGCTTAGCCTTATCCAGCCCACAAACACTCCGCATTTGGGAAACTATCTCGGAGCGATGCGCAACTGGGTAAAGCTTCAGAATGACTACAACTGCTTTTTCGGGATCGCCGACCTGCATTCCATTACAGTAAGGCAGGATCCCGTAAAGCTTCGCGCGCAGATAAAGGAAAGCTACGCTCTGCTTATAGCGGCGGGTCTTGATCCCGAAAAATCCACGCTGTTTATTCAGGGGCACAATCAGAACCACGCGGAATTGTCGTGGATACTCTCCTGCTACACCCAGTTCGGCGAGCTGTCCCGCATGACGCAGTTCAAGGACAAATCGGAAAAACACCCAGACAACATAAACGCGGGTCTTTTCACCTATCCCGTGCTTATGGCGGCGGATATCCTGCTGTATCAGGCGGATCTTGTGCCGGTAGGGCTTGACCAGAAACAGCACCTCGAGCTTGCGCGAAACGTCTGCCAGCGCTTCAACGGCATTTACGGCGATGTATTCACCATGCCCGAGCCGTATATAACCAAGACCACCGAAAAGGTCATGTCGCTTCAGGAACCGACCAAAAAGATGTCCAAATCGGACGAAAACTTAAACGCGTCCGTATGGGTATTGGACGACCGCGACACCATAATCCGCAAGTTCAAGCGCGCGGTGACTGACAGCGAGACTGAAATTTGCGCTCGCGAGGGCAAGGACGGAATAATAAACCTTATGTCCATTTACTCGGCGGCTTCGGGGAAATCCTTTGAGGATATCGAGAGCGAGTTCAAGGGAAAAGGCTATGGAGAATTCAAGCTTGCGGTAGGCGAGGCGGTAGCGGATATGCTCGCGCCGATGCAGAACGAATTCAAGAGAGTTTCCGCCGACAAGAGCTATCTCGAGCAGTGTATGAAAAACGGCGCGGAAAAGGCATTCAAAACCTCGCGCAAAACGCTTTCAAAGGTGTATAAAAAGGTCGGATTTGTCACTTTTTAACTAAAAGCGCGGGGAGAAGTTGCGAGTTAATTGTAATTATCCACAAAAATCGTGGAATAATATAAATAGTACTTGAATTTTAGGGCAAAATCTGTTAAAATATACTTTGTCAGCTAATTTATATAAGTTAAAAAAGTTATTATCGGAAGGACGGTGTTATAAATGGCTAAGTGCGAAATTTGCGGAAAAAGCGTCGCTTTCGGAATTAAGGTTTCCCATTCTCACAGACGCAGCAACAGAACCTATAAGCCTAATGTTAAAAAGGTGAGAGCTATCGTAAACGGTACTCCCTGCAGAGTAAACGCCTGCACACGCTGCCTGCGCTCGGGTCTTGTTCAGAGAGCGGTATGATCGGTGTACAGATTTTCGGTACACAGTATTTATTTTAAACCAAAACGCGCTCGGAATTATCCGGGCGCGTTTGATTTATGAAAAAACCTAATGAAGAATTATCCTTTCAACCTTTCATCACCAACAAACTCTATATCGGAAAGCAATTGAAATTCTACCTTTTTTCCCTTGTACATTATAAATGTTATTTCACTGAGAATATTCATTAAATCACTTTTCTGTGATTCCAGTTGTTTTGAAGCTATCATATCCATGATCCATGTTGTTTTGTCATTTGACGGTCTGGTTTCAACGTAAATTATTGCTTTCCTATTTTTCCATATAAGGGCATATGTCTTTGGGGTTTCCAAAGCGCCACCGCCCAACCAAACAAAATATATTTCTCGTTCTGTGTCAACGTACCAAATCGTGGCCTCAGAAACCTTCCTTTTTTTCCCGTCATAAGTAAGGTTAAAAGACTCATACAGTTCCTTTTTTTCCAAGACCTTTTCTTTAATAAACGCCATAGCGGTTCTCCT
>JAFLUF010000016.1:0-3789 GCA_022508925.1 Oscillospiraceae bacterium | reverse complement strand
CAGTTCCTTTTTTTCCAAGACCTTTTCTTTAATAAACGCCATAGCGGTTCTCCTTATAATATTTTCTTAGCCAAACGCGCCCGGATCACTCCGAGCGCGTTCTGTCTTTTATTTATATGTTGTACACTATCACGCACTGTGCTTTGAGTCCTCGACCAGCTTTACGAAATCCGCCTTGGGCAGCGGGCGCGAGAAGAAGTAGCCCTGAATATAATCGCACTTAAGCTCCGAGAAAACATCTACCATTTCCTGCGTCTCGATTCCCTCGACAACTATCTGCATATTCATCGCCTTAAGCATCTGTACGGTGTTCTGAAGCAGTATCCACATCTTCGGGTTGTGCTGTTCGTCAACAAACGACTTGTCGAGCTTTACTATCTTAAGCGGCAAGGAAATTACGCGCTTGATGTTTGAATAGCCCGTGCCGTAATCGTCCAGCGAGAACGAAACTCCAGAGCGCGAAAGCTTGTTTAAGTTTTCGGTCATCACCCGCTGTGCAAACGACGCGGCAGTTTCGGTTATCTCAAGGTTTATCTTATCCGTTGATACGTTATACTGCTGCATGATAAGCAGTATTTTGTCCGCTAAGTCTCCGTGCATACACTGAGCCACGGACAGATTGACCTCGATATATTCAAGTCCGAGATTCTCAAACTCTCCGCCCGAAATAAACTTGCACACTTCTTCAAAAACAAACTCTCCGATCTTGTGTATAGCGCCGCTTCTTTCCGCCGCAGTCACGATTATCTCGGGAGAGATAAAGCCGTGCTCTTCGTCATAGAGTCTTAACAGCGCCTCAGCCGAAACAAACTTTCTCTTTTCAACCGAGTATATCGGCTGATAGTAAACCTGAAAGCTGTTTGTTTCAAGCGCCTTTTCAATGATAGCGTCGATGTTGTTGGATATCTTGAATACCTCGGGGTTGTAAACCTCGCTTGCCGGCATAACTCTTCCCGAATGGAGTATCTTAAGGTGGAAATCCTGACCGAATGACATCAGCGACTTAAAGCTTTCAATGTCCTCGGGACATCTCGCCAATATCATGCACGGTATAAGAGAAATATCAAAACCGTTGTGACTTATCTTATGCTTAAGCTCGTTGTTGAGCATATTCGCGAACGCCGCGGCAAGCTCCTTGTACTTCGCGGGGAAGTTTATCCTGTACCGTCCTCTGTCGAGGTAGTAGATAGTTCCCTTATTGCCGAACTCTTTATTAAGCCTGACTATCTTGTCTGCCACGACCTTCAGAAGCTCAACAGCCTGCTCAAAGCCGATCATATTGACAATGCTCTCGTAGTTCGCTGTATTAAGCATGACCACATACCAGTGCTTGCCGTTTTTGTAGGCGTTTTTCGCGTCGCGGGCATAAGCGGCCAGCTTGAACAAGTCTGTCATCGTGTCGATATAATCCTCGGGACGCTGTACTGTCGTCGTAAGGAGATAGCATCCCAGAGCCACTGCTATTCCTCCGAGAAGCTGGGACGGTAAGATCATGTGCAATACCATACCCACCACTACAAGCCCGACTACCCCGATCAGGGACATCATCTGTATACGGCCGATATTCTTTCTGCCGAGGAAAAGCACTATTCCTCCGATGATAAAGTAAATAGCAACAACGATGTACAATATGAAGAACAGCGGTTGATGAGAATACTTGCCCTCCATAGTATAAATAAGGTGGGTAAGCGGATTTGTCAGAAGCAGACCCGCAACCGCCCCATAAGGCAGCACGAACAGAACGAAAACGATCTTTCTCTCCGTCAGCTTATGCCACATATCAAGATAGCTTATCACAAACATTGTGAAAATAAAGCTCTGCGCGTTATGGAAAAGCAGATAGAACAGGTGCAGAACGTCCCTAAGCGCTACGCTTACGCCGGGAACGACGTCGAGATAGTTTGCAAGGATATTGCAGACAGTCGCCGCAAGCTCCACACAGATACCAAAAAGGAAAAGCTTGTTGGTTCTGGTTCTGGTCATTTTTCGGGTAACAACCGAGACAATGAGAAGCAAGAATATAATGATCGCGACGATATCAAACGAAATATTCCGCACATTCTCACCTCCCGAAAATTATAAAAACAACTATCTAATGGTATTATATCATTAAATTTTATAATTGTCAACAGCATTTTGCCATATGTCATATGGCACTTTTAACAAAAATTTCCGTGTAAAAACGTTACATCGTCAAAAAGTACACATATCGAGAAAAATCTTCCGATTCGGACAAGCTTGTCATACATACTGTTTTTTTCGCTGTAATTAATACTGTGTATTGACATAATGCTTGTCTGAGTGTATAATTATATAGAGAGATTTTTCGGGGGAATACAAACATGAATAAGAATAAGATCAAATTCAAAAATTTTATCTCGCTTACGATCGCCGGTATAGTAAACGCCTTTGGGATCACGGTGTTTCTTGCTCCCGTAAAGCTTTACGACAGCGGCATTTCGGGAACGTCGATGCTTTTGTCGCAGATAACGCCCGACTATCTTTCCCTCTCAATCCTGCTTATCGCGCTTAATGTACCGCTGTTTGCGATAGGGCTGAAAAAACAGGGCGCGGCGTTTACTATCTACGCTATCTACGCTGTCGCTGTTTATTCGGTGTCGGCGTGGCTGATAACGGATGTTTTGCCGATAGATGTGGATATGGCGTCTCCTCTCGCGGGACAAGACCTCCTTTTATGCGCGCTGTTCGGCGGCATCATTTCGGGTATAGGCAGCGGAATAGCGATACGCAGCGGCGGAGCGATGGACGGAATGGAAGTTATGGCGGTCATCTTCGCCAAGAAACTCGGCATAACCGTCGGAACCTTTGTTATGATATACAACGTTATTCTGTACGTTTTGTGCGGGGTGATATTAAACAACTGGATACTGCCGCTGTATTCCATTGTTACATATTATGCGGGACTCAAGACAATAGACTTTATCGTCGAGGGCTTTGACAGGGCGAAATCCGCGATGATAATAACCTCAAAAGCAGACGAGATATGCGCCAGGCTTTCCGAGGAATTCGGCACCGGAATGACAACCATGAAGGGCGTAGGCGGATATCTCAAGCAGGAGAAGACCGTGATATACTTTGTCATAAACCGTTTCCAGATAGGAAAGCTGAGGGATATAGTCCATGAGATAGACCGAACGGCGTACATAACCATTACGGAAGTTGCGGACGTTTTCAAGCAAAACAAATAGCCGCTTGAATATTGTATAAAACCAAAAGCGCGGACATCTGCCCGCGCTTTTTCATTCATGCAGCTTTATCGCTGTTACTGCTGCGCGCCCACGGACGCCAGAATAGCCGCCAGAGTTCCCGTAGCGAGCAGGATACCGATGATCACCGCGATAATTATATAATAGCAGAAATAACTCCTCGCAAAGTTTCTGAGGTTTATATTTCCCGCCGCGCCCGTTGAGAAAACGATAAGCAATATAAAGCCCACGACCGGGATAGAAAACATAAGTTCATACCCGAAATAACCCCACATCGAAATTGGCTTATACGCGTTGGATTCTCCGAGCTGTTTTTCGTCGATAGGCGCTCCGCAGTTAGGACAGTTCATAAAAATTACCTCCGTAATATAATAATATCTTTTTCGGCATAAGCCGACAGCCTGTAAAAGAAAAATACCGCGGACAAGGGGGTGTCCGCGGAAACTGAAATCATGCGCCGACTGTTTGGGGAAAACAGTTTGTACCGGCAAAAAATAATTGGGGAAAATATATAAGAAGTATACAAGTCCTTAGGACTTTAATACTATCCCACAACTTCAGT
>JAFLUF010000015.1 GCA_022508925.1 Oscillospiraceae bacterium | reverse complement strand
CGGCTAACCATCTGGTTGCCGTGGTACGGCTGACAAAGCAGATGAGGGTTTATCGGCAGTCTGAAATAATGCACTAATTTGAAGGAGGACTTTTATCAATGGACATTCAGAAGGAATACGAGCTCTGGCTTGAAAAGGCGGTTGAAGACCCCGACCTTAAGACCGAGCTTGAGCAGATCAAGGATAAGCCCGAGGAGATAAGCGACCGCTTTTACCGCGAGCTTGAATTCGGAACAGCGGGACTTCGCGGAGTTATCGGTGCGGGCACAAACCGCATGAACGTCTATACGGTAAAAAAGGCAACGCAGGGTCTTGCGGAATACATTCTTTCAAGCGGCATTGAAAAGAGCGTAGCCATAGGCTATGACAGCCGTATCAAATCAACATATTTTGCCGAGAGCGCGGCTGAGGTCCTCGCGGCAAACGGAATAAAGGTACATATCTACAAAGAGCTTATGCCTACTCCCATGCTCTCATGGGCGGTTCGCCATCTCAAATGCGGAGCGGGGATCGTCGTAACGGCTTCTCATAACCCCGCGAAATACAACGGCTATAAGGTTTACGGCGCTGACGGCTGTCAGATGACCTCCGAGGCGGCAGACGCGGTCCTCGCGAAGATAAACAATATCGATACATTCAGCGGCGTTAAGTCCACTGACTTCAAGGCGGCTGTTGACAGCGGAACAATAAGCTACATCGATGACAGCGTTATCGACGCTTATATCGCAAAGGTAAAGGAGCAGAGCCTCCACACCGACGTTGTGGCAAAGAGCGGTCTCAAGGTGGTTTATTCTCCGCTCAACGGAACGGGAAACAAGCCCGTAAGAAGAATTCTTTCGGAGATCGGAGTTACGAATGTCGTAGTCGTTCCCGAGCAGGAAAATCCCGACGGAAACTTCCCGACCTGCCCGTTCCCGAATCCCGAGATTCGCGAGGCGCTTGCTGTAGGACTTAAGCTCTGCGACAAGGAAAAGCCCGACCTCATGCTTGCTACCGACCCCGACTGCGACCGCGTGGGAATTGCCGTTCCCGACGGCGACGGCTACGAGCTGTTTTCCGGAAACGAGACCGGCGCGCTGCTGCTTGAATATGTGTGCAGAGAGCGTCTTGAACTTGGCAGAATGCCGAAAAATCCCGTGGCTGTAAAGACTATCGTGACTTCCGATATTACAAAGGCGATAGCTAAAAAGTACGGCGTAGAGCTGAGAGAAGTTCTCACCGGATTTAAGTACATCGGCGAGCAGGTAGGTCTTCTTGAAGCCGCGGGCGAAGAAGAGCGCTATGTATTCGGCTTTGAAGAGAGCTACGGCTATCTCGCGGGCGGATATGTGCGCGACAAGGACGCGGTAGTGGCTTCGATGCTTATCTGCGAAATGGCGGCGTTTTACCGTTCAAAGGGAATTTCGATGATAGAGGCGAGAAAGCGCCTTTACGACGAGTACGGCGTGTTCCTCAACAAGGTTGAAAACTTCGGCTTTGAGGGCGAAGCGGGCATGACCAAGATGAAAGAGATCATGGCAAATCTCCGCTCATCGTCCATAAACAACATCGGCGGACTTAAGGTGCTTGCTACAACGGACTACAAGGCAAGCGTCCGCGTTGAAGCCGACGGCTCAAAGAGCGAGATAAAGCTTCCCAAGTCGGATGTTATCACATATAACCTTGAGGACGACGCGAGCATTATCATCAGACCCTCCGGCACAGAGCCTAAGATAAAGGTTTATTACACCACAAAGGCTCCCGCGAGAGATATCGCTGTGGAGATACAGAAAGAGCTGTCGGGCGAATTTACTAAAATTCTCGGAATTTGAGAGAATAATTTGTTTAATTTGACACAAGAATATTTTAGGAAATTCCCTTGATTTTTCGTGAGAATTGTGTTATAATTACTTTTGCAGTTTATGTACAGCAAATTTTGTGAGGTGAGAAGAATGAAAGAGGGTATTCATCCCGCATACGAAGCGACAACTATCAGATGCGCCTGCGGAAACGTAATCGAAACACGTTCCACGAAAAAGGACATAAGAGTTGAAATTTGCTCAAAGTGCCACCCTTTCTTCACGGGCAAGCAGAAGCTCGTTGACAGCGGCGGACGCGTTGACAGATTTAATAAGCGTTATAATCTCGGAAAGTAATCGCCGAAAAGAAAGTTATAACAGTTTCACGCGCGTCGTCTGACGCGCGTGTTTTTTGTAGTTGAAACAAGGAGCAAAATGGAGTATAAAACCATTGAAGGGCGCGTTGAGGCAAGGTTTGAGGAGAAAAAATCCGAGTTTATCGGATATCTCGCGCCCGTTGAAAATGAAGAAGAGGCGGTCAGGTTTATCGAAGAGATACGCGCCATGCACAGAAAAGCCCGCCACAACTGCTACGCGTACATTTTAAAGGACGGCGGCGCGCGGCACTCGGACGACGGAGAGCCGCAGGGAACGGCGGGCGTTCCGATCTACGAGGTGTTGCAGAAAGAGGGTTTAAGCGGGGTTTGCTGTGTAGTCACGCGCTATTTCGGCGGAGTTCTCCTCGGTGCCGGCGGACTTGTGAGAGCATACACCAAAGCCGCCTCCGACGCAGTCTCCGCGGCTAAGATAAAGGAAATGGCGCTCGCCGCCAAAGCCGAAATTTCAGTAGAATACTCGCTTTACGGAAAGCTCGCGAAAATATTTGAGGAGCTTGGCGCTAAAACAGCCGAAGAAAAATTTGAGGACAACGTGAAAGTCACGGTCTATGTACGCGAGCAATTTGCGAAGGAGCTTGAAGCAAAACTTGTTGACGCTTGCAGCGGAAATGTAAAAGTTGAGTTTATCGAAAAGGAATATTTTGATTTCGCATAATGCTTGCAGCTTTATTAAAAGTCTTTGGAAAAGGGGTTCGGGGGAAAACCTTTCTACAGAAAGGTTTTCCCCCGAAAATATTTTTACATCATATCCATAAACGTGCCGATAATTTTCGCGGCTTTTGCCGCGGTTTTGCGCCGAATGCGGCGGTTGTCCGAAAAGTACCTTACAGCGGCGAAGGTCGCTCCGCCTACGGCGATCCCCGCGGCGGCGCCCTTGATTATTCCCGATGCGCGATTTGACATAAGCTCAACTCCTTTTTGAAAGTTTACGTCAATATTTTCTGCAAATTTCTCTCAAAATATGATTTCCAATTAATCGTAACAACGGTAAAATATTCATATTATTCTAATTCCCACAAATTATAAGCCCGATTTTCCGCAGTAAAATCCACTTTTTGTAAAATTTGCAGCATAATTACACCTGAAGTGGTATATTTTTGTAAAAAGATACAAAATGCAAGTTTAGATTAAAAATCTTGCAAAAATCTATTGACAAATCTGTTTTTTGCGAGTATAATATGGTCGTAGCAAGGGAGCTATGAGCGGAAATCAGGCGCGCGATTTTCCGCTTATAGCTCCCGTTTTTGTTAAGCACTAAATTTACAAAGGAGCAAGTAATTATGTTACAGCATCTTACGACGCTTTCTGAAGCAAGCGTCCAGGAAATAGTAGACGCCGAAATGTTTAACGTCGGCGACGGAAACGGTATATGGTTTCTTATAGGAGCGGCGCTGGTGTTCTTTATGCAGTGCGGCTTCGCGATGGTCGAGACCGGTATGACAAGAGCCAAAAACGCCGGCAACATCATAATGAAAAACCTGATGGACTTCTGTATAGGCACAGTTGTTTTCATCTTTTTAGGCTTCGGACTTATGCTCGGCGAGGACGCGCTTTTCGGACTTGTGGGCGTTCCTACGCTTGATATCCTCGCAAATTTCAACAGCTTTGACCGCTGCGCGGAGTTTGTATTCAACCTCGTTTTCTGTGCTACGACCGCTACGATTGTTTCGGGCGCAATGGCAGAGCGCACAAAGTTTTCGACCTATTGCATTTACTCGGGTATCTTAAGTGCTGTCATCTACCCTATCGAGGCGCACTGGGTATGGGGCGGCGGCTGGCTTGCGAGTATGGGATTTGTTGACTTTGCGGGATCGACGGCTATCCACATGGTCGGCGGTATGGCGGCGCTTATCGGCGCGGCAATGGTAGGTCCCCGTATCGGAAAATTCGATAAAGAAGGAAAGCCGAGAGCTATTCTCGGTCACTCTATGACGCTCGGCGCGCTGGGCGTATTCATTCTCTGGTTCGGCTGGTACGGCTTTAACGGCGCGGCGGCTTCGAGCGTAGAATACCTCGCCAACATATTCCTTACAACAACAATAGCTCCCGCAGTGGCTACCTGTACGACGATGATCTTCACATGGCTTAAGCACGGCAAGCCCGACGTTTCGATGTGCCTTAACGCGTCTCTCGCGGGTCTGGTAGCGATAACGGCTCCGTGTGCGGATACGGACGCTCTCGGATCGCTGATAATAGGTATTGTTTCGGGATTTTTGGTATGCTTCGGCGTATGGCTTCTCGACTATAAGCTCAAGGTCGACGATCCCGTGGGCGCGGTCGCGGTGCACTTCTTCAACGGTATGTGGGGAACTGTCGCGGTAGGTCTGTTTGCTACCGGCAAGGGTCAGAACGGTATCACGGGCTTGTTCTACGGAGGCGGCTTTGATCAGCTTGGCATTCAGCTTCTCGGCATGGTGTCTATCCTCGCATGGACGGGAGTGATGATCTCTCTCACGTTCCTTATCCTCAAAAAGACGATAGGTCTGCGTGTTTCACGTCACGAGGAGGTTGTCGGACTCGATTCTACCGAGCACGGTCTTCCCTCTTCCTACGCGGACTTTGTGCCCTCTATGCAGGTCGAGGTCTCCTCTTCCGGCAAGGAGAAAGAGGTCGATACTCTCGAAATGGTGGCTTCTACAGAACAGGCAGTGCCCGTCGTACACAAAAAATATGTACCCTCTGAAGGCGGCGCGAGCATGACCAAGGTCGTTATTATCACAAAGACCGACCGCTTTGAACTGCTCAAAAACGCGATGAGCAAGATCGGCATTACGGGCATGACGGTAACAAATGTTATGGGCTGCGGAATGCAAAAAGGCTCTACGGAAATGTACCGCGGCGTTCCGCTTGAAACTCATCTGCTGCCGAAGATAAAAATGGAGATCGTTGTATGCAAGGTGCCTGTTGAAACAGTCGTTGAGACAGCGAAAGAAGTGCTTTACACGGGAAGCATAGGCGACGGAAAGATATTCATCTACGACGTTGCGGACGTTATCAAGGTAAGGACCGGCGAAAGCGGATACGACGCTCTTCAAGATAATGAATAGAAACAGAAATCAAATTTTAATAAATTGTGCAGAACAAAAAACAGACTGTTGAGAAACCCTCAGTTGCAAGGAAGGCGTGCCACGGCTATCCTTTGTGGCTGCCGTGGGGCGCCTGACACAGCAAATGAGGGTTTATCGACAGTCTGTATATTTCCCTCGGCAATAGTCGGGACGAGATAAAAGTTATTTAGGGAGAACCGAAAGCGTTCTCCCTAAAACTCTGTATTAGTATCTTGATTTTTTTTCCGAATTGTGGTAGAATAGTAAAGTAAATTTCATTACTTGGAAGGATAACGTAATTTATGAGCGAAGAGAAAAAGGCATTTGACCCCAAAAGCATTCCCCGTCCCGAGTTTCCCAAGCGCGCGATAATCACGGGCGGAATGCCTTACGGAAACAAAAAGCTCCATTTCGGGCACATCGGCGGAGTGTTTGTATTTGCGGACGTTTACGCGCGTTTTTTGCGCGACAGGATAGGAAAGGATAACGTTATTTTCGTTTCCGGAACGGACTGCTACGGCTCGCCTATCGCCGAAAGCTATCGGAAGCTGTGCGAGGAGACGGGCTTTAATGGCACTATCCGCGATTTTGTTGAGGAAAACCATAAGGCGCAAAAGCAGACTCTTGACGACTATATGATAAGCCTAAACATTTTCGGAGCGTCGGGTCTCGGGAGAACCGCCGAGATACACAACGAATATACCGACGAATTCATTCGCCGTCTTTATGAAAACCGCCACCTGAAAAAAATAAGCACCAAGCAGTTTTTCGACGAAAAGGCGGGCTGTTTTCTCAACGGCAGACAGGTTATCGGAAAATGCCCCGTAGACGGATGTCAGAGCGAAAAAGGTTATGCGGACGAATGCGACCTCGGACACCAGTATATGCCCGAAAGCCTTATCGACCCGAAAAGCACGCTTACGGGTGAAACGCCCGTAATGAAGGACGTTGAAAACTGGTATTTCGACTTGCCGTCATACAGCGCTCTGCTTAAGGAATATTCCGAGCAGATATCAAAGCAGAAGAATGTCAGAAAGCTTGTTTCAAGCACGATCTCCGAATTCTTGGCAGAGCCTGTTATCCACATCAAAAACGAGCTTTTGGAAAGCTACGAAAAGATCAAGGCGCAGATGCCCGCTCACGAGTTTATCGAAGAGCCGAAAAAGCCTTCGTTTACGATAAAGTTCAACACTCTCGAAGAATTGAACGAGGCGTGCGGAGTGCTGTCTCAAAACGGCGTTCGATATCGTACGGGAAAAACGCTTGTTCCGTTCAGACTTACGGGAAACATCGAGTGGGGAGTGCCCGCGCCCGTGCTTGAGGGAGAAGACCCGCTTACCGTCTGGGTATGGCCCGAGAGCCTCTGGGCGCCTATCTCGTTTACGAAAGCGGCTCTCGAAAAACAGGGACGCGACATGAACGAGTGGCGCGACTTCTGGTGCAGCAAGGACGCGCAGGTCTACCAGTTCATCGGCGCGGACAACATTTATTTCTACGGCGTGGCTGAAATGGGAATGTTTATGGCGCTTCAGAAGGGCGAAAATTCCGCAAACCCTCCGGACGGAGAAATGCAGCTTCCTATACTTTGTGCTAACAACCACATTCTGTTCCTTGACAAAAAGGCTTCAAGCTCGGGCGCGGTAAAGCCGCCAATGGCGGCGGATCTGCTTGATCATTACACCGCCGAGCAGCTCAGAATGCACTTTCTCGGCTTGGGGCTCGGTCAGCGCAGCGTAAGCTTTATGCCAAAGCCCTATAATCCCACCGCAAAGCCCGAAGACTCTGACCCCGTTGTTAAGGACGGATTTTTGCTTTCAAATGTTTACAACCGCGTTATACGCACCTGTTTTTACACAACGCAGAAGTATTTTAACGGAGAAATGCCCGTGGGCGAGGTAGACGCGCAGATCATAGCGGATTCCGAAAAGGCTGTGCTCGATTACGAGCGCTTTATGTACCGCTTTGAGTTTCACCAGGCGACGTATGTTCTCGACAGCTATATCAGAAAAGCCAGCAAGTATATGGCAAAGGCGCTCGGCGACGCGGACAAGACCGACGACAACGCGCTGCGCGAAAAGACGCTTGTCAATGTGTTCCACATGATAAGAACCGCGGCGGTCTTGCTCCACCCTATGGCTCCCAAGGGCACGGAAATGCTGCTCGAATATTTGCAGCTTGACGATAGCTTCTGGAGCTGGGACAGGATATTCGACAAGATGTCCGACTTTACGGGAGGAAAGCCGCATAAGCTGAAATTCCTCGAACCGCGCGTTGATTTCTTCACACGCCACCCGAGCCAATTCGGCGACGGAGATGAATAATTTTTTAGGGGAACCTTTAAAAAGGTTCCCCTAAACTTTTTGTTACTCCGAAAGTCAGTCCTCAATTCACTTGTTCATAAGCGCCTTGCCCGCGTTCCAGGCTTTGCCGACCTGCTCGCCCGAAACGTAGTAACCGCTCTGGAACTGATCGAAAATAAGCGCGTTCAGCTTTGACGGGTCGACCTTTCCGTTTTCGGAAAGCACGGCTTCTTCCGCGGCGGTGTTTACTATCTTTCCGACGATGCAGTACATATTCTCGGTCTTTACTACCTCCGCAAGCTCGCATTCCATAACAACGGGAAACTCCTCTACTATCGGCGCGTCGACAAATCCGCTCTTTACGGCTTTATAGCCTGTCCTTTCAAACTTGTCGGTCATGGTGTTTCCGCTCGCAATTCCAAAGAAATCCGCAACGTCCATGTGCTCCTTGTCCGCTATGCTTACGGTAAACGCCTTGCGTTTAAGCAGATTCTGCGTTGTTTTATGCTCTTCATCGATAAACAGCGCTATCTTGTCCATATCGCATATCATTCCCCACGCGGCGTTCATAACATTCACCTTTTCGCCCTCGCCGTATGCCGCTACCATAAGCACGGGCATAGGATAGACCGCGGGGACGGCTCCGAGATTTTTCTTCATAACAATACCTCCTGAAAAAAATTATTAAAATTTAAAACTGTACAAAAAGTCTTTGAAGGGGAGTCTGAGGGCGCATTATTCACCTGCGGCGAAAAACGCTAAACTTTCTTCAGAAAGTTTCCCCTCAGAAGAATAATTTGATTTTTACTTTCCAAATGCTTTATAGAAAACCCACTTTAAAAGATCTTTTTTTCGCTCTAATATTACAGCTTTACAAACTCCGCTTTTCTCGCTCTGAAAACCGTGTAATACTCAAAGCCCGCGCTTTTAAGAGCTTGCTCTGCCTCGCCAAAACCCGCCGCAACGCGCGTTCTGTCGTGCGCGTCGGAGCCTGCGGTTATTATCTCACCGCCAAGCTCGCGATATCTCTCGAGAATAAATTTGTGCGGGTGAACATAACCGAGAGCTTTAAGCCCCGCCGTGTTTATTTCAATACCCTTTCCCATTGAGATAAGCTTTTTGAGAATTCCGTCAATTATCTCGCGATAGTCTATCGGGTCGTAAGATTTTTCAGCAGAGTATCTCACAACATAATCGAGATGTCCGTAAACATCAAAGTCGGAGTATGAGCTTATATTTTCAAGCGTGCTTTCAAAATATCTTAAAATTCCGTTTTTTGTGCCGAGATTTTCAAAATACTCGGGATAATACGGGTCTTTTCCGTCCACAAGATGAGTAGAAGCTATAATGAAATCAAATCCGCGGTCTTTTACAAACTCATTCAGCCTATCCGAAAGATAACCCATTATCCCAAGCTCTACCCCGAACAACAGCTCGATCTTGTCGGAAAATTCGTCTTTAAGGCGAAACAGCTCGGTTCTATACTCTTTGACATTTAATTCAAACCCGTTTTCGGGGTAATCGAAATCATGATGCTCCGTAAGACAGAGGGTCTTCAAACCCTTTTCAACCGCCGACTTTACCATTTCGCGCGTCGGCTCTTCGCTGTCGCCCGAAAAATATGAATGAGTATGCAAATCAGCCGCTATCATTGTCATTCCTCCAAAAGCGCGAAATAATCCCGGTACTCGGCGTATTTTGACCTGTGATTCTGCGACAGAGCCTCGGCAGTTATATCGAAATACTTTGCCGTAACTTCTCCGCTTACATATCCCCTGCTGTCGGCATAACGTACGCAATGGCTGTTCCAGCCCGCGTCTATCCAGATGATCCGCCCGTCTAAAACCGCATAGTTCCATTCGTGATAACCGGGCTCTCTTTCGCCAAAGGTAAGGTGGTTGTTTACGGCGCTTCCGTGAACGTTATACACCTTTATTCCCTGAACCGACGCGAGCGCGGATGTCATATTCGAATACCCGCCGCATACGCTCGACGAGTTTTTAAGCATATAATCAAGCGTCAGCGTATCCGCGGGGACCCCCGCGTCAAACGCCGCGTAGTCATAGTATATATTTGCCGAGACCCAGTTTGAAATTGCTCTGAGTTTGTCATAGTCGTTTGTAAGCCCGTCGCAAATCTTATTGCTTATTTCGGTGATTTTTCCGAGAACCTCCGCTATTTTTTCCTTATCGGCGTTTATCGCGATATATTCCGAGACCTGACTGAGCGGCTGTACGATCGCGTTTTGTACCGCCTTTTGGTTTTCCTCAAGACTCTCGGCGTTCTCTACAAATACCGCCTCGCCCTTGTTTGCGCTGATCCTTACATAACAGTTTTTGAAGATCGTAAGATTTCCGTATCCCGTATATCCGTCCTTAAGCACAGCGGTATATGTGAAATAATCGCCGTTTTGTGTGTATTCCTCTGTGTGCGGGATACTTAATGCCGGCTTAAATCCTCCGCTTATCCTGCCTGTAAGGATGACCTTGTTTTTGTCGCAAACAACAGTTCTTTCGTTTATCGGGTCAAGAACTATCTTATATTCTCCCTCGATCTTCTCGGGAATTTTTTCGTCGGGCAAGCTTGCTTCGCTTTCCGCAGATGAATTATCCTGCGAGCTGCTTTCAAAGCTGCTTTCGGTTATTTGCGAGGAAAAACTGAACTCGGGAACTTTCCCGTCCGAAGGTCTGTTACAGCCTGCCAGAACCGCCGCCGCAAGCAAAACCGCCAAAAGATGTTTTTTTCGCATTAATTCCACACCTCTGATTTTTTCAACAAAAATACTGTTTGTAAATAATTCAAGGAAAACCCATTTTTCGGCTGAGTTTTCCTTGAATCTGTTTTTAATGAAAATCAGCGCAAATTACGGCCGCCGATCCTTTCGTCCCCGTTTAATAATACCTTACGGGAGTATCGTCCGACCATGTTCCCTCAAGTACTTTTTGCGCCATCTCTTCGTCCAATTCCTGCCAGCGTGCCAGAATGCTCTCCGCAACTTCGTCGCAATACCCCGAGCAATATCCCGGCATACCGCTCCTGCGGTAATACCCGATATTTGTTTTCTCGCAGTCATCGCTTGCGAGCAGACCGGTCACCGTACAGTACTGTCTTTCAATTACGTTTGAATCGGCGGTAAACTTGTTTTCCACCGTAGAGTCCTCAACGACCATCATTACGTCATGCCATATCTGCGAGCAGTATCTGGTATCTATCTTTATCTCGCGTCCGTCGTCATAACCCAGCCATGTTACCGTAACATGCTCGGGCGTAAGTCCCATAAACACCTTGTTTTTGCCGTCGTTTGAGGTACCCGTCTTTCCTATAACCTCAACCTTACCGAAGTTTGTGAAACGTCCCGAGCCTGTCGGGTCCGTAACGACCGTTCTGAGCATTCGGTTCGTGACCCACGCCGTATCGCTGTCTATAGCCTGAACGCCGTAGAAATCCTGCGAAAGAATAATATTTCCCCTGCCGTCAACAACGCGGCTGTAAAGCATAGGCTCGTAGTAAACCCCTCTGTTTCCGAAGATCTGATACGCCGCGGCAAGCTCCATAAGCGTAACACCTCTCGTAAGAGCGCCGAATGACATCGGCGACAAAGCGATATCGCTTCTCTGAAGAGTGGTAAAGCCGAGGTTTTGCGTAAGCTGGTTATAACAAGCCTGCGGGGTAAGCATCTGAGTAACTCTCACCGCAATCGTGTTTCTTGACAGACGTACCGCTTCCCATACCGGCATGAGCGCTCCGTTATTGCCCGCTCTGTTATAGTTATCCGGCCAGTAGTAGATCTGCTTCGGATTGTCCTCCTTGGGAGTCGGTATCTTCTTATCGGGGATAAACGTTGAATATGTGATAAAATTCTTCTGGACTGCCGTAGAATAAACCGAGATAGGCTTTATCGTCGAGCCCGGGGCGCGCTCCGCCATCGTCGCGCGGTTGAAGCAGTCGTTTCCCGGCTTGTCTCCGAGACCTCCCACAAGCGCCTGTACGGTGCCGGTATAGTCCATGATAAGACACGCCGACTGAAGCAGATCCTCAGCCTCCGCGTTGGGATCATAGCTGTTTACGGCGATCTTCGGATCCCTAAATACTTCCTCGACCTTTTCCTGAAGCTCGATATCCATATTGATATAAATCTTATATCCGCCGCCGTATATCTCGTTTCTTGCGGAGGTAAAAGTAATTCCCTTAAGATCCGCGTAATCCTCTATGACCTGACGTATAGCCGCGTCAACATACCAGTTCTGAGTTACCTCATACTCGTTCCATCTGTACGCCTCATAGCCGTCCTCGTCCTCGGAAGGGGCTTCTTCGTCCTCTTCGGGAGGCGTCTCAAGCGAACGCGGGTCGATATATCCGAAAGAATCGCCGAAAACTACCTTAGCGAACTGGACCTGCTCCAGCTTTGCCTCCTCATACTCGGTAAGTGTGATATACCCCTGCTCGTAGAGGTTATAAAGCGCTGTTTCCTGACGCTCCTTGCACTTCTCGAGGTTAGCGTACGGCGAGCGCTCGGTGGGGTTTTTGATAATTCCCGCCAATATCGCCGCCTCGGCTATATCAAGCTCGCTTACGTCCTTTCCGAAATAATACTGCGCCGCGGCGCCCACTCCGCAGACCGTGCCGCTGAAAGGTATTCTGTTGAGATAGCTCTCCAGAATGTCGATCTTTGTGTATTTTTCCTCAAGCGAAAGCGCTCTGAAAATTTCGCGCAGCTTTCGCTCCCACGAAACGCCGTCGTCGCCTGTGATGTTCTTTATAAGCTGTTGGGTCACAGTCGAACCGCCCTGTCCTTTTCCCGTGAGATTAAGCACATCCGCGGAAAGCGCGTACACGGTTCTGCCCCAGTCCACGCCCTTATGCTCCCAGAAGCGCTTGTCCTCCGTCGCGATAATGGCGTTTACAACGTTCGTGGAGATCTCCTCGTAATCCTTCCAGATACGGTTGTCTCCAGCGGTAATTCGTCTTACCTCAACCTCTTGCTCGTCCTTGTCATAAGCGTAAATAAAGCTCACAAACTCCATTTCCGATTCTTTAAGGTTGGCGTCAAAGCCGTTATCCGCGAAGTCGAGAATGTACACCGTTACGACAGTGACCACAATACACACCATAATTACAAGGATAAGCAGCATGGATGAAATGGTCGTTCCGACGATAGTCAGAGCGTTTCCGACATTTTTAAGGACCTTTTGTTTTCTTTTTGAGCTTTTTTGCGGAAGCTTTTCTTCTTTTATCTTGATATAGCGAATTTTTTTACTCATAAAATCTACCTCATAACCCTGTGCCGTATATCTGTCTGAGAGCTTATTAAACTTACAGCTATGATAATTATAACATATTCTCTCCCAAAATGGAATACTTTTTTCTATGTTTTTTATGTGAAATTTTGCAAACTGCCGAATATTTTCAAACATTCTTGAATTTTTCCCGCGAATATGTTAAAATTGACAAGGGTGAGTTTAAATGAAAAGACTGTCGGTTATTATCCGTAAATTCTGGGTTTTTATTCCTTTTATCGCGGCGGCGCTTATGTTTTTGCTGCTTCCGATTATGCCCCCCGAGGTCACGGAATATGTGTTTTCGCGGGGACTGTTCAAGGCGGTTACCGTGCCGGTGGGGTTTATAACAAGCTTTTTCTTCTTTTCGCTTACGGAGCTTCTGGTCATACTCGCCGTGCCGCTCGTCGCGCTTATAGTGTTTCTTCTTGTCAGAAAAGTAAGAAAACGCGAAGACAAGTCCGAAAAGAAGAAAATCCTCTTAAAGGCGGGAAAAACTTTCTGCGGTTTTCTCTCTTTTGCGTGTCTGATGTATATGATCTGTCACGGGGCGAATTATTACCGCCTGCCGCTTGAAAAGACAATGGACCTCGACACCTCCCCCAAAAGCGCCGAGCTTCTTCTTGAGGTATGCAGGACTCTCGCGAACGAAGCAAAAGCCGCCTCTGAAAACCTCGGCAAAAACGCCGACGGCTCCACAAAGCTCTCAGAAAGCTACGCCAATGAGCTTAAGCGCGCGGGAAACGGTTATGATAAGCTTGTAGGAGACTATCCGTTTTTGTGGACCTCTGTCAATAAACAAAAGCCCGTAATGCTGTCCGAAGCGTGGTCTTATACTCACATAACGGGAATGTACTTTCCGTTTTTCGCCGAGTGCAACGTAAACATCGCCCAGCCCGACTATCTCATACCAGCAACGGCGGCTCACGAAAGCGCTCACTCACGCGGGATAGCTTTTGAGAACGAATGCAACTTCCTTGCTTTTTTGTCATGCATAAACAGCGACTATCCCGAGTATAGATATTCCGGATATATGTTGGCGTTTACTTACTGCTCAAACGAGCTTGACTATGAGATGTGGGTCGAGACAAACAGTCTGCTCAACGACAGAATGAGGGCGGATCTCTCCGCTAACAGCAGATATATCTACGACCACTCCTCCCACGGAACAGGCACGGTCGTCGACGAGATAGTGGGAACGGTAAACGAGGTTTCTCATTCCGCGAACGACGCCTTTATCACCATTCAGGGAGTTGAGGACGGAGTAAGAAGCTACAACAGAGTCACCGAGCTTATACTCGCGTATTATTCAACGCGTAATTCGTAATTATACCAAGATTTAGTCGGGTTGACAATTCGGCACAATTGTGATATAATCTTTATTGTACTAAAATGAAAGGAACTGACAAATGGACATTGCAGAAAAAATTGCCGAAATAAACGGCGTCATAAACGACTTTGTCTGGACAAACTTAGGACTTATCCTGCTTATCGGCGCCGGCGTCATTCTTACGGTATGCACAAAGTTCTTTCAGGTCACGCATATCAAAGAATGGTGGATGAAAACGATCGGCGGAATGTTTTCAAAAAAGAGCAAGGCTCGCAAAAACGAGGACGGGCGCGGTTCTGTTTCACAGTTTCAGGCGCTTTGTACGGCTCTTGCCGCTACTATCGGCACAGGAAACATCGCGGGTGTTTCCTCGGCGATATGCGTAGGCGGCCCGGGCGCGGTTTTCTGGATGTGGATAGCCGCGTTTTTTGGAATGATGACAAACTTTTCGGAAAACATTCTCGGAATTTACTACCGCCGCAAGAACAAAGAGGGCGAGTGGAGCGGCGGCGCTATGTACTACCTTCGCGACGGTCTGGGCGGCTATAAGGGCTGCAAGTACATAGGCAAGGTCTTAGCTGTGATGTTCGCGGTTTTCGCGGTTCTGGCTTCTTTCGGAATAGGAAACATGGGTCAGATAAATAAGATCGTCATAAACCTTGACTCCGCTATCCTCAGCAATCTTGACCTGGGCTATGCTTTCGGCGATGTAAAATGGACGTCTGTCATTGTCGGAGTTGTACTGATGATCTTGGCCGGGCTTATCATTCTCGGCGGACTCAGCAGAATAGCCTCATTCGCGGAAAAGGTAATTCCGTTTATGGCGATAGCGTATGTTCTGGGATGTCTTGTAGTTATCTGCGTACATATAACTTCTATCGGCGATATGTTTGCGGCTATCTTCAGATTTGCGTTTACAGCTCCCGCGGTAGTCGGCGGCGGAGTCGGCATCGCGATGAAAACAATTATACAAGGCTTTAAGCGCGGTGTTTTCTCAAACGAGGCGGGTCTTGGCTCGTCGGTCATGGTACACTCGGCGTCTAACGTAAGAGAGCCTGTAAAGCAGGGTATGTGGGGCATTTTCGAGGTGTTCGCGGATACTATCGTAGTATGTACCATGACGGCGCTGGTGGTTATGTCAAGCGGCAAGATCGACCTTACAACGGGAGCGGTTGCCGAGGGCACAGACGACGCGACGCTTGTCGCGGATTCCTTCGGGAACGTTTTCGGGCAGTTCGGAAGCATTTTTATCTCGGTAGCGCTGCTGCTGTTTGCGTTTACGACGGTCGTAGGCTGGTCGCATTACGGCTCGAAGTCGTTTGAATATCTGTTCGGACTTAAAGCGGCAAAGGGCTATAAGATATTCTTTGTGCTTATGATAATTTCCGGCGCGGTCATGACTTCGTCTCTTGCGTGGGATATATCGGATACCTTCAACGGACTTATGATGATCCCCAACCTCATCGGCGTTATCGCGCTGTTGCCGGTGGTCATGAAAATAACAAAGAACTATATCGACCGCCGCATAAAGCATAAGAACGTAGAACCTGTACTTTCATTCGATCCCGAAATTCAGGCGGAACACGCAAAGGATGTGGAGCTTGAAGTATTGGAAGAATTGGAAGATATGCAGGAAACGGTTAAATAAGCTTTTAAGCGCCGATAAAAATTATCGGCGCTTTGATTTTTGGTATAGCATATTCATGATGTTGCGGTTATTGACTTTTACCGTCTTTCGTGATATAATTAAATCTGTGAGAATAGAATAGAATATATTATACGCAAGGGGGAAATATACTGTGTGCGGAATTGTCGGATATCTGGGCAGGCGCAGCTGTACCGAGGTTCTTATGGAGGGTCTCGAAAAGCTTGAATACAGAGGCTATGACAGCGCGGGTATAGCCGTGTTTGAAAACGGCGAGATAAGAACCGTTAAGACGCGCGGCAAGCTTTCGTGTATGCGCGAAAAGCTTGAAAAAGAGGGCAGTCCTAACGGTATGTGCGGAATAGGACACACCCGCTGGGCAACGCACGGCGAACCGTCCGACGTAAACTCACATCCGCACTCAAACGGAAGAGTCACGATAGTACATAACGGTATAATCGAAAACTACAACGAGTTAAAAACTTTTCTCACCGAACAGGGCTATACGTTTGTAAGCCAGACTGACAGCGAAGTTGCGGCTTGTCTGCTTGATTACTACTATTCCGAGCGCAATCCCCTCAAGGCGATAACCGAAACAATGAAAGAGCTTAAAGGAAGCTTTGCGCTGGGAATTTTATTCAGGGACTTTCCCGACAGGGTATACGCCGTCCGAAAGCAAAGCCCGCTTATTGTCGGAGAAGGCGAGGGCGAATACTTCATCGCCAGCGACATTCCCGCTTTTTTGAAATACACAAAGAAATATGTTCTGCTTGAGGACAGCGAGATAGTTTGTATGCGTGAAAGCGGAACCAGCTATTTTGACGCCCACGGAATACCTGTTCAAAAAGAAACGCAGCTTGCCGAGTGGGACGTCGAGCAGGCGCAGAAATGTGGTTTTCCGCATTTTATGCTGAAAGAAATTCATGAACAGCCCGATGTTGTAAAGAAAGCGCTCGACGATATTGTAAAAGACGGCGTTCCGGATTTTTCGTCGTGCGGAATTTCCGACGCGTTTTTAAAAGACGTTAACCGTGTTTTCATCGTCGCCTGCGGAACGGCGATGCACGCTGGAATTGTCGCGAGATACGCTATCGAAAAGCTTGCCCGCGTTCCCGTAACGGTCGAAGTCGCAAGCGAGTTTCGATATATGGAGCCGATAGTCGGCGAGGGAGATCTGGTCATTCTTATTTCGCAGAGCGGCGAGACCGCCGACACAAAGGCGGGACTTGAGCTTGCGAAGGAAAGAGGAGCTAAAACTCTCGCGGTCGTAAATGTCAAATACTCGGCGATAGCACGCGCGGCGGATATGTGCATCCATACGCTTGCGGGTCCGGAAATTGCCGTCGCGAGTACAAAGGCGTATATGGTTCAGATAACGGTCATGTATCTGCTTGCGTTCAGGTTCGCGTATGTGAGAGGGAAAATTTCTCTTGACGAGCTGAAAAAGCTTACGAGTGAGATAGGGCTTGCTCCAAAGGCTATATCGGATGTTATTGAAAGAAGCAGCGAGTGTCAGTTTATCGCTTCAAGGCTTGTAAATGTTGAAAAGCTGTTTTTTATCGGGCGAGGGTTTGACTATGCCCTGTCTCTCGAGGGTTCGCTCAAACTAAAGGAGATAACCTACATTCACAGCGAGGCGTATGCCGCGGGCGAGCTTAAGCATGGCACTATCTCGCTTATCGAGGATAATATTCCCGTTATTACCGTAGCGACGCAGTCTCATATTATCGCGAAGACTATAAGCAATATGGAAGAGGTGAAAGCGCGCGGGGCGTTTATAATCGCGCTTTGCCGAAAGGAGACCGAGTTTTCCGAAAACACAGTTGATCTGCGCTTTGACGTCAACACGCTCCTGCCCGATATGCTTTTGCCGTTGCCGACAGTATGCGCGCTTCAGCTTATTTCCTATTACACAAGCGTTCTGCGCGGAAACGACCCCGACAAGCCCCGCAATCTCGCGAAGTCGGTTACAACAGAATAGACAACAACGGGAGCTGTTTTAGAGAGGGTTTGGTATAGAAGTATCATCTTATTCGAGTGTCCGCCTTTGGCACTGTTCCACGTGTGGGACGTATTGCCAAAGGCGGCTCGCCTTTTTGACTCCCGTTTATTTTGCACAAAAAACCGCGCCCTTTTCAGAGCGCGGTCAATTTTATTTTGCCTTAGGCGTTTTTCGCTTACTTACTGCTTCTGCGCTTTTTGAAGAAAACGATAGCAGCAGCCGCGGAGATTACAATCGTGAATATTACGAATGTAAACTCTACGCCGGTAGGAGGCGCGGGATCGTTGCTGCCGGGATTAAACGAAGAAGAAGACGAAGACGAAGGACTGTCTGATTCAGGAATCTCGGGATCGGGAACTATATCGATTTCAGGGGGTGTCTCAGACATTGTCCTCGTAAATCTCGCGCCCGAATCCAGAGGAGCCTTTGTATCATCAAGCTCAAGGAAGCCTTCCATATTGATGGTTCCGTCTTCATAGCGAGCTATGCTGCCCTTGAAGTTAAGCGATACGAACATATCGGCGGTGATCTCGGGAACATCGGCGCTGAGAGCAGCCGTAGCCACACCGGAAGAACCGATGGTGTTCAGGCTCTTGGAGCCGTTCCAGAAGTAGTTGGTGTTGTTTTCAACATCAGCTCTTACCTGAGTACCCTTTAAGTCGCGAGCGTCGATACCTGTCTCACCGTTGTCGCTGAAGCCGATGTATCCGCTTACAGTCCAGTTGGTGTTGCTTACAACCGAGCCTGAAACAAGATTGATATTATTTTTAGTGTTGTTATACGATGTGCAGTTCTTAAAGGTTACAGCAGGATTGTTGTTGCTTGTAAAGCCGCTTCCTCTGTTGTTAAAGGATATGCAGTTTTCGATTACATGCGCAACAGAGATGTTTTCGCCGCCCATCTTAAATCCATTACCTTCACCTGTACCGTTGTCGCCCTCAAGGAAACCATTGTTATAAGCTACGCAGTTTTTGATAGTAACCTCTCCGATAGGACCACTCGTAGGTTTTGTATACAGATCCCATCCGTCGTCAATGTTGTTATAAGCTATACAGCCGTCAAATACATTGCCTGCGCCGCAGGTAAGCTTAGCAGCAAATCCGTCAGCGTCATTCATAGTGGAATCACAGTTATTATGAGACGTGCAGTTGAGAATTAGGTTATCCTTGGGCCAGTAGCTCTTGGGATCGTTGGTGTCTCTGTACGCCTTGATATAGATACCTGTGTCTGTATTGTGGTGAGTAACGATATCGTCAAGTATGTTGTTATTTCCGGATACGATAAATCCGGGAGTTTTTTCGCCTGCGTTTGTAACATCAAAGCCCTTTAAATACCAATAGCTGCCGCCGAGCTTGATTCCGCCCTTTTTGCCCTGGAAGTCGAATACCGGGCGCGACTTAGCATCGGGATCGGCTATCATATAAATGGGAGCCTCAGCCGTTCCGTCCATACCGCGCTCGATAAGAAGCTGCTCATAGAGCTTGTATGTGCCCTCCATAAGAATTATCTTCTGACCGGGCTGTACTACCTTTATCGCGGTAAAGATGTTGAGCGGAGACGCCTTTGTGCCGTTGTTGGTGCTCAGACCGTTAGGCGAAACATAGAGATTGTTAAGACTCTCGTAAGCCGTGCTGTATCTTATTCTGAACGGCTTCGATACAGGTTCGGTCGACGCGAGCGTAGTGTACTCGGGCAAAGTCTGGTCAGGATCGGGATAAAATATAACTTCGATGCTGTTATAACCCTGCTCGAGCGTTACCGTTACAGCGGTATAATCATCGGATCCGTCTACGCTTACGCCGGAAACGACCAACTTACCGTCTCTGTAAATATCCGCTGTACCCGCTACATTCGCATTGAAAAGCAGCTCGTAGTTGGGGGTGTTTGCGGAAGAAGTAGCAGAAGCAATCGATACGATAGGAGTAATCTTCTTGATAGGTCTTTCCTCAACAGGAGAGTCGTCCTCATCCGCGGGGATAACATTAAGCTCTATAAGCTCGAAAGTCGCGCGAGCATCTCTTGCGGCAAAGTAGCCGATATAAACATTATCGGGATCGGTAAGGCTGAGCGCTTCGGTATCGTAGAACTTCTTGGTGCTTACGAGAACGCCGTCAGCAGTGTAATAAGACAGGAAATAACCTGTGTTGTTTCTTACGATCTCAAAAATGAAATCAGTGAGTTCATTGATCCGCTCACAGCTTGCTTCCAAACCGGTGGTATTGCCTACTATGTTATAAGTACCTGTGCCCTTACCCTTTGCAGAGGTTTCCAACGGATATAACTCGATGTTTTCGGTCGCGAATCCGGCACTCGTCTCTGCCAAGGTATTGTATCCGTGCTTATACCACGCGCTGATACCAAAATGCATTTTGATACTGCTGCCGATCTTGTCCATGTTGTATTCCTCATCGGCTTCATCGTTATAATAATACTCGATCTTAGAAGCAGCAACGAAATACTCGTTCGTATTTCCGGGATTCGCATTCTTTGCAGGCATATGGTCAAGCGCGAAAAGACCAAAGCCGCTCTGAGAATTGTAGATTGCGCTGTCAACGTGAACCTTGGCGCGGAATGTAAAGTGATCAGACGTAGAGACTGTGGTATAGTATGCCGACAATCCATCAGCACCGCTTGAGTTTAATTTTCCGCCGCCATTTTCAGACCATACCGTAACGGTTCCGTTCTCGTTTTCTTCATAACCGCAGTTTTTGCCAAGGCTGCTACCGGAACCGAAGTAGTTATAGAACCATTTAGTCTGCGCTTCCGGAGTAGCGGTTGTTTCTTCTGACTCTTCAGAAAAGGTTGTTTCGTCGCCGCGAACCGCAGCTACTCTGAAGATGTAATTTGAACCTACATCAAGACCCTCAACGGTGTACTTTGTGGTCTTTATGCCGGGTATCGATTTAACAAATTCGCCGCCTATAGCGCGCGCGTTTTCACTGACCTTGTACACGTCTATCGTGTAGCTGTCAGCTTCTTTAACCTCGTCCCAAACTATCTCAATAGCGCCTGCACCCTTACTGGTAACTCTGACGACAGTGGGTGTGCCGAGGGGGAGAGAGAACGAAGCATTTACATCTGCGCTCACCTTATCATCAAACTTGTTTCCATCCTTGTCATCTTTTCGGGACAGAGCCGCCGTAAAGGTGTATGTACCCGAATCGGTTGGTTCAAACTCAAACGTGTGTAAGTTGTCTTTCTTGCTGCTGGAAGAGCTCTTAGAAGCAATCTTTTCTCCATTTGAGTCCTTCATGGTAACGGTTACACTGTCACCGCCAAGATCGCTTACGTCAGCATTTACGGTAACAATTATCTTGCCGCTGCCGTCGTCCTTTGCCTCAGTTATAACGGGAGTAGCAATGTCTTTCCAATCGGTGCGGGGTATCTCGGGAAGCTCGCCCTCTGTTACAACTATCTTGTAGAAAGAGCAGGTTCCGTTAGGAGTACCTATATAGTATGTTCCGGCATCGCTAAACGTAAGAGTAGAAACGTAACATCCGCTGGTTGCTTTGTCGGTTACGGCGTCCGTTATCCTGACAGCCTTTCCGTCCGTCTTGGAGTACAGCTGGACATATCTGCCCACGTTTGCGCCTTCCTGTCCGTTGCCGGCACCGCCAGCTTTCCACCAGATCTTTATGTAGCCCTTATCCTCCGCAGTAAACTCAATAAGTCTGCAGGGATAATTGTTTCCGCTTTCGTCACTGGTACGGGTATAGCCGTTAAAGTCAAAAGAATAAAGAGAGCTATAATCGTCATCAAACGTGACACGATTCTTCTCATCATCTGTATTAACTCTGCCCTTATCCCAGTAAATCGTAAAATAGTTGCTTGTGCCCGATTTAACAGTTTCTGTTATCTTTGCAAGGGATTCGGTAACGTTGTCTTTGAGCTGAGTATAAAGCTGCTCGCCCGTTATAGTATAATCCTTAGTCTCAACAGGCTCGGAATCCTCTTCGGTTACTTCTACCTTGAAAATGTAGTTGCTGTTTGGAGATGCTCCAAGATAGTATTCGCCCTTTTCAACTTTTGTTTCCCAGTAAAAACCGTCAGTTGTGTTAGGAGTAACACTATCGGCTTTCACCTCAGCATAGACGTCGCCGGTTTTTGCGTCCCATATTGTCATCATGCGGTCTGTCTTGTTAAATGCATACCATACTTTCACGGTAGCAGCCGCAGATGTTTTAAAAGACATAACATTCCTTGCTTTACCTGTAACTACAGGCGTACCGCCGAAGTTAAGCCTCTGGCCTGATGTATAACCGTCACTCCAGCTTTTAGTACTTGAATCAATTTTAGAGCTGGCGCTCATATGAAGTGTAAAATAATCATCATATTTTACTTCATCACCATTTTGCCATTTACCTGAATCTTTAACTTCTTCCATGCTCTTCGACTCAAAAGTATGGGGCGTCCCAGCCGCCTTCGCACTGAAAGACAGCGAGCCGAACGAAACGCACGTCAGCAGCATTATCAGCGCCAAAGCCATAGAGACAAACCTGTTTGTGCTTTTGGTTTTCATAAAATCCTCCTTCTCATTATTGTTTTCAAAATGGTACAGCTATCCCATATCGAAAACTATCTCATCTTTAATGATACCCGAAAAATACTTTTTTGTCAAGGTATTTGCCGCAAAAATAACCGCCGATTTTTCAACGAGTTTTTTGTGCAATTATACCAAATGCTCCGAATTCAAATAGTATATAGTTGACAATAAAATCCAACCGTTTTCCGTAAAATCCGCCATTTGCGCCATAAAAAATGCCCTCGCACAGCGAGAGCATTTTTTATATCTGACCTTTTTTCGACAATTCCATTTTAGTTCCAGTTGATCTCTTCCATTGCGGCGTATTCGCCGTTTTTGAAATGTTCTTCCGCCTCGGCAAGTATCTGTGCTTCCTGCGGAGTGACTTTTGTGAAATCGGGATCCCACGCAAGAACCAGCTTTTTTATAAGCTCGTAAGCAAGCCTCTGGTCATTTTCGGGCAGCATATCTACCATACCCGCAATTTGCTGTGCCGCATTTGACATATTACTCCCTCCTTAACTGTGCTTGTAAATATCCCCTCGGCTGTCGATATCCATAATCTGCAAAATTTCAATTTGCCCATCAGAAGTATATCTGAAAATAATTCTGAATTTTCCGACGCGAAGCCTGAGCCGTCCGTCGGAGTAACCTTGAAGTGTTTTAATATCGCCCACAGGCGGTTTCTGAGCAAGCCCCTCAATACCTTTTCTGAGCCTTTGCTTTGTGGACGAGTCCTGTGCCTCAATAAACTTCTTCGCTCTTTTATCAAACCGGATCTCCATATAATACACCTTAATCATATTTCTTATATTATACCACTCTTTTATGAAAAAAGCAATACCCGAAACATAAAAACCGCCGAATTTGTCTTTCGACACAATTCGACGGTTTATGCGTAACCTTTATAAAAAAATTTTTTCGACAAGAACTACAAATAGGCGGTGCATCAACCCCGCGCGATTTTTTCCGGTTTTGCGAGCAAAGCAAGCAAAATCGCCGACGGCTGTCGGCGAAGGAAAAATTCGCGCAAGCAAAGGGCTTCCTCGCTGCGAAGCAGCGGGGAAGCCCTTTGCAACCAAACAAAAAAGCCTTGCTTTCGCAAGGCTTTTTTGTTTGGTTGGGGCAGAGGGATTTGAACCCCCGAATGACGGAGTCAGAGTCCGTTGCCTTACCGCTTGGCGACGCCCCAATGATTAACATTAAGATTATATCACAGTGCCTATTTTTTGTCAAGTACTTTTTTTAATTTTCCCAAATATTATACCATAAATTCGTAAGAATTTATGGTATAATCGCCCGATACGCACGGAGCAAATCGAAGATTTGCGTATGTGCGAGGGCATTTAAATCGTATAATAAAAGCAGCTATGCTTTTATTATACCATAAATTCGTAAGAATTAATGATATAATCGCCCGATACGCACGAAGCAAGCCGAAAGCTTGCGTATGCGCGAGGGCATTTAAATCAGTATAATAAAAGCATTTTGGCTTTTATTATATCCGCCAATATCGCTGATATTCATAAAAACGGCGCTCCGCGTCTTAGGACGGAGCGCCGCTGTATATCACTGAACAAAAACCGCCGCGATTATTCCCTCGTAAATCGCCGCGGCTATAACTGCCGAAAGCATAAGGGCAAATCTCACGGAATATTCCGCCGCAGACATTCCGCGCAGATAAGAGCGCCTGCCCGAAGCAAGCCCTAAAAGCTTCCGCGAAAAAACCGCCGAGTTTGCTCCCGCGAATATTATTACCAGCAATATCACTATCTCCGACGGGAGGAAAACAGGCTCCCAAAGCGCGGCGATGAAAAATCCGCCGCCCATTCCCGCGGCAACGGGACATATCCACGAAACATAATCTCCAAACGCGAAAAATCCCAGCAGAAATTCCAACAGCAAGACAGCTCCGCCGCTTATCGCGCGCCCGAGAAAAATCTCGCCGAAGCTCCCCGATATACGCCCGGACAGCGCGGATAAAGCCTCTTCGTCTGCCGCTCCCGTAAGCGCCAGAACCGTGCCCGCCGCCGCCCCGCACACGGCGGATATTATCATGACCGCCCTCGCCGAGGCGCGGCTGTCCTCCGCCGAACGTTCGCGGGCGCGCAGCTCGGACAACTGAGGTTCGCTTATCTGTATACCGACGGCCTCGACTGTATGCGGCTCGGCGGTTATTTCCGCTGTTGTCTCAATGCTTAACGGCCTGTCCGGCGCGGTAAGGTCAATAACGTTTTCCATTTTTTATTCCTCCTTTGTACAATATATTCCCGAAAAAACTTTTTATGCGAAGAGGAGTTTTCCGTTTTCCGCCGTTTTTTTAAAAAGCTATTGACAAATAAAAAGGAATATGTTATAATAACTTTCGTGATTAAATATATGGTCATCATTCGGAGAACTACCCAAGTGGTGAAGGGGCTCCCCTGCTAAGGGAGTAGGTCGGGTGACCGGCGCGAGGGTTCAAATCCCTCGTTCTCCGCCAATCAGAGGTTAGAGGTTAGAAGTAAGAGGTTAGAATTCAGCCCAACACTTGCAGCATTTAACCTGACGAGCGTCGTCCCGCACATTTGTACGGGACGTTTTCTTTGTGTTGTACGAAAGGAATGATGTAAATGCCGATAAAAATCGCCGACGGACTGCCCGCGCAGAGCGTGCTCGAGGACGAGCATATCTTTGTAATGACCGAATACCGCGCGCTTCATCAGGATATACGTCCGCTGAGAATCGGGCTTTTAAATCTCATGCCGACAAAAATAACCACCGAGACGCAGATCCTCAGGTGTCTGTCAAACACGCCTCTGCAAATAGAAGTGGATTTTGTGGGCGTTTCGTCGCATACAAACAAAAATACTCCGCAGGAACATCTGCTTGAGTTTTACAAAAGCTTTGACGAAATAAAGAGCGAAAACTTCGACGGCTTTATAATCACCGGCGCGCCCGTAGAGCATCTTGATTTTGAGGAAGTGGACTACTGGGAAGAGCTTTGCGGGATAATGGACTGGACGACTTCTCACGTTCACTCCACGCTTCATATCTGCTGGGGCGCTCAGGCGGCGCTTTATCACCACTACGGAGTACCCAAATATCCGCTTGAGAAAAAATGCTCGGGGATTTTCCTGCACAAGCTTCTCACGCCAAAGTCGCGGCTTTTCCACGGCTTTGACAGCGAGTTTCTCGCGCCTCACTCTCGCCACACCGAAACGCGCGCGGAGGATATCGCTAAAATTTCCGACCTCAGGCTTATGTCTGTTTCCGACGAAGCGGGAGTTTACGCTGTCGGAAACGAAAGCGGTTCGCGCTTTTTCATCACGGGACACTCCGAATATGACGCGAAGACCCTTGACAGTGAATACCGCCGCGATCTCGAACGCGGACTTGATCCCGAGATGCCAAAGCATTATTATCCGGGCGACAATCCGGACAACGAGCCGCCGCTCTGCTGGAGAGCGCATTCTACGCTTTTGTTTACAAACTGGCTGAACTATTTCGTATATCAGACAACTCCGTTTGATATTTCCAAAAATGTCTGAACCGCGGGTTTTCAGAAATTTTAAAAAAAATCGGGATTTATGCAAAAATACGGTTGCAATTCCTGTACGGTTATGATATAATATAAATATATAGTTTAAGTTATGTGGGGGGGATTTTATATGTCAGACGAAAAACTGGTTGTTCATTCGATGATCGAGCTCTCAATGGATCCAAACCGCACGACGGCTTTCGTTTCTTTCACAAGACCCGAAAACGGCGGTATCGATATCTCTGTAAACAGAATTATGTCGGCGCTTGAAGAAAAAGGCATCACGTTTGGCGTTCTCAAGGAAGCGATCGCCAGAGCCGTTGAGCGCAAGCTTTACGACGAAAATATCTGCGTGGCGCAGTGGGAAGCGCCGGAAAACGGGATCGACGGGGAGATCAAATACTTTTATAAGCCTCAGCAGTCGGTGTCACCCGTAGAAAACGAGCATGGAGTCGTTGACTATAAGAACCTCGGTCTTGTAAGAAATATAACACAGGGCACGCCTATTGCAAGGATATCTCCGCCCACCGAGGGAAAACCCGGAACGGATATTACCGGGCGCGTTGTAAATCAGAAAAAGGGCGTTCCCGTAAAGCTCAATATCGGCAACGGCACAACGCTTGTAAACGACGATACAGAGATAATTGCCGCCACAAGCGGAAATCTCTCGTTTAAAAACGGCGCGTTCTGCGTTGACGAGACCCTTGTGATAAACGGCGACGTTGACGTGTCAAGCGGAAACATAGACTTTATCGGAAGCGTTGTTGTAAAGGGCAGCGTTTTTGAGGGCTTCAGAGTTACATCAAAAAAGGACATCAACGTCTACGGTTCGGTAAATAACGCCGAGCTTTACGCGGACGGAAGCATCACCATAAAGATCGGCAGCGTAAACTCAAGCATAGAGGCGCGCGGAGACATAAAACTCGGATATTGCGAGAACTCAAACGTTAAATCCAAAGGAAACATTGAGAGCGTATCGTTTATCGGAGGAAACATTTTCGCGGGCAGGAAAATCATTGCCTCGGGCAAGGGCGTTATGATGGGCGGAAAGTATACCGCCCTCGACGGAATAGAGGCGTCTGTTATCGGCTCGGAGAATTATATCAAAACCGAGCTTACCCTCGGAAACAACGCTATTCTGAGCGAAGAGCGCGACAATCTCGTAAAGAGCATCACGGAAATGGAAGACAGAATAGATCAGCTCGGAAAGATCCTCAACACCCTTGCGGAGTTCGCGAAGGTCGGAAAGCTCTCGCCCGAGCGCGAGACCATGAAGTCCGATTCGGTCAGAGCACGCATCAAAATGCAGAACGAGATCAAAAAGAACAAGATACGCATAGAGGAGATCGACAAAGACCTCGAGCTTATGCAAAATATCTCTGTTTCCGCAAAGCGCATGATCTATCCGGGAGTAAAGCTGAGAATAAACTCCTGCATACTGCACTTGAAGAATGTGGAAAACAATGTCAAGGCTATCGTCGACAAGGGCGAGATAATATTTGTTCCGCTGAGATGATACAGTTGACGGTAAGCAGTAAATAAACCCAATGCGGTCGTATGATTACGACCGCATTTTGTATATATTGTTTACTGTAAGCTGTTACACGTTTTGCTTGGGTTTTTCGTTATTTTCCGAGGTCACCTTGCGCTCAACAAAAGAGCTCAGCATCTGCTTGAGGTCTACGCCCAGACCGTCGAGAAGACCCGAGGACGCCTGAGTGGTAGCTTCGGTAATATCCTTTACTAACTTTGCGGTGTTTCCGTCGCCGTACATAGTGATCTTGTCGATGTTTTCAAGCGGCTTTGCTATTGCCGAAGCGATCGCGGGCATCTGCTCGAAGTACATCTGCAGAACCGCGGCTTCTTCCATCTTGCGCATTGCCTCCGCCTTTTTGTCAAGACCCTCAGCCTCCGCGAGAGCTTTCGCTCTTACGGCCTCTGCCTCGGCGAGACCCTTCGCGCGGATACCTTCGGCCTCCTGCTCAGCGGCAAAGCGCGCCGCCTCTGCCTTTGCCTTTTCCGCCGCCGCTTCGTTCTGAGCTGTAACGAGGATCGCCGCCGCTTCGTTTTTCTTTATTTCAAGCTCCGCTTCGGCTTTTCTGATGTCCTCATACTTTCTCGCGTCGGCGTTTTTGGAAACGGTATAAAGCTCCGCGTCCGCCTTCTGCTGCGCGGCGTATTTCTGCGCCTCGGCTGTCTTTTTTACCTCCGCCTCAAGCGCTCTTTCCTTTATCTCGGCTTCCTTAGCCTTTATCTCGACCTCTTTTTCCTGCTTGGCGAGATTGGCGTTTGCGGTGGTTATCTCAATGGTCTTGCGCTGCTCTTCCTCTTGGATCTTATACGCCGCGTCCGCCTCGGCCTTCTTTATATCCGCCGAGCGCTTAAGCTCCGCCTGCTTTATTTCAAGCTCGTTCTGACGAACGGCGATAGCGGTCTCGCTGTCGACCTTCGCGTCGTTTGCCTTTCGGTTTGCTTCCGCCTGGGCTATCCTGATGTCGCGCTCTGCTTCTGCCTTCGAGATAGCGGCTTTTTTGCGTATCTGCATGGTGTTGTCGATACCCATGTCGTTGATAACGCCGTTGTCGTCAACGAAATTCTGTACGTTGAACGAAACTATCTCCAGACCCATTGCCTTTAAGTCGGGATCGGCGTTCTGCCTTACCTTATCGGCAAACGCCTGACGGTTTGATATCATCTCCTCGAGACGCATCTGTCCGACTATCTCACGCATATTTCCCTCGAGGACCTCGCGCGCGACGCCCGTTATGTACTGAACGTTCTTGTTGAGAAAGTTCTGCTGGGCTTTTTCAATCGTCTCGGGGGCGGGGGAAATTTTAACGTTTACGACCGCGTCTATCATGATATTGATATAATCGGCGGTAGGAACAGCCTGCGCGGTCTTTACATCGACCGACATAAGCGCAAGCTCAAGCACGTCGCATCTCTCGAAAAACGGCAGCTTTACCGACGCCTTTCCTATAACGACCTTTGCCTTTCTGCGCAGACCGCTTATGATAAACGCCTTATCGGGCGGGGCCTTGCGATAGCCCGCCGCAAACATTATTATAATAACCACAGCAACCACCGCGGCTATCATAACGGGAACATACAATTCTTCCGGCATATACAAACACTCCTTTCACATACGCGTAAATGCAATCAACTCACGCGCTGATTATATTATACAATATTCCTAATCTCCTTGTCAATAGTGTGGCAGAATTTTGTCAGAATTAACAACATGAAAATTTTGCAAATTTTTTGATATTTGTGCAAAATACCTCTTGACGTAAGCGGGTTTTTGGTTTATTATATAATATGTACAGAAATATTTATACAGGTGAAAGCTTTGTTGTAATTTTTTTATAAAACACGAGGTCGAAATGAAAATATTAAATGAAATAGTAGAGCTTGACAAAAAAGCGGCGGCACGCGCGCAGGCGGAGATAGACGAGGAGCGGAAGCGCTCGGCTGAAGTCGGAAACGCCGAGGCGAAATCCCGCGAGGAAAAGATCGACTCCGAGCGCGAAAGGATACAAAAGCTCCGCGGCGAACAGGAGAAGACCCTTTCCGAAAGGCTTTCGGGCGCGGAAAAGGAAAAGGACCGCCGCTGTAAAGAGCTTTCGGATATTTTTTCCGAAAACAAGGCTCGCTGGAAATCAGAGATAATTTCTCGTATAACGGAGGGATAAAATGGCGTTTGATTCAAACGCGGTCCTCGCGAAATCCCGCGCGATATACGGGCGAAGGCTTACGAAAGAGGACTACGCGCGTCTTTCGTCAATGAAGACCGTCGCGGACGTGTGCGAATATCTCAGGCAGACGCCGAGGTATGAAAAAGCGCTTGCGGACGTAAGCTCCCGCACTATCCACCGCGGAAGGCTTGAAGAGCTTTTAAAGCGCGCGGTCTACGATGTTTTCGAAAGCTTTCATATTTTCGATCACAGCGGGTGTAAAAACTATTTCAGATTTATCGTGGCAAAGCTTGAGATAGAACAGATAATCTCAGCGGTAAGCGCGGTGCTTTCAAAAAGCTCGGATTATTATATCGCGTCGCTTCCGGCTTTTATCACCAAGCACTCAAGACTCGATCTGCCCGCTCTGGCAAGCTCGGAAAATATCGCTCAGGCGGCCGAGGTTCTCGAAAAATCGCAGTACTGCTCGGACAAAAAGCTTAAAAAGATGCTCTCCGACGCGATAGTTACGGGGAATTTAAGTATTCCAGATTTTGAGAGCGCGCTGTATTCGGAGTACTATTTCCACCTGCTCAGAGCCATTGAAAACGAATTTCGGGGGCGCGAGAAAAAGGAATTCAAGATCGCGGTCTTAAAAACGATCGACATGGAAAACGTGGTATCGTTTTGCCGAAAGGCGCGCTTTTCGGGGCAAACCTCAGAGGAAAACCGCTCGGCGCTAATTCCGTTTAAGTACAGGCTTTCCGCGGACGAAATAGAAGAACTCGCAAAAGAAAAAAGCGTGGAGAAGATCGCGCTTGTTCTTGAAAAAAAAGGCTGTCACGCCACAAACAAAGAAACGATAGAGCTGCTTACCGAGTCGATAAGCTTTAAAAATCTTGAAAAAACAATCCGCCTTTCGCAAAGTCCCGCGGTGGTATACTTTGCGCTTACGCAATGTCTTTCGACAGAGCTTAAGAACATAAAGACCCTTGTCGAGGGCGTGCGCTACGGACTTAACGGCGGAGATATCCTCAAAATGCTTGTATTATAAGTGTGTTATAAGGTGGTGAAAATATATGGCGATAGAAAAAATGTCGCTGTGGTCGGTCGAGGGAAAAACGCAGAAACTCGACGCGGCTCTGGCGGCATGCTGTGAAAGCGGCGTGTTTCAGTTTTCCTCTCCGGGAAAAACGCGCGGTCTCGGAGAACAAAATCCATACCGCGAGGCGCTTTCAAAGCTTGGTGACCTAGCGTCAAATCTGAAAATTTCCGCAAAGAATCTCCCCTTTGACGAGATAAGCTTCGAAATGCCCGAGGAGTTTTCCGAATACTCGGAAAACTTAAGCTCGCGCTTTACCGAGCTTACAGAGGCTTTGGAAAAAACAAACGCCGCCCTCGAGGACTATAAGCACACAAGCGCTTATGTAAAGCACCTTATCGGGCTTGACGTTTCGTTTAAAGACCTTTTCTCGCTTAAGTACATCAAAACGCGCATAGGCAGACTTCCCGCGGAAAACGAGGCAAAGCTCGGCTATTACACGAAAAAGTGCTTTGTGTTCGTTCCGTTTGAAAGAAGTCCCGAGTATGTATACGGAATTTATTTCAGTCCTAACAACGTAGCGGAGTTTTCGGACGAAATAATGAACGTGCTCGGTTTTGAGAGAACGAGGCTTCCGGATTATCTCGAGGACACTGCCGAAAACGCCGAGAAAAAGCTTGTCGAAGTCATCTCAGCCGAAGAAGCGAATAAAAAGAAAATTGAGGAAGAGCTTGCGTATTTCTCGGATAAAACGCGCGACGAGCTTTCGGCGGTGATATCAAAGCTCAAATTCAAGTCGGAGTGCTTCGAGCTGAGACAAAAAGTTATAATTTCGGGCGAGAGATTCTCGTTTTCGGGATACGCGCCCACGGTCGAAAGCGGCAGGCTGACGGAACTTCTGAAAAAAGCGGGAGAGGATATCGTCTGCGACGAAATTCCGATAGAGCGAAAGGGCGCTTCGGACGAAATTCCCGTAAAGCTTAAAAACAATATAATAACCCGTCCGTTCGAGATGTTTATACGAATGTACGGACTTCCCTGCTACAGCGGCTTTGACCCCACGCCTTACGTCGCGTTTACCTATATGCTGATGTTCGGGGTCATGTTCGGAGATGTGGGACAGGGCTTATTGGTGTCGCTGTTGGGATTTGTGCTTTCGAGATTTACGAAAAACGGCCTCGCTCCCATAATGACAAGGCTCGGCATTTTTTCGGCGCTTTTCGGGTGCGTTTACGGCTCGGTTTTCGGAATCGAAACGATAATAACCCCCATTTACCACCGCGAGAATATCTGGCACGGCGTCTGCAAGCTGCTGAGCGGATTGGGAATACCCGAACACCCCGAAAACATTTTCCAGGCGGCGATGGTAATACTGATCTTCGCGCTTATACTCGGCGTGATACTCATACTTATTTCGATAATCTTCAACATTGTCAAAAACTTCCGCGCGAAAAAATATGGCGAAGCGCTTTTCGCGGTAAACGGAGTTTCGGGCGCCGTAATATACACCGCGCTTTTGTTCGGCGCGGGCGCGACGTTTTTGTTCGGAGTTGAGGTATTCAGCCTGCCGTATGTTCTTATTCTGATAATAGTTCCTGTAGTGCTGATCTTTTTCAAGCATCCTCTTATGGGACTTATCGAGCACAGGCACGTTGAGTTCAGCGTAGCCGAGGCGTTTATCGACATTTTAGAGGGCGCGATAACGTTTTTGTCAAATACAATGAGCTATCTCAGAATAGGCGGCTTTGTGCTTTCACACGCGGGCTTCATGCTTGTCGTTTCCCAGCTTGCGGGAGCGGCGGAGCCGGATTCTCCCGTAACCGTCGGCACGGTCATAACCTATATCATAGGAAATCTGCTTGTTATGGGAATAGAAGGTCTGCTTTCGGGGATACAGGTCCTGAGACTTGAATTCTACGAAGTCTTCAGCCGTTTCTACGAAGGAAACGGAAAGGATTTCTCACCCGTAACGCTTGATGTAAGCGTTGATTAAACTGTAAATCATTTTTATTTCGGAGGGATAAAACTATGGATAGTATTATGTTTTTCGTTCTGCCGCTTGTTGCAGTGGCACTTGTCATGTCGCCGATATTTGTTGCGCTCTACCGCAAAAGCAAGGGTAAAAGCGTAAACGCGAAGCGCGCAATTATAACAAATATCGCGTCGTTTTTCGGCGTTCTGCTTGTAACGACGCTTCTGCCGTTTACCGGAGCGTTTGCCGAAACGACCGAAGCCGCCGAGGTTCTTGCCTCCGATGTTTTTGCCAGCGAGGGGCTGAGATATCTCGCCGCCGCGCTTTCGACCGGCGTAGGCTCTATTGCCGCGGGAATTGCCGTAGGCTCTGCCGCTCCCGCCGCTATCGGCGCGATCTCGGAAAATGAAAAAGTATTCTCAAAGGCGCTTATCTTCGTGGCTCTCGGCGAGGGCGTCGCGATCTACGGTCTGCTTATTTCGATACTTATTCTGTTTGGTTGATTCTTTAGGTTCGAGGGGAATATGAAGTTTTTTCTTATAAGCGACAACATCGACACGAAAATGGGAATGCGCATAGCGGGAATAGAGGGCGTTGTGGCTCACACCGCCGAGGAGGTATCCGCCGCGCTTTCCGACGCGGTAAACGACGAGGAGATAGCGGTCGTGCTTATGACTCAGATATGCTCCGAGCTTTGTAAAAATAAGGTTTATGATATAAAGCTGAACCGCCGCCGCCCGCTTATTGTTGAAATTCCCGACCGCCACGGTTCAAGCGGGGTCTCGGAATCAATAAGCCGATATGTGGAAGAGTCGATAGGAATTAAACTGTAAAAAACCTTTGATCTATTCGCCCTTCCTTTTTGGGTATAGGAGATTTTTATGGATTTAAACGAAATAAACCGCTATAAGATGCGGATGTTCAAAGAGAACGTCAACAAACAGGCGGACGAGGAGATAGCCCTTCTGACGGCAAGGATACGCGACCAGAAAAGCGCCGCGGGCAAGGAAAAAGAAGAGGCCGCCGCGCGCGAGGCTATTTCACAGCTCAGACGCGAGCAGACAGCCTTTGAACAGCGCTATAAACGCGAGCTTTCACGCTGCGACTATGAGACCGCCAAGGCGGTGCGCGTTTACAGAAAAGAGCTTATCGACGGCTTTTTCGAGGAGATAAGAAACGACTTAAAGCTCTTTGCCGAAAGCGAAAAATACGGTAATTATCTTAAAAAGTCGGTTGAAAAAGCGCAAAAGGCTCTCGGTGAAAAGTGCGTTATTCTCTGCGCCGCAAAGGATGTCGAAAAGCTCAAAAAACTCTGCAAAAATGAAATAAGAGCCGACAGCACCATCATACTCGGCGGAATAGGCGCGCTTGACGAGGAAAAAGGCTTGTTCTGCGATCTCACGCTTGACAAGGCTCTCGACGACGAATCAGCCGCGTTTTCGGATAAAAAAGAATTAAGATTGTAAGCGGGTTAGTAGGTGAAAATTTTGAACACGATCTATTCAATAAACGGACCTGTCGTAAAGTCAGCGGGAGCCAGAGAGTTTTCCATGCTCGAAATGGTCTATGTCGGCGAGCGCAGGCTTATCGGCGAGGTTATAGGAATAACCGACGAGCTTACGACGATACAGGTATACGAGGACACCGCCGGTTTAAAGGTAGGCGAGCCTATTTTCGGTACGGGCGCGCCCGTCTGCGCGAATTTAGGTCCCGGGATAATCTCGAATATCTTCGACGGTATAGAGCGTCCGCTTCGGGATATGACCAAACTGTCGGGAGCGTTTGTAACCGAGGGAAGCAGCCTGTTTTCGCTCGATACCGAGCGCGAGTTTGACGTTGCTGTCTGCGCAAAGGTCGGCGAGAAGATAAGCGGCGGAGATATTTACTGCACGACTCCCGAAACGCCGCTCATCACTCACAAATGCATGGCGCCTCCCGATATAAGCGGAGAGGTGGTTTTCGCTGCGGAAAGCGGAAAATACCGCGTAAACGACGTTATACTGAAAATAAAGCTCGAAAACGGCGAGGAAAAGGAGCTTACGCTTGTACAGCGCTGGCCGATAAAGATCCCGCGCCCGATAAAAAACCGCCTTCGCGCGACGACCCCGCTTATTACGGGACAGCGCGTGATCGACACCATTATCCCCATAGCCAAAGGCGGCACGGCGGCTATCCCCGGAGGTTTCGGCACGGGAAAGACCATGACCCAGCACCAGCTTGCGAAATGGTGCGACGCGGACATTAT
>JAFLUF010000014.1 GCA_022508925.1 Oscillospiraceae bacterium | reverse complement strand
AGAAGCCGACATTTTCAAGAAGCTCGCGGCACTTTTCGGGGTCGAGGTCGATGTTCACTCCGAGAGCTTCAAGACAGTCCGCGGTGCCACAAAGCGACGAAGCCGCGCGGTTGCCGTGCTTGGCTACCATTATCCCCGAAGCGGCTATAATGATTGCCGAGGTCGTGGAGATGTTGAAGCTGTGAGCGTTGTCGCCGCCCGTGCCGACGATCTCGAGCAGGTCGAGGTCGTTTTCAAATTTTGTGGCGGCGTCGCGCATAGCGGCGGCACAGCCTGTTATTTCGTCGATAGTCTCGGCTTTGGTGCTCTTTGTCGAGAGAGCCGAGAGAAATGCCGCGTTTTGTGTGGGAGTAGTCTCTCCCGACATAATTTCTGTAATTACCCGATAAGCTTCGTCGTAGGTCAGATCCTGCTTGTCAACGATCTTAACAATTGCTTCTTTTATCATTGAATTTTCCTCCGTTTAATTTTGCTGATTTTCAATAAAAAATCAAAGCGAAAATATTATTTTATTGTTTTAAAAAATACCGCAAATAATTCCGTAAAAAATTCCCGAAAAATCAAGCGGTTTATTGCCTGAAAAAATACTCTTTAAAACTGTATTTTTTATCCTGAATATTTGGCTGTATTATCGTAATTTCTCCAATAAAAATTATTTGAAAAAATATAAGAAATTCAAGCCGGTTTTCGGCGCGGTTTTTTACGGAAATATTTCATGATTAATTCAGCTCGAAAATACCGAAAAATATCAGCTTATTTTCAGAAAGTTTTCGGCGATTATCCTGCCGTTTTGAGTAAGTATGCTTTCGGGGTGGAACTGCAGTCCGAAAACGGGGTATTTTTTATGCTCGACAGCCATAATTTCTCCGTCATTTGTTCTCGCGGTTATTTTAAGTTCGTCCGGCATTGTTGATTCGTCCGCAGCGAGTGAATGATACCGCGCTACCTCCAAAAAAGTGTCTATTCCCGAAAACATAGGCGAAGTGCGGTCGTATTCTATTACGGACTTTTTTCCGTGCATAAGCTTTTTCGCGTAGGTTATTTTCGCTCCGAACGCCTCGCATATGGCCTGATGTCCGAGACATACGCCTAAAACGGGAACTTTTCCCGCTGCGTTTAAAACAAGCTCCTCACATATCCCCGCTTCGCGCGGTCTGCCCGGTCCGGGGCTTATGATGATGTGAGAGGGATCAAGCGCGAGGGCTTCCTCACAGGTAAGCTCGTCGTTGCGTATGACTCTGATATCGGGATCTATTGAGCCGATAAGCTGATATAAATTATAGGAAAAACTGTCATAATTATCAACAAGCAAGATCATATTTACACCTCCCGTGAGGCTTCGAGCGCGTTTACAACCGCCTTGGCCTTATTTATACACTCGGTAAACTCGTTTTCCGGTACGCTGTCCGCGACGATCCCCGCGCCGCTTCTCACAAAGACTTTTCCGTTTTTCTTAAAGCACAGGCGGATGGCGATGCAGGTGTCAAGATTTCCGTGGAAATCAATGTAGCCTATCGCTCCGCCGTAGATACCGCGCTTGTTGTTTTCAAGCTCGTTTATTATCTCGCAGGCGCGTATCTTCGGCGCGCCCGAGAGAGTGCCCGCGGGAAGGACCGCGTCGACCGCGTCGAGCGCGCAGAATTCCTTGCGTATCTGTCCGCGGACTGTCGAGCCGATGTGCATTACGTGCGAATAACGCTCTATCGACATATACTTTTCGACCTCTACCGAGCCGAATTCCGATATCTTTCCGAGGTCGTTCCTGCCTAAGTCTACCAGCATATTGTGCTCGGAAAGCTCCTTTTCGTCCGCGAGAAGTCCGCGCTCAAGCTCTTTGTCCTCTTCCTCGGTCTTTCCGCGCGGGCGCGTTCCCGCGAGAGGGAAGGTGTGAAGCACGCCGTTTTCAAGCTTTACGAGCGTTTCGGGACTCGACCCCGCGACCTCCATATCGTCGCTTGAGAAATAGAACATATACGGCGAGGGATTTGTTGTCCTCAGCATTCGGTAGGTATTCAGCAGACTGCCCTCAAATTCCGCCTCGAGCCTGTTGGACAATACAACTTGAAAGATATCGCCTTCATAAATGTATTTCTTGGCGCGTTCCACCATTTCGCAGAACTGCTCCTTGTCGAACAGGGGCTTAAACTCGCTTTTCAGGCAGGCCTTTTTGTCCTGCTCGGGCTTTCCGTCAATGATAAGCCGCGCCATTTTGTCAAGCTCCTGCTCGGCTCTCTTGTAATCGCTGTCTATGTTATTGCCCGAGATGTTTGTGATAAGTATTATTTTCTGGCGGATATTGTCAAACGCTATAACATTGTTGAACAGCATAAGGTCAACGTCCTTGAAATGCTCCTCGTCGAGCGCGTCAAGCTTCAGGCGGGGTTCGCTGTATTTGATGTAGTCATATCCGAAATACCCGACCAAGCCGCCCGTAAAGCTCGGAAATCCCGGGATCGCGGGCGAGAGTAACTCTCCCATCAGCTTTCGGATATACTCGGCGGGACTTTTGACCTCAAATGTTTTGCTTTCTCCCGAAAGCACGTTTTTTACGGTCATGCTTCCGTTTATACAGGATATCTCAAGCGTGGGATCATATCCCAGAAAAGTATAGCGTCCCCATTTTTCCTGATTTTCCACGCTTTCGAGGATATAAACGTGCTTGCTTACGGACTTGAGTATCTTCAGGACCTCTATGGGGGTCCTGATATCCGAGAGGATCTCGCGCCTGACGGGGATCCTGCTGTACTCGGCGTATTCTTTCGCTTCTTCAAGACTTGGTACCAACATTTGGTGCTCCTTTCAACTAATCTCTAATCTCTAAAAAAACTAAAAAACCGCCCCTGTGACAGCATTTGCCTGTCATAAGGACGGTGAATAGATCGCCGCGATACCACCTTAATTCGCGGAATATCCGCGCTCTCTGCGGGTACTGACATACCCCTGCGATTAACGCTCGCGCACGTCGCGGAATACTCGCCGCTTTACCGCGGTTTTCCTCGCGCCCTCGGCAGTCCATTTGATGCTTCGCTTTCTGCGGTACTCTCAGCAACGACCGCTCTCTGTGAGTGCTGCAAACACCTTTATCTCTGCTTCATAGGTTTGTAAGGCATATTCAATTAACAACGTTATTCTACCATATCATTCCGCTTTTGTCAAGCGGGATTTTTAATTTTTTTCGTAAAATTTGTAAAATTTGTCAGCGACATTATAATTTTCGGTTGTATAATTGTACTAAAATTCATATATTTTTTTGTGAGTTTAGAGCTATGTGCCAAAAAAACAGCGCTTTTTTTGCAGTATTTTTGACGGCTTGGTGAAAAATTTAAAAAAGCTGTTGAAATTTTTAAAAATATGTTGTATAATGATTATGGGCAATTGCGACTTATGGGATAATTGCGCCTTAAAACGGTATGAAGTAAGCAAATTTTTCAGCAGGGGGTTTTGTTATGGCTCTTTTTGATACGACTGCCTTCAGGATAACCGAGCAGGGAATGACGGTTTTGTGGCAGAAGATGCAGATAATCGAGCAGAATATCGCAAACGAGGATACGCCCGATTATAACTGCAAATATCTTACTTTTCACGGCGTGCTGAGGGATAAACTGCGCGCCGACGGCAGCGTTAAGAAGGAGCTTAACCTTGCGCAGCGGATAGTTGTTGATACAGTCACGGACGACCAGGCGGACGGAAACAACGTTGACCACGACACGCAGGCCGCCGAGCTGTCGAAGATAAGCTATCAGTTCGATATGCTTATAAATGAGATGAACGGAAGCTTCTCGCGCATGAGAAGCGCCCTTGTCACCAAGTAATTATTAAGGAGGGTAAAAAATGGCTTTTTTAAGTTCGTTTGATATCCCGGTCTCGGGTATGACCGCGCAGCAGTTCAGGCTTGACATCATCGCGCAGAACGTAGCTAACGCGGACGACTACGCGACAAACGCCGAGGACGTTTACAAGCGTCAGATGGTCGTTTTCAACGAGGACAAATCGTTTAAGAGAATTTTGTGGACTAAAATGGGTCAGCACGAGGCAAAGCGCTTTTACTATGTTCAGCTCAAGGGTGTGGAGTGCTCGCGGGTAGTTGAGGACCCGACGCCGGTCACTCCCGTTTACAGCCCGAACAATCCTCTCGCGGACGAGTACGGGTATGTTTATGAGAGCAACGTTGACGTTGCGGTAGAAGAAATGGACGCTATGGAAGCCTCCAATATGTATAACGCCAATGTCGAGGTGTTCAACCTTGTAAAGGCTATGGCTTCTTCGGCGCTGAGAATAGGTCAGGGCTGATGATTGCTTTGGCGTATGAACGGGAAGAGAGTTGCGGCGATTGCTTTTCGGCGGTCGTTCTTACCTCTTGCCTCTGACTTCTAATATCTAAAAGGGAGTACATAATTATGGAATTTGTGCCTTTTGTATCGCTTGGCCGTATGGAACCGATGACGAAAATGAAGGATATGGACACGCAGAAGTACGCGGTAGTCAATGTAGACAGCGCGTCTTTCCTTGATATTTTCAGAGGTCTTGTGGACAACGTGATCGATACTAATGAGCAGGTAGACCGCGATATGATCGACCTTATGCTCGGCAACATTGACAACCTCGCGCAGGTCCAGGCCAACATCCAGAAAGCGAACATGGCTGTTGAGATGCTGGTTACGGTAAAGAACGAGGTTGTAAGCGCTTACAACTCCATTATAAATATGCAGGTATAATAAAGGTGGCATAAAAATAAGATGGGCGAAAGAGTAAAAAAGGTTACGGTATTTGTAAAGGATAAATGGACGGGTTTTTCCACCGCGGTGAAAATTATGGTTGCGGCTATTCCCGTTGCGCTTATCGCTATCATAATCATTCTTGCGATCCTGCTCAACCATAAGGACGAGGCTACGCTCTATTCGGGGCTGACAAGCACCGAGGCGGGCGAGATCGTTGCTATTATACAGGAGCAGGGGGTTACGGGTGTAAGGACTACCGCTTCGGGCGATATTATTGTACCCGTGGACAGGGTCGATGATCTGAGAATGAGCCTGCTTGTGGCGGGTTATCCGAAAAACGCGTCGAACTACGATATATGGAACGACGGCGTTGATCTGTGGAGTACGGATACGGATAAGCGCGAGGTTATGCGTCAGCAGAGAGAGCAGCGCATTGCGACGACTCTTTCCAAGCTTGATCCTGTGGCTGAGGCGACGGCTATACTTGAGATCCCGCAGACGCCGAACTATGTTATCACAAGTAAGGATGAGGAGCCGAGGGTCTCTGTCACTCTCAAGCTCAGAGGCAACGACGAGCTGACGAACGCCGAGGTTAGAGCTATCTTCAGACTTATTGAAACGAGCGTCGACGGTCTTACTATAGATAATATTTCAGTTGTGGACACGCAGGGACGCCCTTATGAGTGGGTCTCGGAGGAAGAGGAGAAAAGCGGCGCGGTTGACGCTTCGGGCATCAACATCGCGCGCAGAAGACAGCAGTTTACGCTTCAGATAACCGAGGCGCTTAAAGCCGACCTTAAAGAAATGATGTCGAATATCTTCGGCCCGAACGGCTATACGCTCAATGTCGCGGCTGACCTTGATTTCGACATAAAAAGGGTAGAAAGCACGGAATATTTCCCCGTTGAGGGAACCAATACGGGCGTGGCAAACCACGAGGATCACGTTATAGAGTGGATAGACGGAGAGAACTCGGGCGGACTTGTCGGGGTTACGCCGAACGGCGATCTGTCTCCCGATTATCCCACTATCGACGGGCTTGTGGACGGAGAGTCCTATTATTATAGGAAAGACGAAATTCAGTACGACGTTACGAACATAAAGACCTACATTGAAAAGAACGGCTATGAGATAAAAAGTCTGTCGGTCGGTCTTGCCATAAACTCGGGCGATCTGACGGCGGCGGACCGCGAGGATATCGAGAGAATGGTGGCAAAGGCGGCGAACACCGACGTGGAAAACGTCGCTGTATGGAACACCGTGTTCTCGCTTGACGGAGTAGCCGGAGGCGGCTCGACGGCGGGCGGAGATTTCACGGGAGTTGTCACAAGACCTGTTGATACATACAGAAATATACTGCTGTTTGTCGTTATCGCGCTCGGAATTATTCTTGTTATACTGCTTATAGCTTCGCTGTTTGTAAGCAGAAGCCGCAAGAAGAAGATAATCAAGCGCCAGGAGGCTGCTGCGGCGGCTTCGGCACAGTATGCCGGCGTAATGGGAACGCAGATGATGGACGAGACTCCCGGAGAGGTGGACTTCAATATCGCGAGCCTTACGGAAGAAGCGGGCAAGGAGTCGCGTGAGACGATACTCAAGCGCGAGATCTCTGAGTTTGCCAAGACAAATCCCGAGATCGTTGCATCGATCATCAAGAATATGCTTAAAGAAGACGCGTAATTTGTTCTTGGATAATGTTAGTTTGATACAGAGGTGTTGATTATGGCGGGTTCGGAAAAGGCGGCGAATAACGGGGAGCTGACTCCGTCCAAAAAGGCGGCGCTTGTGCTTGCTTCAATGGGAGCTGAAAATGCTTCGGCAATATATAAGCATATGTCCGATGACGACGTTGAGAGCGTTTCGGTAGAGCTTGCGCGTATGGAGTTTCACTCGATCGATACGGTCGAGGAGGTCCTCAACGAGTTTTACGAGCTGTGCCTTACGCAAAAGGTTGTCACCGAGGGCGGACTCGACTACGCGAGAAACGTTCTTGAAAAGGCGTTCGGCAAAGAGTCGGCGGATCTGCTGCTAAGCAGGATCACCAAACAGCTTGAGTCGAAGTCGTTTGATTTCGTGAGAAAGGCAGACTATAAAAACCTGCTGGCTATCGTTCAGAACGAGCACCCGCAGACCATCGCGCTCATTCTCTCCTACGCGAGAGCAGACCAGGCGTCCGCTATCCTGTCGGAGCTTCCGAAGGAAAAGCGCGTGGAGGTCGTAGAAAGAATAGCTACGATGGACAGAGCTTCTCCAGACGTTGTAAAGTCGATAGAGTCGTCGCTTGAAAAGAAGTTCGCGATGCTTGCTTCTACGGACAGCATGGAGGTCGGCGGTATCAACTATGTCGCGGAGATCATGAACAACGTCGACAGAGCGACGGAAAAGTATATCTTCGACGAACTCGGCGCGCGCGACCAGAAGCTCGCCGACCTTATCAAGCAGAAGATGTTCGTATTCGAGGATATCGTACGTCTCGATTCCAAGGATATCCAGGAGTTTGTCAAGCAGGTGGATGCGAAGGATCTGGCGGTTGCTATCAAGGGCTCTACGCAGGAGGTCGCGGAGTGTATCTTCGCGAACATTTCCAGCCGTGCGAGAGAGAATCTTCAGGCGGATATCGAGTATCTGCACAACGTGCGTATGCGTGACGTTGACGAGGCTCAGCAGAGGATCGTCGCCATCATCAGGCGTCTCGAGCAGGAGGGTACGATCACTATCAGCCGCGGCAGCGAGGACGAGATCATCGCGTGATCTGCCGCGGATGTGCGCGGATATATGGAGCGTTACTGCTGCGCAAATGTGTAAGCAAATCGAGTAAGAGGTGAATTTGTTGGCAATATACAAGTATAATTCCGTGCGCTACGGCGGCGGGATTGACATCTCGAATTCTGTTGCCGTTCACAAAAGCGAAGCGGCGGTTGTTGAGGATATACAGGAAAAGGAAGCCGCGACGGCTGAAAATCAGTCTCGGGATAATACCGAGAAACATCACGAGCATAATACAGAGCCGAAGGTCTCAAAAGAGGATATACTGGCAAAAAAGGAAGCCGAGCTTATCGCGGCGCTTCGCGATGTTGAGCAGAAACAGCGTGAGCTTGCGAACCTGAAAGAACAGTATATCGAACAGGGCAAGGAGGTCATCCTTGAGGCAAAGCGCAGAGCCGAGGGGATCATCGAAGACGCCGAGGCACGGGCCGAGGAGATCGAGAGCGACGCGGAGAAAAAGCGCGGCGACGTTTTTATAAAGGCGAGAGCCGAGGGCTTTGAGCAGGGAAAAAAGGACGGAAAGTCGCTTGTAATGTCAGAGGGCAAGGGTATTCTCGATGAGGCGAGGGATTTTTCGGACAGGATAAACGAGGAGAAGATCAGGCTTTTCGAACGGTATGAAAAGGAAATTTACGATACCGTTATGGATATAGCGAATAAAGTCACGCTGGGTTCAATGAGTGTTAAAGACGGGACTGTCGCTAAAAAGCTGATAAAACAGGCGGCTAAGGATTTCCGCAACTCAAAGGTCATTCGCATTACTCTTGAGGAAAACGAGGCGACAACCGAGCTTTCGGGAGATTATGAGTATCTCAGGGAGCTTTGCGGCGGACTTGCGCATGTCGAGGTCGAGCTTCTGGCAAACGGCGACCCGGGAACGGTCATTGTTGATAACGGCGATGAGATAACCGACGCGGGAGTTACGACACAGCTCAAGATGATAAAAGAGCTTGGCGACGGAAGATTCCGCGATGAGACTCCCAAAAAGCGCACAAGGAAAAAGTCGATATTAGACCCCGGGACTGACGAGCAGGAGTCAGTTGACGAGGGCGAATGATGTTTTAAAGGAATATGCCGGCGGCAGATGAATTTTCCGGGGAATTCGCTAAGATTTCCGGAAAATTTGCCGATATAATAAATGGAGTGGTAAAATGCTTGATTTAGCGGGGTTTCGTGATGATATAAACAACGCAGAGCTGTTCCGCTATATGGGCAAGATCGAGAAGATATCCGGACTTACGATAGAAGCAAGCGGACCTACCGCAAGCGTCGGAGACGTCTGCAGGATCTTTTCGAAGGATATGAAAAGCTTTATAAAAGCGGAGGTTGTCGGATTTAACAAAAGCAACATCCTGCTTATGCCTTATACAGAGATAGAGGGGATAGGTCCCGGCTCGATAGTTGACAACACCGGCGACAAGCTTATGGTCAAGGTTGGCGCGGGTCTTAAGGGACGTATCATTGACGCAATGGGAAACGCTCTCGACGGAAAGCCCGAGGTGGATTGTGACGAAGAGGTCTCCATTACCGGTATCCCCGTAAACCCGTTTGTAAGACCTCCCATTCGTGAAACGATAGAGCTTGGGGTAAGAGCGATAGACGGCACGCTTACCATGGGCAAGGGTCAGAGAATGGGAATTTTCGCAGGCTCGGGCGTGGGAAAATCCACGCTTATGGGAATGATAGCCCGAAAGGTCAAGGCGGACGTAAATGTGATCTCGCTGGTGGGAGAAAGAGGACGCGAGGTAAGAGAGTTTATCGAGCGCGACTTGGGCGAAGAAGGAATGGCAAGGTCGGTGCTTGTAGTCGAGACCTCGGACAGACCCGCGATGCTTCGTTCTAAGGCGCCGCTTACGGCTACGGCTATCGCGGAGTATTTCATGAAGCAGGGCATGGACGTTTTGCTTATGATGGACAGCCTGACGCGTTATGCCATGGCGCTTCGCGAGGTAGGACTCTCGACAGGCGAGCCGCCGATAGCGAGAGGCTATACGCCGTCTATTTACAGCGCGATGCCTAAGCTTCTGGAGCGTGCGGGAAATTTCCCGGAGGGCTCTATCACGGGAATTTACACGGTGCTTGTAGAGGGTGACGATACAAACGAGCCGATAGCGGATACCGTTCGCGGAATTATCGACGGACATATTATCCTTTCGCGAAAGATAGCGGCGCAGAACCACTATCCCGCGATAGACGTTCTTTCGAGCGTTTCGCGACTTATGAGCGAGATAGCAACGCCCGCGCACAATCAGGCGGCGGGAAAGCTGAGAAATCTGCTTTCGCTTTACAACGCGAACTACGACCTTATTTCGATAGGCGCGTACAAGCACGGGACAAATCCCCAGCTTGACGAGGCGATAAAGAAAATTGACGCGATAAACGGCTTTCTTATGCAGGGTACGAAGGAGAGCTTTCCGCTGGAGGAGACCGTTAAAATGCTTATGGACGCTGTGGGAGACAAAAAGTCTCAGGAGTGATCTTCGCACAGCGTGTTAGTGTTAGAATGGTGATGTGAAATGAAGAAATTTCAGTTTACCCTGCAAAGGCTTAAAGACTACCGCGAACAGGAGCTTGACAGGCAGAAAAACGCTCTGGCGGTTTTGCAGGGTGACTTAAAGCGCCTTGAGGGCTCGCTTGAGGAGCTGAAAAAAACTACCGCGCAGCAGAGCAGCGAGCTGACTGAGGTGTGCATGAAGGGCGCGGCGGCGACCGAGATCGCCGTTAGAAAGCGCTATATAGTAACGCTTCAGCAGGATACACACATTCGCGAACAGCAGATCATTGAAAAGAAGGCTGAGATAGAAAAACAGCTTTCGGTCGTGGTTGACGCGACAAAGGACGTAAAGACGCTCGAGATGCTCGAGGAAAAACAGCTTGAGGAATATCACGCCGCGGAGGTAAAGGAAAACGAGCAGTTTATCGAGGAGTTTGTAAGCGGTCAGACGGTGAGGGAGAAAATCGAGAGCCTCGGCTGAGATTTCCCCGATTCAATAAGTTATCACGGCGTTAAGCCTTGATATAAATTATTTTATTAATAAAGGGAGGTGAAATGAATAATGGCAGTAACGGTAAACACAAGCAAACAGAATCTCAGAAGCGATTTTATGATCTCCGACGCGGCGATCCCGAAGGCTGTTTCCGCACAGAACGACCAGATGGCGAAGTTTGAGGAAATGCTGTCCAAGGTAAATGAAAAGCTCGAGAGATTCAAGGACGTGAAAAAAGCCTTTGACGAGGGCAAGTACGACGTTCCTACCGTAGAAGAGCTGAAGAAGGAAGGAGCTATAAATGAATACTCTTTTCTTACTCCGAAGGAGATCGCCAAAAAGATCTTAAAAGGCGAGATGAAAATCGACGATATTCCGGCGGACGTTGATATCGGAGAGGTTCTGAAGGAACTTGCGCGGCTGAGAAAATCGAACGAAGACGAGGACGAAGAAGACGAGATCCTCGCGGCGCTCAAGGAGATTTTCGGAGACGAATTTACGGCTCAGCTTGCGGTGCTTATGGGCAAGCTTGCGAAAAAGGACGAGGACGAAGAGGACAAGGCTCTTGACGCAAACGTTCTGGCAAGTCTTGTGAGCGTTGATGTTTCCAACGAGATCATGGATATCCTTAGGGTGCTTGCGGGCGAGAGCGAGGACGAGGGTGATGTGATAAGCGAGGCCGATGTTATCGGCAAGGTCGATTTCGTTGACGCGGCTATTCCGGAAAAGGCACCGTGGGAGAGCTTTGATGTGGTTGACCGGATCCCGGAGGAAAACGCTGTTTTTGAGACGGTAACGTTAAGCGAAGCGGCGGAAGACACGGCAGCAGCCGGGGAAGCTTATGGCATGACGGCGGCTGAAGCGGCAGAGGAAACCGGCATGGAAGTCAGCGCAAACGCGCAGACGTCAATTAGCGGCGAAGCGGCGGAAGTCATCAGAAACGCGGTTGAGAACGGCGAGATATCAAAGCCCGAGGTAAAGACGTACGAGGCGGAGAAAACCGAAACCACTGAGCAGGATAATACGCTGTTCAAGGCAGAAGAGAGCGTACCCGTAAAGGAAGTCGACGAGAGGGCTAAGGCGCTTGGCGAGGAGCTTGAGATGCTCAAAAACGCAAAACAGAAGCCCGAAGCCGAGACAAAGTCAGATGACGGCACAGGCAGACTTGCTGCAATGACGGGCGGCACAACTGAAAGCTCTGTAATTTTACGCAGGGACAACGGCGAGTTTCTTGTCGTATCTCAGAAAGAGGTCGTAAGTCAGGTCCAGCAGATGGTAGAGCAGGTTATTTCCGAAAACCGCGAGCAGACTGAGTATAGTCTCATGCTTAATCCCGAGGAGCTCGGAAGGATCACGGTAAAGCTCACCAAGGCGGCGGACGGCGCTGTTTCCGTAACTATTGTGGCGGAAAACGCGAGAACGCAGAGAATGCTCGAGCAGAACAGCGAGCTTATGCAGTCCAATCTCAAAAACAACGGCGTAAACCTCGAAAGCTGGCAGACCGTAGGCGAATCCCAGCAGAACCACCCCGCGCAGGACTACAAAGGAAGCGCGAAAAATCCTTATTTTGCTCAAGAAAACGATTCTGAAGAAGAGCAGACCGAGGACGGAAGATCATTTGCCGACATAATCGCGGCGATGTGATCTCAACAAATCAAGAAAAGGAGGAAATTTAATGGCATACAAAGACGGTGTTTTATCTTCTGTGGAACAGATGCAGTTAAACTACGAAAGATATAAGGACAAGTTTGTTGATAAGCAGAACGACCTTTTGAATTCGGATACGTTTTTAAAGCTGCTGGTTTCCGAAATGTCTAACCAAGACCCCCTCGAGCCCACATCGAACACCGAGTTTATTTCACAGCTCGCTTCGTTCAGCCAGATGGGTTATCTTCAGGACGTAAGCAAGTACGCAATGGCTACATACGCCTCGAGTCTCGTAGGAAAGACCGCGACCGCTTCGAGAGTTGACGGAGCCAACATCATTACAAAAACAGGTGTTGTGGAGAGCGTTGTTAAAAACGCGGACGGAAAGAGCTATACCGTTACTATCGACGGCGAAAAGTTCGATCTGTCAAAGGTTACCTCGGTTACGGATACTCCCAAGCAAGAAGAATCGACAGGCAGCTCCGGATTTGTAAGCGGTACGGATTCTCTTGGCGACAGCATTTCGAGAGCGAGCATGATGATCGGAATGTACGCGATGATCTCCGGCACTACTCCCGACGGCAAGAACTACATCGACACAGGCTTTATCGAGTCGATCAGAGTAATAAGCGGAAAGCTTTATGTGGTTGTAAACGGAAGCTCCAGACCTATCGAGGATATCATTGAGCTTACCTACGCTTATGTTGACGACAACGAAGGCGGCGAGGCACCCGAGGGCGCTGAAGGCGAGGATGTTGAGGACGTTGGCGGAGTTGAAGGCGATTCTGAAAACACTGAGGGAAATTAAGACTGATTGATGCAGAAAGGTAGGTAGTTATGCTGATTAGCGAATACCTTGCGCTGCGAAGTCAAATCAGCGTTACTACGGGAACAGGCGTTTCTCCGAGCGAAGCTGTACAAAAGCCGAATGAAGCAAGCTTTGCACAGGCTTTACAGCAGAAGATCGAGGAAAAGCAGGGCGTCGAATTTTCAAAGCACGCAATGCAGAGAATTTCGGAGAGAAACATTGACATAACCGAAAACGGCACACTCGACAGGCTCAACAAGGGCGTTGAGATAGCGGCGGATAAGGGAAGTCAGGACGCGCTTATTCTTGTAGGCGATAATGCGTTTGTTGTCAGCGTGAGAAACAACAAGGTCATTACGACCATTGCTCAGGAAGAGCTTAAAGGAAATATTTTCACAAATATTGACTCTACCGTGATTATATGAACGGACCTTCGGGAATTCATTGCCCGGGCTGCGACTCAGCTCAGGCGCACGGAGAGGAAACATTAAGTTTTTTTGGAGGTCAATTATATGGTTAAATCTTTGTATTCAGGCGTTACGGGTCTTAAGACCCACCAGGCAAAAATGGACGTTATAGGTAACAACATCGCAAACGTAAACACCACAGGCTTTAAGGCGGGCGTAGTTACCTTCCGCGACATTTACTATCAGTACAAAATAAACCCTTCCGGCGGTACGGCTACATTGGGCGGCGTAAACCCCGCGATGGTCGGCTACGGTGTAAGACTTAACTCTACGGTTCCTAATATGACAAACTCCGGCTTTACCCAGTCGGATTGGTGGGCGGATATCGCTCTCGACGGCGACGGCTTTTTCCAGGTTCAGGACGCTACAGGCAACATTTTCTACACGAGAGCGGGTAAGTTTTCGGTAGACGACAACGGCTATCTCGTAAACGCTTCGGGTTATCACGTACTCGGTACGATGGGAAATTCCGAGGGTCAGGAGGCAAGCTCGGAGATAATCAGGATCGTTATCCCCGCGACTAACGACAACGCCTCTTCGGCTACAAAGAGAGTAAACGGAACAAACGTTACTATTTCCGTTTCCGCTCCCTCGGACTATACGGATATGACCGTTACCTTTACCGAGGCGGATTTCCCCTATGCTACTTATAATAACGGTATCCTCAACATATTCTTTAATTCCGACGAACAGTATAACTCTCAGGACGATTTCGAGCAGGCGATACAGACCGCGCTTCAGGCGGGCGGCATTACGCTCCCCGACGATGTTTCGCTTAAGTTTGAGTTTGAGAACATCCCCAACGACAGAGAGGCGCGTGCCGCAAGCAACCGCGTAGAGGATTTCAGATTTACAACGAAGACCGCCGAGTATCAGTTCCACACAACTTATTTAGACGACGCGGGAATGACCAAGCACGCTTACATGACATTCTCTGTAAACGACCCTACCTGCAAAGACACGGTCAAGATCAATCTGTCGGAAAGACCGAATGCGGACGCTGTTGAAACAGCGGTATACGACAGCGACACAGGCGCGTGGACTATCACGGCTTATTATGACAGCACAGCCGCAGATATAAACGCGGCGATAAAGGCTCAGATAGACGAGCTTGACGCGGCAGGCAAGAATGTTACTAAGCTCAACTGTGACAACCTCGTGCTTCCCGCCGGTGAAGAAAAGAGGCAAGAGATCTTCGACCAATTGGTTAACGGCGTGGATGCTCAGCTTGTCGGCGGAACGGTTACGGGCGTTACGCTTGATGTTCAGGTTCAGGAAGCGGGCGCGTTCGGAAACAACTATAAGGTCGTATTCTCTTACAAAGCAGGCTATGGAAATACAAGCGCTATCTGGGACGAAAACACCCTTACGATCACCGTCGGCGCGGACAGCACCATTACCGACGTAAACAGAGCTATAAGAGAAGCGGCAAACGGAGACGCCAAGAGACTTCTCACATTTAACGATATTTCGGGTCTTGACTACGGCGCTGATTTCCCGACCCAGAAGGATCCGCAGAACGTTTGGCAGCCCGTATTCAGACAGGCGTTCTTCGGCGGAAACCCCGCGATCAGACCTATGGACGGTAAGGACAGCTTCTTTACCGAAACCGCAAAGTCTCTCGGAACATTTGCTCTCGAAAACGGAAGAATCGGCTCGCAGCAGACCTACGGCGATCTTTCGGATATCGTTATCCAGTCGGACGGAACGATCGTCGGTCAGCACGCTGTTCACGGCTTTATCGTTCTCGGAAGGATCGACGTCGTTACCTTTGATAACGTAAACGGTCTGGCTCAGGTAAGCGGCACGAACTTCAGGAAAACAGTGGCTTCCGGTGAGCCCAAGCTTAAGATCGCGGGTACGGAAGGCTCGGGTACGATAATTTCGGGCGCTCTCGAAATGTCCAACGTAGACCTTTCGCAGGAGTTTACCGATATGATCACTACCCAGAGAGGCTTCCAGGCTAACTCCCGTGTTATCACGGTTTCGGATACGATGCTTGAAGAGCTTCTCAGCCTCAAGAGATAACTTGACGGCGTTTGATCTTATAGTGTGAACGCACTTACTCGTTTGTTTAACCTTTAATGATACGGTTTTCGGGCGCGCTTTACCGCAAGCGCGGGAGAGCGTGCCCGATCACCTCAATTTAATTCGGTGGTTTTATGATTTTTTTGACTAAGCTTGACGGTAAGGTCTTTATGCTCAATGAGGAGCTTATTGAAACCGTAAATGAAACGCCCGACACGGTTATCGTACTTGAAAACGGGCACAGCTACATCGTTCGCGAGAGTATGAACGAGCTTCAGAATCTGATCTACGAAAATTCCAGGCAAAAGCGCCGGGCGCGGCTTGACGCGGCAAAGGACAGCCTGTTAAATAAAGAATAAACTTCGGTTTTTCCGAGTAAAAAGTGAGGGGTAAGCTTTGAATATTTCGCTTATTATAGGTTGGGTAGTTTCATTCGGCCTGGTAGTTTTCGGTATCCTGTTTAACGAAGGTCAGATACAGCCCGAGAACTTTTCGAACTTTATCGAAATTTCTTCGCTGGCTATTACCGTCGGCGGTACGATAGGCTGCTTAGTGGCATCGTTTCCGATGTCCTACCTTAAGGGTCTGGGAAAGCGCTTTATGCTTGCGATAAAGCCGAAGAAGTACGATCCGACAAAGTACATAGAAAATATCGTTGAGTATGCTCAGGTCGCGCGTACAAGAGGACTGCTCGCGCTCGAAGAAAGCGCGAATCAGTGCACCGACCCGTTTATGAAGTCGAGCCTTATGCTTATCGTTGACGCGAACGACCCCGAAAAGGTACGCGGAATGCTCGACGATACAATTATGTTTATGTGTGAACGTCATGAAAACGGACGCTCGTTCTTTGAAAAGGGCGTAAGTATCTTCCCGGCGTTCGGAATGTTGGGTACGCTTATCGGACTTATCAACATGCTTGCCTCGATGGACTTCGACCACCCCGAAAAGCTTACGGGCGGTATGGCGCAGGCGCTTATCACGACGTTCTACGGCTCGCTGTTCGCTAACGTAATCATGGCGCCTATCGGAATGGCTCTGAAAAACGCGCATGAGGACGAGCTGCTTTGTATGCAGATAATAGAAGAGGGCGTTCTGGCGATTGCGGGAGGCTCCAACCCGAGGTATATTCAGGAAAAGCTTGAATTTATGCTTCCTAAGAGCCAGCACACCGCGGATAAGCGTGGATAAATTTGTAGCTTTCAACAAAATAATTTCTGGTTTTGTGTTTTTGCTTGTGCAAAACAGAGAGATTTATTGCCAATAAATGGTAATATATGCTGTAAAACGGCTTTATTACGTCAGCTTTAGATATCTGCAAATAAAAATTTGCAGAATTTTTAAAAAAACTATTTGCATTTTCGAGCGAAATATGGTATAATTGTTGTGGGCAATTGTGCAACTGCGAAGTTTTATGCACAAAATACTCTAATGTGTGCAAAAAATGCAAATGTAAAGGTTTTCATTGACGGACATACTGAAAGGAGTGAGCAGTTATGGCTAAACTACCGCCTAAAAAGTCGGAAGAAAACGCTAACGAATGGCTTAATACATACGCTGACATGGTTACGCTGCTGCTTACGTTCTTCGTGCTTCTGTTCGCCTGCTCAAACCTCGACGAGACCAAGCTTCAGCTTATTTTCCAGGCGTTTCAGAGTCGCGGTCAGTATCTGAATACGCAGGTCGATAACCTTGATATAAACGCCTCGGAGACAGGCGGAGTTACTGACGAGGACCCGAGTCTTGAGGGCGGAGACGGCGAGATGCCGCAGAGCTTTGAGGAGCTGTATCAGTATTTCGTGGATTATATTGACGAAAACAATTTGTCCGATTCTATAATGGCTGAAAACGGCGCGGCGCACATTACCATACGTTTTGACGACGACGTTTTCTTTGACGGAAACAGTTATATACTTAAAGAAGCCGGCAGAAAGGTACTCAACGGTATCATTCCCGGTATAAAGGCTGTCCAGGGTTCAATACAGACTATGACCATTTCCGGACATACCGCCGATGACGGCACGGATAAGACAAGGGATATGTGGCTTTCGGCGATGCGTGCAAACAGCGTACATTTGCATCTCCTGAGCAAGGACACTATTGAATATTCAAAGTACAGGCTTAAAGCGGCGGGGCCAAACGAGCCTATCGAGTCGAACGACACGCGCGAGGGTATGGCGAAGAACAGGCGCGTCGAGATCATGTTTATAAAGAGCGATCTCAACACCGAAGATCCGGATGTAATCAAGGATATTCTCGAGCACGACTTTGGTCTCGGAAGCGGTCAGTTCGATCCCGAGACTCCACCCAAGCCCGATATAAGCAAGCTGCCCGACGGTTCTGCAGACAAGGTTATCGGAACTATCGAGGATGAGCTGAATAACAGCGGAGCGGTACAGCCGACCGAAAACGAAGGTCCGTCGATAATTGACAGCAGCGCGTTTGTAGCAGGCACTGACGACGACAGCGAAGCCGAATAGGCCCGGAGGGCTGTGAGCAACGGCTTTTATTGAAATAGATTTGAATTGTTTGGGGGGATTGTTTTGGCTGACGTTCTGACGCAGGCACAGATCGATGAAATGCTTAGAAACGTCGCAAGCGGCGTAGAGCCGGTCGTATCTTCTTCAAGCGAAGAAAAGGTTAAAGAATACGATTTCCGTGCCCCGAAGAAGTTTACCAAAGAGCAGATAAAAATGCTCGAAAGCATCTTTGAGAACTACGCGAGGCTTATGTCCTCGTATCTCACGGGTTTGCTCAGACTGTATTGCAGAGTCGCGCTGGTAAACATCGAGGAACAGCGATACAGCGAGTTTAACAACGCCTTGCCTGATTATGTTATGATGGGCATGGTGGACCTGGGCATCAAGGATGATGAGATAAACGAGACGGATATAATTATACAGGTGTCAAACGCCGTTACATATACGATGATAGACAGACTTCTCGGAGGAAGAGGCGAATATTCGGACACCAACCGTGACTTTACCGATATTGAGACCACGATAATGAGCGGCGTGATGAAATCCTTTGCGGAGCTTATCAAGGAGCCGTGGATATCGCATATCGATCTTGAGCCGAGGCTTATCGGAATTGAGACAAACTCACGAGTAGTACAGACGATAGGTCATGAAGATACGGTAATAATCGTGGCTCTCGAGGTTGAGATAAACAACACCAAGTCGATAGTTTCGGTTTGTATACCTGCGATAGATCTTGACGAGATCATGGGCAAGTTTATAAACCGCTATAGCATAACAAAACGTAAGACTGACGAAAAGCGTGAGACAGAGCGCCGCGACAGTATTATGACGGGAATTTCCACGACGGACTTGCAGATAAAGGCTATCCTCGGCGAGATAAACCTCGATATGTACGAGGTCCTGACGCTGCAGGTAAACGATGTTATTCCGCTTGATAAGAAAATAAGTGAAAACATAATAGTAAGGGTAGGGACTAAAGATTGGTGCGACGGAAAGCTCGGCACCTATAATGGTAAAAAAGCAATAATGATAGAAAATTTTATAGGGAATTGAGGTATAGTTTCTGATGGCAAACGGAAATGATGAGAACATTGAGTTCAGCTCGTACGAAATAGATGCGGTCGGCGAAATACTGAACATCAGTATGGGTGCGTCCGCCACGGCTGTTTCAGAGCTTCTCAATGCAAAAACCTGGATCACAACTCCGCAGGTAAGCGTTGTCAAAGTCGGCGACCTGAATTACGATAACCTCGAACCCGCTATCTGCGTCAAGATCGTCTATGTTCAGGGAATCAACGGTCTGAACATGATGGTTCTTAAGCAGAACGACGTTCAGCTTATCTTGAATCAGCTGTTGGGAAATCCCCTTGTTATTGACCCGAATTTCGAGTTTGACGAGCTGAATATCAGCGCGGTGAGCGAGATAATGAACCAGATGATGGGTGCGTCGGCTACGGCGTTGTCCGATCTGCTGGGACTGACGGTCGATATATCCGTTCCCACTCCGTATATAATCGAGCAGACGAAGTTCGGCGATTTGTGTGAGATGCCGCTTGATGCTACGGTGGTGGCGGTTACATTTAAGCTGACAGTTGACGGGGTTATGGAAAGCGAGTTTATGTCGGTGCTTTCGCTTGACCTTGCGAAAACGCTCTCCAAAAAGATGATGGAGAAGTTTGATACGCCCGAAGAAGAACAGCAAAAGAGCGCGTCGGCTCCCGCACCTGCTCCTTCGGCACCTGCTCCGGCACCGGCCGCGAGTCCGAGTCCGAGTCCCGGTCCTGCGGCGGCTGCTCCTCAGGCGCAGATGCCGCCTCCCGAAATGCCGCAGCCACAGCAGCCCATGTATCAGATGCCTCCACAGGGCTATCCTCAGCCCGGTTACGGTTATCCGAGCCAGTACGCGGCATACGGAGCGTATCCGATGCCTGCTCCGCCGGTCAATGTTCAGAACGCCCAACTGCATCAGTTTGACGCGATGGACTTCGGAATACCCGCTGACCAGAAGGATAACTTAAAACTGCTTATGGGTGTGCCGCTTGAGATCTCAGTGGAGATCGGAACGGCAAAACGTAAGGTAAAGGATATCCTCGAGTTTACTCAGGGTACGATAATCGAGCTCGAACGTCAGGCAGGCGCGCCTGTTGACGTGGTGGTAAACGGAAATCTGATCGCCCGCGGTGACGTTGTGGTTATTGACGATAACTTCGCGGTGAGAATCACCGAAATTGTCAAGAACAAGTTTGTTGACAGCTTAGGCAAGGAATAATTAAATTTCCAGTTTTAACCTATAAATTTTTATCAAGGAGACAAAATTATGGATAAGAAGATTTTGCTTGTAGACGATGCGGCTTTCATGAGAATGCTTATTAAGGACGCGCTCACCAAAAACGGCTATACCAACATTCTTGAGGCGGCCGACGGAGCTATCGCGTGCGAGGTTTACGCGGCTGAAAAACCCGACCTTGTTATTATGGACATAACGATGCCTAACAAAACGGGAATCGACGCTCTTAAGGATATAAAGGCGTCGGATCCTATGGCGAAGATCGTTATGTGTTCGGCTATGGGTCAGGAGGCGATGGTTGTCGAGGCTATCAAACTCGGCGCGCTTGACTTCATTGTAAAGCCTTTTAAGGCAGACAGAATTCTCCAGACTGTTAAAAAGGTGCTCGGCTGATTTCTGCATATCATCAGGCGGGTAATGATGCCCGCCTTTTTGCAGTTTATAATGTTGATTTTTGACGCGGCTTGATCAAGAGGTTAATAATTGACCGCCTATCGGCTGTACAGAGCAGACTGAAGCATAAGAGCAGATAATCGGGGAGGCTGTTTTTTGGAATATTTTAAGTTGATTATGGCTCTTATCGGCGTTCTGGCGCTGGTTTTTGTGGTGTTCTGGCTTATGAAAAAGCTGAATTCGCATGTTTATATGAGCAGCGGCAGAAGTCTTAAGATTCTTGAAAGAGTAAATATCGGACAGGACAAGTGTCTGCTGTTGATAAGCGTGTGCGGAAAGTGCATGGTAGTCGGAGTTTCCCCGAATCATACCGAAAAGCTCTGCGACCTCGAGCAAACCGAGGAGGAGATAATCGGCGTCATTGAAAATAAAAACGGGGAAAACCCGTCGTTTATGGACAGTATGAAGACGGTTATGGGAAATATGTTCGACAAAAAGAAATGAAGCGCAAAGGAAGGGTTATTTTTGCTTAAACGTTTATTTGAAGCGGATAAAAAGCTGATACTGAAATTTTGCGTTTCGCTGTTTCTGACTATTCTGTTTACGTTCGTGGCGGTTGAGCTAAGGGCTTACGCCGCCTCGCAGGTCGATGCGGAAAATACCTCGGTTACAGCGGAGAGCTCCGATGAAGAGGGCGCGGCGACCCCCGGAGATTATGTGGGCGATTCTGAGACGAACGTCGGTTCTTCGCCGACGGCTTCGGTTTTGCAGGAGCTTATCGGAGTTGACGCTTCTCAGCCGCTTGAAGTAATTATCCTGCTGACGATCATCGCGCTGCTGCCGTCTCTGTTGATGATGGTGACGTGCTTTGCGAGGATCGTGATAGTCCTCGGATTTCTACGCTCTGCCATGCAGACGCAGAACACCCCTCCGAATACGGTCATCACGGGGTTGGCGCTGTTTCTGACTCTGTTTATAATGGCGCCTGTGTTTACTGAAATGAACGACATCGCGTATCAGCCTTATGTAAACGAAGAGCTTACGCTTGAAGAAGCCATTGACGCGGCAAGTGTTCCGCTGAAGCGTTTTATGCTTAAGCAGACCTCAAACGACGACTTGGAGTTTTTTGTGGAATTGTCCAATACGGAGGTCCCGGCGGAAATAACCGACGAGTATAAGGAAACCGAGCTTCCGCTTACGACAATTATTCCCGCGTTTATGATAGGCGAGCTTAAGCGCGCGTTTCAGATGGGCTTTATGATATTTTTGCCGTTTCTGGTAATTGATATCGTTGTAGGTTCGACGCTCATGTCGATGGGTATGATGATGCTTCCGCCGGCTATGATATCAATGCCGTTCAAGATATTGGTATTTGTATTGGCGGACGGTTGGAATCTTATGATAGGCTCGATCGTGGCGAGCTATAACTGGTAGCAGTGCCGGTATTGAAAAAGAGGTTTTGTTATGACTCAGGATCTGGTAATGGAGATTATGCAAGAGGCGATAATGCTTGCGTTTAAATTGGCGCTGCCGGTTCTTATCGTCGCGATGCTTGTGGGTCTTATCGTAGCGATCTTACAGGCGGCTACGCAGGTGCACGAGCAGACCATCTCTTTTGCGCCAAAGGCGGTTTGCGTTGGTCTTACGCTGTTTTTCCTCTCGCCGTGGATGACAAACGAGTGCATAGATTTTTTTAATTGGATCATGGACAAACTTGCGGGAATTCCGATTACATAGACAAAGTAAGTGGGAAGTTGGTAAACTGTGGCTGATGTATGGAATGTCTTATTTACTGACGCAGTAGTTTTTGTTATGGTTCTGGCGAGAACCGCCGGGATATTTTCTTTTAACCCTATATTTTCGCGAAGGGGTGTTCCGAATACATTCAGGGCGGCCGGCTCGTTTGTTCTCGCGATTTTAATTACGGCGGCGGGTAATTTTGAGTATCAGATACCTGACGGATTGCTTCCGTTTGCTTTTGATCTGGTAAAGGAGCTGTTTGTCGGGGCGATCTTGGGTTTTTTCGTAAACCTTATGCTTCAGGTTTTCTCGCTGGCGGGCGAGGTTACGGATATGCAGCTCGGTCTTTCAATGGCTAAAAGCTACGATCCGACATTTGGAAACGTCGGTATTACGACAAACTTTTACAGCTATTGGTTTATACTGTATTTTTTGTCTGTCGGAGGCCACAGAAGCTATATCGAGCTTATCTCGATATCCTTTGACAGTATTCCTGTGGGTTATGAGAGCTTTAATATAAACATTCTGTATATTATTGTAATGTATATGGAAAAGGTAATGGAGCTTGCGCTTAAATTAGCTATGCCGTCAATTGCGGCGTCGCTCATCACGGAGTTCTGCGTGGGCGTGGTTATGAAGGCGGTTCCGACTATCCATGTGTTTGTGCTTAACATACAGCTTAAGATGCTGGTTGGATTTGTTGTCCTTACGGCAAGCGCGCCGGCTGTGGGAGAGTTTATGGAAATGATAATGGGCGTATTGTGGGAGAACCTGAACGGGCTTGTTTTCGGGTTTTCCGGATAGATACGCGCGGGGGTTGAGTTAGTTGGCAGGCGAGGAAAAAACCGAAAAAGCCACTCCGAAAAAGCGGCGTGACCAGCGAAAAGAGGGAAATGTACTACAGTCCAAGGAGATAGTAACCGCGGCCTCGGTTCTCGGAATTTTCACGGCTATGAGACTGTTGGCCGAGTTTATGATAAAAAACGTGCTTAACTATTCGGCGGATATATTTGAGCACGCCGGCAGATATGAATTAAACGCTGATACTACGATGCCCATTGTGGTGGATATATTTACAATAGTAGTGATAGTCGTAATGCCCATTTGCCTTATTGCGATGGTTTTGGGGATAATACCGACTGTTGCGCAGACGCGCGGATTGTTTACGATGAAGGCCTGCGCGCCGAAGTTTTCAAGACTTAATCCACTTGAGGGAATAAAAAAGCTGTTTTCAATGCAGGCTGTCGTCGGTATTCTGAAGGGGCTTATCGAGGTAATTGTTGTCAGTGTGCTGGTATACAATGAGGTATCCGACAGGCTTCCGAGGATAATCGCGCTCAGCGGCGCGGGAATTATGCAGGGTATAGCCTACGCGGCGCTGTCGATCTACGATGTGGTAATGCTTATATGCATTATGCTGGTGTTTGTGGCGGCGGGAGATTTCCTGTTTCAGTGGTGGCAGTTTGAGAAAAAGCTCAAGATGTCAAAACAGGAAGTCAAGGAAGAGTATAAGCAAATGGAAGGCGACCCGCAGGTAAAGTCAAAGATAAAGCAAAGACAGCAGCAGATGGCGCAGAGGCGAATGATGCAGGACGTTCCTTCGGCGGACGTTGTCGTGAGAAACCCTACTCACTACGCTATCGCGCTGAAATATGACCAGGACGAAAACAAAGCGCCTGTAGTTGTTGCAAAAGGCGCGGATTATTTGGCAAAGAGGATCATAGATATCGCGGAAAACCACGATGTCATGTGTATAGAAAACCCGACGCTTGCGAGGGCGCTGTATTCGCAGGTGGATCTGGGGCGAGAAATTCCGATCGAGCTTTACGACGCGGTGGCGGAGGTATTGCTGATCGTATATAAGGCAAAGAACAAAACGCTTCACGCTTGACACACTGTTGATAAACCCTCATCTGTGGCGTCAGCCGCGAAACGGCAGCCACAAAAGGCTGGCTGTTGCACGGTTTACTGACATCTGAGGGCTTCTCAACAGTGTGAAATAAGCTGTTATATTTAAATTTTCGCAGGAGAAGGACGGTGAACAAAGCCTGTGAGTATGATAAAAAAGATATTGGGCAACTCTATGGTTTTGTTCATTATCTTTATTGTATTGGCGATAATTATTCCGCTGCCTTCCTGGCTGTTGGATTTTCTTATAATGGTAAACATCGCTCTTTCGCTGATAATCCTCGTTATGACGATGTTTATAAAAGAGGCGCTTGAGTTTTCGGTATTTCCGACGGTATTGCTGTTATCAACGGTTTTCAGACTGTCGCTGAATATCTCCACGACGCGCGGCATTCTTTCGAGCGGCTACGCGGGAGAAGTAATAAAGGCGTTCGGCGACTTTGTTATGGGCGGAAACGCCATTGTAGGATTTCTGATATTCATTATCATAGTTCTGGTAAACTTTATAGTTATCACCAAAGGCTCGGAGCGTGTATCCGAGGTTGCGGCGAGATTTACGCTCGACGCTATGCCCGGTAAGCAGATGGCGATAGACGCCGACTTAAACTCGGGTCTTATAAACGAAGAACAGGCGAAAAAGCGCAGAAGCAATATCCAGCGCGAAGCAGACTTTTACGGCTCTATGGACGGTGCTACGAAGTTTGTCAAGGGCGACGCCATTATGTCGATAATTACTACGCTTGTAAACCTCATAGGCGGTGTTATTATCGGAATGGTCCAAAATGGCGGAGATTTCGGCACGATTTTAAACACCTATTCTCTGGCGACAGTCGGCGACGGACTTTGCTCGCAGATACCCTCGCTTCTTATCTCGGTTGCTACGGGTATGATAGTTACCCGCGCGGCGAGCGAGGACAGCCTTATCAAAGACCTCAAGGCGCAGTTTACCGAGCAGCCGTTTGTGCTTCTTATCGCGGGAATTGTGGTCGTGGTCATGATGTTTATCCCGGGATTCCCGTGGTATATTCTGCTTATGCTGGGTATAATGCTTATCTCGGGCTCGATATTCCTCAACAGAAACAAAAAGAAAATGGCGCAGCTTGAGCTTGCCGAGCGGCAAAAAGCCGAGCAGGCGGAGCTTGAAAAACCGAAGACCGATAATGACTATTACCGCGATATCGACAATGTCTTCAAGCTTCTGAACGTTGAGCCTATCGAAATGGAGTTCGGGTATAGTCTGCTCAGGCTGGTTGATGAAAAGAGCGGCGGAAACTTTATTGACCGAGTGGTTATTTTCCGAAAACAGTTCGCGATGGACATGGGCATGGTCATTCCGTCTGTAAGAATGACGGATAACCCCGAAATAAACCCCAACTTGTATATAATTAAGATAAAGGGAGAGGAAGTAGCGCGCGGCGAGATCCTTGTAGACCATTATCTCGCGCTCGACTCGGGCGATGTTACTTCGCAGATCGAGGGTATTGACACGGTAGAACCGGCGTTCGGGCTTCCCGCTAAGTGGATCTCTGAGGACAAAAAGATCATGGCGGACGTAGCGGGATATACTCTTATCGACCCCGTTTCGGTCATGATAACGCACTGGAGCGAGATCATGAAGCGCTACGCTCATGAGCTTCTCTCGCGTCAGGACGTAAATACAATGATCGAAAACGTAAAGAAAACAAATCCGATCGTTGTGGAAGATTTAATACCGAAAGTTATATCTGTCGGATATTTACAGAAAGTATTGGGAAATCTGCTTAAAGAGAGTATTCCTGTCCGCGATATGGAGACTATTCTCGAAACGCTCGGCGACCACGCCAACGTCCTTAAGGACATAGACATCGCGACCGAGTATGTCAGACAGTCGCTTAAACGTACTATTACTCACCGCTTTGCCGAGGCAAATTCGCTGAGAGTAATAACCCTCGATACGCAGATAGAGGATATGATAGTAAGCTCGGTAAAGAAAAACGAGCAGGGAAGTTACCTCGCTATGCCGCCTGACATTATCCAGAGCATTGTAGCGGCGACAAATAACGAAATAGATAAAATCAAGGACGTTATACCGACTGTAATAATTTTGACATCGCCTGTGGTGAGGATCTATTTCAAAAAGCTTACGGAGCAGTTTATTTCCAACATCACGGTGCTTTCGTACAGCGAGATCGACGCGGCAGCGCAGATCCAGGCGATCGGAAATATTTCTCTCGGAGGAAGCGCAAGGGCGGTTTGATTTAGAAGTTAGAGATCAGAGTCAAGAAGTTAGGGTCGGTGCTTAAGCACCGGAACTCAACCGACCGCAAGGTATTCTAACCTCTAAATTCTAATTTCTAATCTCTAAAAGGGGTTGATACAATGTCAGACGAATATAACAGCTCTGAGCAGGTCACATTGTATCAGCAGAATAAAGATATTGCCCTGAGAAACGAGATCGTTCTCAAAAATATGGCGCTTGTCAGAACGGTGGCGCTGTCAATGCGCAATATGTATATAAAGTTCGGCGAGGTTGACGATATAGTAAACGAAGGCGTGATCGCGCTTATGGACGCTATAGAGGAATACAATTCCGAAAGGGGCGCTAAGTTTGAGACTTTTGCGTCGCTTAAGATAAAGGGCGCGATAATCGACTATATCAGAAAACAGGACTGGATACCGAGAAATGTCAGAAAATTTGCTAAGTCCCTTGACAAAGCGAATTCTTTGTTGTATAATTTATATGGGAGAGTGCCTACAACGGCGGAGCTTGCCCAGCACCTCGGAATGGACGAGGCAAAGCTGATAAAGTATATGGCGGATTGCTCGTGTACGATCACGCTGTCCTTTGAGGAGCTTTTGTACGAGGATAATATAAACGAGCCGTCGGCAAAGGATACCGCCACCGATAAAGAACTTATGCGCGAGGAAATGATAAGCGTTGTTTCGGAGGCGATAAGCGAGCTTAAGGATAACGAGCGCAAGGTCATCACTCTTTATTATTACAAAAACCTGAAGTATTCGGATATAGCCAAGGCTCTCGGAGTTACGGAGAGCAGGATATGTCAGATCCATACAAAGGCGGTGCTTTCGCTTAAAGCGCGCCTTGAACCGTATTTTAAAAACAGTTGAACGGAGGGAGCTTATGAACAGAGGTTTTTACTATGCCTGCAACGGCATGATAATGAACAGCCGAAAGCTCGACTGTGTCGGAAATAACCTCGCGAACGCTACTACGCCGGGTTATAAGAGAGATACAGTGCTTGTAAACCGCTTTCACGAGCAGCTTATTCTTGTAAAACACCGTCAGGAGGTTTCGGGAACCTTCGGTCATACCTACGTCGATACTTCATATACAGACCTCGAGCAAAGCTCGTTTGAGTATACGGAAAGTCCGTTTGACGTGGCTATCTGGGGAAATGTATATTTCAACATAAGAGGCTATAACGGACAGAATATGCTGACAAGAAACGGTCAGTGGGAGCTTGACAGCGAGGGATATCTCACGCTGTCTAACTCGGGAAGAGTGCTTGGAGAAAGAGGCGAGATATACCTCGGGACCAAGGACTTTGTCATTGACGTTGACGGGGCGATCTATCGTGACGGTCAGTATATCGACAACTTAAGGCTGAGTTATATCGACCCCGAGTCTGACGTTACGAAATTCGGCGTGAATATGTTCACCGAGGTTGAAGCTCAGGAGCCGCCCGAGGGTATGAAGTACGATATCATTCAGGGAGCTTATGAGCGCTCGAATGTCGATTGGAACTACGAGCTGTCTATGATGATGAACGCCAACAGACTTTTCGAGGCTTCGAGCGAGATATTCAAGATATGCGACAGCATAAACCAGCAGAAAGCAAGTCTTTGCAGGAAGGTATAACAACGGAGGGCTTAGTTTATGAATATATCTTTTCATACCGGAAAAAGCGCGATGATAGCTCAGGCAAAGGCGCTTGAGGTTTATGCCAACAATATTGCCAACCTTAATACTTACGGTTATCAGACTCTGAGACCCGATTTTGCGGACTGCATTTACGAAAGCTACCGCAGAGATTTCGTAGACTCGGACAACGACGGACAGAAGGATATTCTTGAGACAGACTGGCAGACCGGTCATGGAGTTTATCTGCAGAAGACCGCGTTTATGTTCAGCGAGTCGCATTTCTATGAAACGGGCATCATGCTTGACTACGCTATTGCGGGCGAAGGATTTTTCGCGGTTCAGGACCGCTGGGGCGAGACCCACTATACCAGAGACGGCTCGTTTGCTATGACGCAGATCGATGAAGAGGTCGCGCAGGTCGGCACTGAAAGAGCAAACTGGTATCTTGTCAGCGACGCGGGAGAATATGTTCTTGACTATGAGGGCAACCGTATTGTTGTTCCCTTTGACGCTGATGATGAAACGAGAACAGTCATTGATTATCCCACGCTTAACGCTATGATAGGCGTGTACGACTTTCCGAACCCTTACGGACTTGACGCTCTCGGAACAAACCGCTATTCCGCTACGGGAAGAAGCGGCGAGGCGGTAGCTAATCCTTTCGAGGAAAAGCTTCAGGGAGTGCTTGTCGTTTCAAACGTAGATCTTGCCACGCAGATGGTAAAGCTTATCGAAACACAAAGAGCATATCAGATAAGCTCGAGAGTTGTTACGACGGCTGACGAGCTTGCGAGAATAGCGAATAACTTAAGATAAATTTACAATGCGCTTTGAAAATTTTTTAAGGCGCATTATTTGAGGATTTATTGGTGTATTAAAGAAATCGGGGGAATGTTATGTATAGTAGTTATGGAGATCTTTCTCCGATTGCGTTGGATTGCCTTAAGGAAATAGGCAACATCGGCTCGGGGAGTGCCGCGTCGGCTTTGTCGCAGATGCTTGGAAAAAGCGTTCAGATGCGCGTGCCGGACGTAAAGGTTCTGGATTTTGATGAAGTAATCGAAGAAATGGGCGGAGCCGAAAAGATAATAACGGGCATCCTTGTTGACCTTTCCGTTGATATTTGCGGAATAATCATGTTTTTGTTGGAGGACAGCTTCGCTCATATCGCGCTTAAGACCTTTCTCGGAAAGGATTATGTGAAAGCGGCTGACCTTGATGAAATGGATTATTCGGTGATCAAGGAAATGGGAAACATTATGGCAGGCTCGTATCTTCAGGCCATTTCAAAGCTTACAGACCTTACAATAGATATGAGCACTCCGTCAATGAGCGTGGATATGCTTGGGGCGGTAATGAGCGTTCCTGTGGCTACATTTGCCGAGGTCGGCGATAAGGTTTTGTATATAAACGACGGGTTTGTGATCGATGGCATTGATATCAAGTCAAACATCATTCTTATTCCCGATATGCACTCCTTAGATACTTTAATGAAAAAGCTTGGGGTTATAGATGGCTAACTTAACGATTGGAATTGGAGATTTTAAGATCTGCAAAAAGCCCGACGTTTTAGTGACCTATGCGTTAGGATCATGTATCGGTATTTGTGTACTTGACGATCAGACTGGAATAGGCGGACTTTCTCACATTATGCTTCCCGACAGTACTCTTGCCGTAAACGGCGCGTCTACGCCGATGAGATTTGCGGACACGGCTTTACCTATGATGATAAAGCAGATGGAGGGAATGGGCGCCAGCAGAATGCGTATGCGCGCGAAAATTGCCGGCGGCGCGACAATGTTCTCTATCTCAAACGATAAGTTCAATATCGGTGAGAGAAATATAGCAGCCGTCAAAAAGGCTCTTATGAGCCTGAGGATTCCGATCATTGCGGAGGACACCGGGTCGAATTACGGAAGAACGGTTTTCTTCTATCCCGAAACGGGTACGATGGAAGTTCGTTCCACCACAAAAGGAAATACCTCTTTCTGAATTTTGCTGCACATTTTGTTGTATACATAGTATATTTTGAAACCGCATAATATGAAAAAACTCCGGAGTGTCCGGAGTTTTTTCATTGTTTCTTTTCCGGGGAAACCCCTTTCCCCAGAGACTTTTGGTTGACTTTTTACATCAGCCCCGACATCACGCACGCGCCCTTTGCGCCCGAGTTTAACACATTCCGTAAATTATCGGGAGTGATACCGCCGATCGCGTAAACGGGAATTTTGACTGATTGGCACACACTGCTTAAAAAATCAAGCCCGCGCGGTGCTAAATTTCTTTTGCAGTCGGTCGCGAAAATATGACCCGCGATAATATACGACGCTCCAAGCCGCTCTGCCTTTTGAGCTTCTTCAACACTGTGGACCGAAGCCCCGACTGTCTCAAATTCCGCGCACAGTTCTTCTGTCAGCATCGAAAGCGGAAGGTGGAGACGGCTTATGGAAAGTTTTCGCGCAGTGTTCGGGAAATTGTGGACGGTAAGCTCGATTTCGGATATCGAAAGAATTTTCTCTGCGAGAGAAATATATTCCTCTTCACTCATATCCTTTTCTCGGAGGATAACACGCCTGAGCCCGAGTTCCGCAAGTTCCGCGAGGCGTTTTTCAAGCGGTATTTCACAGAGCTTTCTGCTTGTAACGCAAATAATATTTTCAAAATTCTCAAACATTTTATCTGACATAAACATAGTCGTTCATAACCGGCTGAAGTCCGCGCGAGCGTACAGCGTCGCATACTTCGCCGAGAGTTCTTCCGTCGCTTATCTCAAACTGGTTGTCTCCGAGAGAATCCTCCCCCAACTCAGAGCCGTGGGAGCCGATGCCCGTACTAACCCCCGCGGATATCTTTGTCGCGCACATTCCGATTACGTTATCTCTGAAGCCCGCGCGCTCGCGCGTTGAGATGGTAAGTCCCGCAAACGGCATAAAAATACGAAACGCGGTCATGACCTGCAAAAGCTGTTTTTCGTGAACATCACGCGGATTTATCTTGTCGTTGTTTACTATCGGTCTCAGTCTCGGACAGGAAAAAGAAATTTCCGCGTGAGGATATTTTCTTTGGAGCAGATACGCGTGAACTCCCGTCGCGAAGGCGTCCGTTCGGAAATCGTCAAGCCCTAAAAGCGCCGCAAACGCGACTCCGCGCATTCCGCCGCGTATCGCGCGTTCCTGAGCGTTCAGACGGTAAGGAAAGATCCGCTTGTGACCGCCGAGGTGAAGCTTTTCGTACTTGTCGGAGTTGTAGGTCTCCTGAAAAACGGTGACATAATCCGCGCCGCATTCGTGAACATACCTATACTCGTCGGTATTCATCGGATAAACCTCTATCCCTACATTCTTAAAATACTCGTGTGCTATCGAGCAGGCTTTTCCGATGTACTCAACGTCTGACATTTTTCTGCTTTCGCCTGTGAGAATAAGTATCTCCTCCATTCCCGTTTGGGCGATAGCCTCCATTTCACGCCTTATCCCGTCCATATCGAGCTTTGCGCGGCGTATGTTATTGTGACAGTTAAACCCGCAGTAAACACAGTAGTTTTCACAGTAATTCGAGATATAAAGCGGCGTAAACAGATAAACGCTGTTTCCGAAATGCTTTCGGGTCTCGACAGTCGCCTTTTTCGCCATTTCCTCTAAAAACGGCTCGGCGGCGGGCGAGAGCAGCGCCGCGAAATCCTCGACAGACGGATAATCCGCCGTAAGTGCTCGCTTTACCTCAGTCTCAGTATATTTCGCGCAGTCATAAGCGCGCATTTTTGATATTACCTGCTCGCCTATATCCGAATTGATGACCTCCATATCGGGCAGATAGGTCATGTGGTCAATTTTTTCCACTTTGGGTCACTTCCTTATTAAAAGCATAAACAAGAAAAAACCGCTGTGACACGGCTTTTATAATAAACATTGGTGAGAGAAATTCAGGCTGTTGAGAAGCCCCCGGATGCAGGCGAACGGAGTTTGCTGCGCAAACCCCAGCCGTACCGCGGCTAACCATCTGGTTGCCGTGGTACGGCTGACAAAACAGATGGGGGCTTATCGACAGCCTGAAATTTCAGCCTCCGCCGACAAAGCCGACAATTTCCACCTCGTCGCTGTCGGAAATTTTTGTACTGTTGTAGTCGGACTTCGGAAGTATCTCGCCGTTTATCATAACCGCAACGCGCTCTGTGCCATATCCGTTTTCAGCCAAAAAATCGGATACAAGGGCACTGTTTGCGTTGATTTCTTCTCCGTTTATTCTTGCCATTTTTATTCTCCCAACGATTTGAGATAATCCTCTATCTGCGGACGGATATCAAGAAATATTCTTGCGAGCGCAGGGTCGAAGTGGCTTCCCGCAGATTCTCTTATGATATTGAACGCCTCGTCGATAGGAAAGCTTTCCTTATAACAGCGCTTTGAAATAAGCGCGTCAAACACATCCGCTATCGCCATTATCCTCGCGCAAAGCGGGATATCTGTTCCCGAAAGTCCCTCATTATATCCGCTTCCGTCCCACTTTTCGTGGTGATACGCCGCAACGTCGGATGCAATGTTGATATACTCCTCGTCGCCTATGCCGCCGATAACCTGGCGGACTATACGTCCGCCCTCGCGGGCATGGCACTTAATTTTTTCGTATTCCTTTGCGGTAAGCCGAGAAGGCTTGAGCAGAATAGTATCGGATACCGTTATTTTCCCTATATCGTGAAGCGGCGCGGCTTTGATCAGAAACTCGATGTAATTGTCTGTAAGCGTTTCACGTTCATATCCCGCCTGTCTCGCGGCCTGGGCAAGCATAGCGACATAAACGCTCGTGCGTTTTACGTGCTCTCCCGTATCTCCGTCGCGGCTTTCGATAAGCGTCGCCATTCCGATGATCGTCGTATTCTGAAGTTTCAGCATTTTCTCGTTGTGCTCGATCAAAGCTTTGTTTTTGTTTTCAATATCAATTTCGAGCTGGTTTTTGTAGCTGTTGAGGTTTGAGGTTATCTTAAAGCACAAAAGCGAGCAGATTATCATAGATACGGCAATAACGGGAATAGCTACAAACGCGCTTATTTTTGAGAACTCTATATAAGCGTTCATTTCCCCGCTTGCTCTCTCAATTTCCGACTCGGCATACGCGTCAAGCTTATCAAACGCTTCGCTTACGCTTCTTACGCTGGCGTCCATTACATACACGACGTAATAGTTTGCGGTGTTGTCCTGTCCCGTTCTGCTGAAATATACCGCGCGTTCGGCGTTGGCAAGATAGCCTACAAATCCCGAATATGAGTCGTGAAATATCGGTCCGCGCTCAACGTCCTGCATTTTCGGTCTGAGCTTTTCAAACTCGTCTTTAATGCTTTTTTCAATTTCCGCGGCCTCAGCCTCGTATTCTCCGAACTTTTCTTCGTCTTCCGCCGAGATATGCTTTGAAATAACGGACTGATGCTTATATATCAACGCCCTTATGTCGCTTGTGGTCTCAAGGGTTTTGGTATGGTCGTTTATAATAACCTCATAGGTGTCTGAAAGCACAGTAATATCTATCGTGAGAATAGAAACTCCCACAATTCCTATTATTCCCGCAATCAAAACCATAACAAAAATTCTAAGCGGAATGTTGTTCACTTTTAATCATTCTTCCTAATGTAAAATCAGTCTCAGGGCGCTGCCGTGATCCCCGCAACCATTGTGTCAAGAAGTACCTGAAGGTCAATGTTGTCCATATTCTTCGCGGCTATCGTATTTCCGAAAATGCTGGTAGGAGTCCAGTAGGTATCCGCGACATTCTGAAGATGACCGTACAGCGACTGCTCGCTTAGCGCCGCGATAGCGATAGACGCCTGAACCTCGCTTGTGGAAGCGGCGTTTATGTTTGACGGACCCTCGCCGCGCGTTTTAAAGCGCGTAAGCTGGTTTTCCTCGTTTGTTATCCACTCGGCGAGACGCTGAGACCACAGCGGCTGATCCGTATGCGCGCTTACGCCGATAAGCTTATATCCCGCGAAAGAGTGCATCTGCACGCTGTCGTCCTTTATAGTGTATTCCGGCAGCTTCGCCGCGGCATATCCGTCGCCGAAAGCTTCTTTTATATCATTTGAAAGCCATGTTCCGCTTATTCCCGCGATAACCGAGCCGCTCTTCGCGTCCGCTTTGAACGTGTCGTCGCCTGCCGCGAAAAAGCCTTCGTGCTCGGCAATTCTGAGTATGGCTTCCGCTACGTCTACTCCCGTAAATTTTCCGCTTGTGGTATTCCAGTTGCAGACGTTGGTCTTTCCGTCCTCGGTCATCTCAACGTCAAGCCCCGCTCCCTTGAAGAACGAGTAGAGATACCAGCCTCCGCCGATATCCATGGTTACCTTCTTGCCGTTGCTCGCGGCAACCTCAAGGATACGGTCAAAGCTCTTCACATCTTCTTTGGTGAGGTAATTCGAGTTATAGTAAAGGAAATATCCGTTGCTGGCGGTCGCGGGATAAGCATAAAGCTGCCCGTCGGGCGCGGTCACTACCTCTATGCTGCTCGCCGAGTTAGCCGTTTTAACCGCGTCTACATTTTCGGTAAGCTTTAAAAGCGCTCCGGCTCCCAAAAGAGAGTTGAACTGATCCGCCGCGAAAGAGAAAACGTCCGCCGCCGCCTGAGGATTGGCGAGTATGGTGTCCTTGCAGGTGTCCTCGCCCTCGGCGCTTATGGTAACGGATATATTTGCCTCGTCCTTATAATGTTCTTTAAACTCCTCTATCATCTGGGTTATCATGGGGATATCGTCATTCGCGCACCACAGCGAAAGGCTGACCTCTTCGAGGTTCTCTGTTTTATCACAGCCCGAAAAAACTCCCGCGCATAACGCAAGCATGAGCACAACGGAAACGACCTTTCTTATTTTTGCGGTAAATCCTGTTATCATAAAAATTCCCTCCGAATCTGTAAACCTATCCTAAGCATAAAGAGACTATTCTACAATATTATAACATCTATTTACAGCAAAGTCAATAGACATATATAAAATATAAACAATTTGCTTATTTTCAGAGAGTTTTTTTGTGAAAAATTCAGCGGTTTTCGGAAATTTGTTGACATTTGCTCAAAAATAGTTTATAATAGAGTAATTGAATATCGGAAATTTATCCACTACTTTACGGATCAAGGGGGAAAACTGCCTTTGAATATTATAATCATCGGCTGCGGAAAGGTCGGCGAGGCTCTCGCCGAGCAGCTTAACGAGCAGGGAAACAATATAACGGTCATAGATACGGATATGAAAAAGCTTAAAGACGTATCCGCGAAATGCGATGTTATGGGCGTAAACGGAAACGGCGCGACGCATCTTGTACAACAGGAGGCGGGGATAGAGAGCGCTGACCTTATGATAGCTGTTACAGGCTCGGACGAGCTTAATCTGTTGTGCTGTCTTATAGCGAGAAAAGCGGGAAACTGCAGGACCATCGCGAGGGTAAGAAGTCCGCAGTACAGCAGCGAGGCTCCGTTTCTCAAGGACGAGCTGGGACTCGCCATGGTAATAAATCCCGAGCAGGCGGCCGCCGAGGAAATAGCGCGCGTTCTGCGCTTTCCGTCCGCGATAAACATTGACACGTTCTGCAGGGGCAGGGTGGAGCTTATAAAGCTTAAGGTGCCCGAAGGCTCGCCGCTTGTGGGAGTGGCGGTAAAGGAGCT
>JAFLUF010000136.1 GCA_022508925.1 Oscillospiraceae bacterium | reverse complement strand
CGCAAGCCTCAAGAAACGCGAGGAAAATGAACAGCACCAGCATCTGCGGAACAAATCCAAGTACCGCGCCGACTCCCGCGACAATTCCGTCAAGGATAAGTCCCTTCAGCCAATCCGCGCATTCTATCGCGTCAAGTCCGCTTTCGATAAGCACGGGTATACCGGGTATCCATACTCCGTATTCCGCCGGATTCGGAGTTCCGCCGTATTTCGCGTACAGCGCCGCTGCTGATTCAAGGTCTGCTCCCGTTACTTCAACTTCTTCGTTTTCAAGTGTTTCCTCGTCCTGAAGTGTTATGGTTATAACATCGCTCTCGGTGAAATTATGCGCGAACGCGTTAAGCTCACTTACGGCAACTGTGGAGGAATAGCCCTCCGCTTCGCTGTCAAGAGCTTCTTCGAGAGAAGAGGTGTCAATTTCGTTTTCGTTGGCGTATTCTATAAAGCCCCCGATTATAGCGTCCGTGTCGCCGTAGTCCTCGGCGGCTTGCTCATACTCGCCGCTGCCTATCGCGAACAAATGCCAGCCGTCGCCGAATAATCCGTCATTTGCCCAATCAGTCGCGAACGCCCCGACAGTTACCATCGAAACAAAATAAACAACAAACATAACTGCCGCGAAAATCGGAAGTCCCAAAAAGCGGTTTGTAACTATCCTGTCTATTTTATCCGAAACGGTGAGCGCACCCGCGTTTTTCTTTTTAAGACAACTTTTGATAACGCCGCCGATGTATGTATAGCGTTCGTTTGTGATAATGCTCTGCGAATCGTCGTCAAGCTCCGTTTCAACCGCGGAGATAATTCTTTCAGCTTTATCGGAGCTGATTTTAACCGCTTTCGTCACTATTTCATCACGCTCAAACAGCTTTACCGCATACCACCGTCTGCTTTTTTCGGGAACAACACCTGTTATAAGCGTTGAAAGTTCTTCGATCGTACTTTCAATCCTTTCAGAAAACGCGTGTTTCGCTTCGGGCGCTTTTCCTGTTTTCGCCGCGTCGACTGCCGCTTTTGCCGCCTCGGAAATTCCCGTGCCTTTTAACGCGGAAATTTCAACTACCTTACAGCCGAGCTGTTCCGACAGCTTTTTGCTGTCCAATTTATCTCCGTTCTTTTTTACGACGTCGATCATATTGACAGCGCAGACAACGGGAATACCAAGCTCCAGCAACTGAGTCGTAAGATAGAGATTTCTTTCAAGATTGGTCCCGTCAATAATATTCAATATTGCGTCGGGGCTTTCTTCGATCAGATAATTTCTCGCGATTATCTCCTCGGGGGTATAGGGCGAGAGCGAGTAAATGCCGGGAAGGTCGGTTATTGTAACTACCTTGTTTGTTTTCAGTCTGCCTTCCTTCTTTTCGACGGTAACTCCGGGCCAGTTTCCCACAAACTGATTAGAGCCCGTAAGCGCGTTGAACAGCGTGGTTTTGCCCGTGTTGGGGTTTCCCGCAAGAGCGATCTTAATTGCCATAATATCAGTCCTTTCATGTTAGTTTAGGCTAACCAATGCGTAAAAAAATAGGTCACTCAACCTCGATTATTTCCGCGTCGGCTTTTCTTAATGACAGCTCGTATCCACGCACGGTGACTTCGATCGGATCGCCGAGCGGAGCGACCTTGCGTACATATATCTTTGCGCCTTTGGTAATTCCCATATCCATTATCCTGCGCCTTACTGCGCCCTCGCCGCCGAGTTTTTTCACCCGAACGGTATCGCCTATTTTAATGTCTTTAAGCGTTTGCATAGTAC
>JAFLUF010000135.1 GCA_022508925.1 Oscillospiraceae bacterium | reverse complement strand
GGGAGTTATTTCCATGGGAATGGAATACGGGCTTCTCGCGATGAAAAAGGACGGCGCGGAGATCAGCTTCTCCTTCATTAAAGGCGTTCAGAAATTCGGGAAGATACTGGCGGAAGAAACCACGGAAGAAGTGACCGAGCTTGAAAAAATAAGCGCGGATAAATGCGGTAAGATCACCGTGCGTTATACGGTAAAGCGCATCGGAACGCAGGATCTCAAAAGCGAGGGGAGCGGTTATCCGCTGGAGGAGGTCACGCTGGAATACAGCCTTGACGGCGCAGAATATAAGACGGCTGGTAAGATGAACGCCGTCCCGGGGCGCTGGGTCGGCGTTAAGAACGGGGTGTTTTGTATTTCAAATAACTCGGATAACAAAAATTCAAATGGGTATCTTATTGCAGAAAAAGTGGAGTATAGCCGCTGAAATATCAAAAGATCTGACCGGTCGGTGCCTTCGCGCTGATCGGTCATTATTTTAAAAAAGTTTTGAAATTTGTGTAGTATCTGATGAAAAAACGGTAGTATATAGATGAAGGCAAAAAATTGCAAATTAAAATAAAGGGTGATGTGATGCTAGACGATGACAAAATAATTGATCTGTTTTTCGAGCGTTCGGAGCAGGGTATACGCGAGCTGGACATAAAATATGGCAAGGTCTTTCACAAAATTTCCTACAATATCGTAAACAACGCGCAGGACGCGGAGGAGTGTGTCAACGACGCTTATCTGGGCGCATGGAACGCGATACCCCCTACACGCCCAAATCCGCTGCTCACCTATATCTGCAAGATCGTTCGGAACATTTCACTGAAACGCTATTATCAAAAAGAAGCCGCCAAGCGGAGCAGTAATTGTCTGGTCGCCATGGAGGAGATAGAAAACTGCATATCATCTCCGAACATGGTGGAGACCGAGTATGACGCCAAGGAGCTTGCACGTATAATAGAAAACTTTCTGGACACGCTGACCGCTCAGAACCGCGTTATATTTATGCGCCGCTATTGGTTTTGCGATAGCTGTAAGGACATAGCCGGGCTTGTGGGACTTTCGGAGAAAAACATCTCCGTCAGACTTGTCCGTATCCGTCAGAAAATGAAGGATTATTTAGCTGAAAGAGAGGTATTTTTATGAACTCAAAAATATTTTCGGAAGCAATGGGAGAGCTTGACGTCCGATACGTTGACGAGGCTGTAAGCTACAAAAATAAGTCTGTAAGGAGCACACTGATCAAATGGGGAGCCATAGCGGCGTGCCTGTGCCTTGTTGCGGGTGGAGTTGTCTTTGCGCAAAACAGGATATTGTTCAACAGCAATATTTCGACTTCCGAAGATGATTTTATCGGCGGAGGTGGTACAGACAGCGATTATATAGGCTCGTACAGTATCGCTGTATATCCGCCGACCGAAAGCGAGAAAAATGTAAAAAAAGCGGATGTCGTGACCATTACGGAAAGCATGGTATTGAGTGATCCGCTGGCAAAGCACCTTCCCAAGCAATTGCCCGAGGGCTTTCAGTTCTACACTGCGGCTCTTTGCACAACCGTAATGAAAAACGGAACACAATATAATCAGCTGCGCGTTATGTACTTCACGGGTGAGTACCCCGAGCCGGAATATACCGAAGACGGCGGAGCCATATATAACTCGCAAATGGTTTTTCCAAAGTTTTTTTTGGTCACCGTATTCAACTATAATCCGACACTCGATGATCACATCTTTTCTTCCGCCAAAGAGGTAACTCTGTCATACCTTCAGGAAAATTACAATGCTTATATCCACACAGGAGAATGTTATGTGAATGTGTACTGCGAAACCGCAGACCCGTCGGCGGTTTTTGAGGCTTTGCAAAGCATTGAGTAATTAAAATCAGTCACGGAATATCAAAATCGGCGTACTTTTAGCAGAGTGCGCCGCATTTTTGTGCAATATCCGATCATGAATTTTCTTTCCAAATCTAT
>JAFLUF010000134.1 GCA_022508925.1 Oscillospiraceae bacterium | reverse complement strand
ACCGAAACATTTTACCATTAGTGCAGCCGCCATCGCAAAGTATATCCACTCCGGCGAGATAGCCGTTTCGTTCGTCTGCAAGTGTAGCAATCGCGAATCCGAGTTCCTCCGGCGTTCCCATACGGTTTTCAGCGCCGTAACGCAGCATTTTTGCGCCCTCTTCGGCTTCGAGATTTCCCATATCGGTAGCGATAAGCCCCGGACTTAATGATACAACACGGATACCCTTTTTGCCGTATTCAAAAGCGGATTTTTGAGCATACCACACGGCAAAGTTTTTTGATAACGCATACGCAAGCCCCGATTTAGCGTACTCTCCTTTAGGGAGATCGCTTCTCTTTATCATCTTTTTTAAGAATTTTTCCTCATTGGAATCTGCAAGGGAATACGCGCTTTTCGGAATAATTATTTTCGGCAGCGCATAGGCGGAATTTGACGAAACATCAACTATAACTCCACCTTGCGACATTACCTTTTCAAATTCCTGATTAACATAAACGGTTCCCAAAGCGTTTACTCTTATAAGCTGCTCCGGCTTTGCCATTGCGGGAGAAAGTCCCGCTGCATTGATAACATTCCGCACATTTCCGAGGCTTGCCGCAAATTCCGCAAGCTCCTTGACGGAAGAACGCTTTGATGTATCGCAGGTTTTGTAATGAGCTTCATAACCCAGCGATTTAAGTTCCTCCACAGCCTTTTCCAGCTTTGAAGCGGTACGTCCCGCGATAACTATGATCTTATTCCTTGGCAGATTTTTCGCGGCAGCAAGTCCCATTCCGCTGCCGCCGCCCGTAATAACACAAACGTCAGCCATAAATCCTCCTTACGAGATCTTCTGTTCAGCCTTCAACCACGCTATTTCATCGTGAATAGTTTCACGGTAGGAGCGGGTAGTGTAGCCCAACTCGCGGCGCGCCTTGGTAGAATCAAAGGTGTTGTTGCGCGCGAGATTGTAAACGGAAAACGAGGTCATCATCGGCTTTTCTCCTTTTTTCTTAGCCTTTTTCTCCATCATTTTTGCCATAGAATCCGCAAGACGAAGCGGCAGGAACATTCTTACGCGCTTGCAGCCGCTTTCTTCGGAAACAAGTCTGGAAAAATCTCTGAACGAAACCTCATCATTGCCGAGAATATAGCACTCGCCCTTAGCGCCCTTATCGGCGGCAAGAATTGTGCCTTGCGCCAGATCGCGAACATCACAAAGATTGAATGATCCATCAATTCCCATAGGCATTTCACCATTGATTATCTTAATAAGGGTGCTTGTTGTTTCACCTACCGCGTAGTCCTCGGGACCGAGAATCCCGCTTGGGTGAACAACACACGCGTTCAGACCCTTTTGGTTAGCCGCGTCCAGAACAAGCTGTGTCGCGAGTGCTTTCGACTGACTGTAACAGCCTATAACCTTGCTTTCATCAAAGCGCGTGACCTCGCGGATCGCGGTGCCTTTTTGCACCTCGGGAATTGCTCCTGTGCTGCTGCAATAAACGAGCTTTTTGCACTCCTTATGAGCAAGACAAAGGTCGATGATGTTCTGAGTGCCGCCGACATTCACGTCCATAACGCGCTGATTGTATTCGGGATCAACTGTCACAATGCTTGCAATGTGAAGAACAACCGTTTCGGTATCATCGGGAACGGTGAAAAATTTCTCAAGCGAAGCCTTGTCGCGAAGATCGCCCGTGACTATCTCCGCTTCTCCGGGAACGAATTTTATCGCGGGGTCGTTGGGAAGTACGAACGCTCTCACGCGCTCGCCCCTGTCAATAAGCTGTCTGCAAATCGTACCGCCCAGAAATCCTGCCGCGCCTGTTACCAAATACATTTTTTTCATTGTAGTTTCCTCCTGTAAAATCAGTTTGATTTGTTTTTTGTAATTACATTATAGACCGCGTTTGTTTTCAAAATATTTTAGAAATGTTAAGATTTTATTAAAATAAAAAATCGGACATACAATGTATGCCCGAC
>JAFLUF010000133.1 GCA_022508925.1 Oscillospiraceae bacterium | reverse complement strand
ATCGTTTTCGCTGATGTTAAGGCAGGTAAGAGCACTCTCGGAAATTTCATATCGGGATATTCCTTCAAGGGAACGCCTTATGAGAGCTTGTATACAAAGCCTGTCTGCTACGTCTACGATCACACGGACAAGTCCCAGAACCGCGGTGAAGAGGTTCTGGAGCAGGGTTATTTTGAGGAAGACGCGATACAAGCGACCGCAAGTATTCAATATTTTACGCTGTTTGACGGGCTTACATGGGTGGACACGCCCGGGATCCATTCGCTGACTACCGAGTATGAGGAGCTTGCAAAGGATTATGTAAAATATGCCGATTTGATAATGTATCTTACGCCCTCCAATGGTCCGTTTAAACAGGACGAAAGGTTTGAGATCGAGAAGCTTATACAATGTGATAAACCGCTTCTGGTGGCAATCACAAAATCCGATAAACGGCGCAAGGTTGAGATTGATGGAAAAATATGCCCCATTATAGAGGCTAAGCCCGTAGAAGATATAACCTCTCAGGAAAACTTTGTGCGTGATGAGATGGATAAGCTCGGCAAAGGCATAATGCAAAGCCAGAACCGCTATATTTCGCTGTCCACAAAGCTCGCGTTAAAGGCAATGACGGACAATGATGAGAGGCTTTTTGCGGACAGTCACATTCCCGATTTTTTGAAGCAGATAGGCAGCGTGATCTCCGAACAGTCCATAGAGCTTAAAATGAAACGCCCAAAGGACGAGCTTAATATCGTGGTGAACGAGCTCGTTTCGGGAAATCCGGAGCGCGGATTTATCGGGATCTCGCAGCTTATAAAAAATATTGACGAGCTGTTGAGTGACATTGACAAGCGTTCCAAAAAACTGAACGGGTTAGGCACTGAAGTTCTTAATAATACTAAGGCGGAGCTTAGTAACAGCATTTATACAGCGCTTTTTGCGGAAAAGAACAAAGGCAGACTGAACGATAAGGCGGTTGTTTCGGCAACAATCAATTCGCTTATTGAAGAGGTATTGACGAAGGAAATATCGGAGACTATCGGTTCCGAGATCGCGAATTTCCAGCAGGAAAAAATCGAGCAAGCCAATATTGTCGTGTCCGCGGAATTTGAGAAGAAAACGCAGACTATTGAGTATAAAGTTCCGAAAAGCGGATACAGAACGCGTGACCCAAAGGGAATAATCGAGCATCTGATGTGGTTATTCTTTGATAAAGAATTTAAAGAGCACTATGACACAGAGGTCACACGCACCAGAGAAGTGGAGATCGGCGACAATTTCGGAGAATTTTCCGAGAAGGTCTGGAACGATGTTCTGCCGAATTTGCAAAGCATCGTTGATAACGAGATCGCGCGTATCCAAAATGCGTATTACGGCGCGATAAAAAGCTCGGTAAGCCTTATAAAAAGCGATCTGGAGAGCGTTCAAAAGGAACTTATTGCTATAAAGTATTAGGAGGAACTGCATGAGAGAACTGGTCGATTATACAAAACGCGTTCGGGAAATTTCCGATAAGACCGCCGAGCTTATGAAGAGCGTGGAGCTTTCTGATGTGGAATTTTCGCGCAGCGTTGAGGAAATTTTATCGAGAAAGCTGCCATCCATCTGTTTTTACGGTTTGTACAACGCGGGGAAGAGTTCAATTATCAACGCGATTTTCGGTAAGGAAATAGCGCGGGTAGGCGATATCCCGACTACTCGTGAGGTGCAGACGATAACTCACGATAATTTTCTGATCGTTGATACACTCGGCATCAACGCGCAGAACGAGCATACCCTTGTTGCAGAGAGTGAGATAATAAAGCACGATGTTGTTTTGTTCGTCCTCGATGACAGCAGCATTGAGGAGAAGTCGTTCTATACCGCGTTTGTTTCTGTTTTGAAGTCAGGAAAGCCCGTGATGATCGCAATAAATGATAAAAACCCCGAAGATGAGAGCCTGGAGGTCTCCGAAAGAATAAAAAAATTGAAAAACAGGATCAATGCAAATATTGATTTTGCGGCAAAAAATGCGGGGATTAATAATTTTTTAAATTCAAAGAATTACCACGGTTTAACAGCGGTAAATGCATGTACAGCATTTGATGCAAAGCAGGATAATTCGGAGCAGCTTTACGATGAAAGCAATCTGGAC
>JAFLUF010000132.1 GCA_022508925.1 Oscillospiraceae bacterium | reverse complement strand
TTTCCCGCATAACACCGCCGTTTATCGACCGTTTTGAGGTCAATTTTTTAGAAATGGTCAACAATCGGTCAACAAACGGCAGATGTTAAACTTTTATGCCCTAACTTATCTCGCGTTTCGGTAACTTTGGGAGGACTTTCGTGACCGCCTCACAGCAGTGCTTGTCATTGTTGCGGAGGGTGTGCCCGTAAACCGAAAGCGTTACATCGGATCGGCTATGCCCCGCGCGTTTGGCTACATCGGTGACACTTATGCCTGCTTGGAGCTGTAAACTGATAGCGGTGTGACGAAACTGATGGGGATGATAGTGGGGCAAGTTGTTATTTTTAAGGAATGCTCTGAACCACATACTCATAGAGTTAGGAGTGATACAACTGCCCGCGTTTTCACCCTTTGTAAAGAATACCGCGTCCGCGAATACGTTCCACTTGCTGCCGTACTCCTTTGCCGTTTTGAAATAATATTTGCGGTACTCGCGGAGCATATCCATAATGCCCTCGTCCATATACAGCCAGCGTTCTCCCGCAGTAGTCTTGCACCCTTCTTGAATTTGCCACTTGTAATCCTTTAACACGAAATGTCTGCAAATATGTATTCTGCCCTTGTCAAAATCAACATTGTTCCACGTCAGCGCACACATCTCACCGATCCGGCAGCCTGTCGCAAGCAAAAGGCTAAAGAATACTTGGTGCATATAGTGCTGTTTGTCGGCATAAAGCGCGGCGAAGAATTTATGCAGATTGTCCTCGCTTATCGCTGAAACCTTGCGCTTTTCTGGTCTGGGCGGAGTGGCAGCCTCGGAGTAATTGCGTGGGATTATGCCCTCTTTGAGCGCGAGCTGAAGAACATTGTGAATAAAAACGTGCAGTTGGTGAGCGTGAGACTTTGAAACACCGTTGTCAAGCATTTCTCCGTAAGCTTTGTTAAGCACCGTCGGGGTGAGATTTTTAAGCTGAATATGCCCGATATAGGGCGACAGCTTTTTCTTGTTGAATGAGTAGCTGTTCTCCGTTGACGGAGATATTCCCGACTGCACCTTGATTTTGAGAAAGTAGTCAACATAGTTGTCAAATGTAATTCTTGCATCGGATACGGTCATTTCCTCGACGCCCTTTTCAAAGATAACGCCCTGCTTCTCGGCGTTCTTCTTGTTCCAAGCCTCGCTCTTGTCAGGGTCGTATTTGACCGAAAGCGTTTTGAATATCTGCTTGCCTGTTGCGCTGTCGCGGTGGTCAAAGACGCGGATACGGTATGATGTGATCTCGCCCTTTTTGTTTTTGCGCTCTTGAATATTCATACGATCACCGCCTTTACGGTGATCTTATTTGACTGTCTGAACATATAAACCTCTCTTTCCGACAGCCGAATTATTGCTCTTTTATTATAGCACTTTTCGGCTTTAAAGTCAAGATGTTTTTGCTGATTGTCAGAGATTTGAAGATTACTTGAACATATCGCGATTGACCCACGCCGAGTTGTTATTTGACAAAGATTTATAAATATCCGCATTTTGGCTTGTAATTTCTAATGTTGTGTGATATAATTAAAATAGTGGTAAACTTGCTGCTATAAATCGAAATTTGTAGGAGAAGATTGAAATGTCAAAAAAGAAAAAAAGATTGTTAGTCTTGTCGATTATAATTTTTGTGATAATATCCATTACATCAGTATTAACTATCAGAGAAAGCATATTACGAAGAGCGGAATTTATAGGCGATGGATTTCAATTTGATGGAATGGTATATAAGGAAATCGGCTCTAAAGAAATCCAGCCATACAAAGAAACATATAGCGTAGTTTGCAAAACAACCGACGGCGTATGGGTGATATATGAGATCCAACAATATCCCGACCGCGAATATCTTGTTGCCCGTTGCGGTTGGGAAGCGAGCGTTGTTAAAAGAGTTTAATTATAAATTCTGATTTATCTTACTAATAGCTTAAAAAGCAACCTATCCAACCGCCTCAAAACCATTTACGAGGCGGTTTTCATCTTTTCCGCTTGCGATTAACTGTTTGCGTAGTTTTAGGTTGCTGTTCGGCAGCATTATCCTTTGTGCGTTCGTCAGAGCGCGTGAGAGCCTCTCTACGCTCCTTTTCGGCGCGGATAAGATTGTCTATGTAGTTGCCCTCCGAAATCGCCTCGTATGTGCGTATCGCGCTTGAAA
>JAFLUF010000131.1 GCA_022508925.1 Oscillospiraceae bacterium | reverse complement strand
CCGAGATAAACGAATCGTAAACGGTTATGTTTTCGCTGTTCCAGAAAGCGTCCTTTGAAAGCAGCTTTGAGTTTTTCACCGTGATATTCTTACAGCCGTCAAACGAGTAATTTCCCGCGAGGTTGAAATTCTCGAACTCCATATTCTCGCTGTTCATCGCAAAATAATCGCCCTTTGCGGTGATGTTTTTCGCGGTGACGTTTTTACAGTGCCAGAGGGTCTCGGCGGCGTTGATAAACTGAACGTTGTCAAGCGTTACGCCGTCGCATCTTCTGAAGCCCTTGGGCGCTTCGTACAGCGTGTCGGTCATGGTGATGTTGTTTGTATACCAGATGCCGGCGCGCCCCATATCGAACACCGAGCAATCTCGCGCGGTGATGTTTTCCGAATACCACAGCGGATATTTCCACCTGAACATACAGCCGACCAGCTCGATATCCCTGCTGTGCTTTAACGGAGACTCGCCGTCCTCAAAAATGCCGTCGGTTATTTTAAGCTCCTTTGCCTGAAACAGCGCGCGCTCGCCGGTAAAAATTCCGCCGTTTATTTCTTTCATTTTAAGAGTTCACTCCCGTTATTCTATGTTTTGTATCTGTTCGCGTATCTTTTCTATCTCGCTTTTCTGCTCTACGACAATTTTCGTGACCTCGATATCCTGAACCTTCGAGCCTATCGTGTTTGTTTCGCGGTTCATTTCCTGAACAAGAAAATCAAGCTTTCTGCCTATCGGCTCGGCGCTTTCGAGCATTTCTCGAAACTGCGCTATGTGCGATCTAAGACGCACGGTCTCCTCGCTTACGGCGGTCTTGTCCGCGAATATTCCCGCCTCAAGCAATATCCTGCCCTCGTCAATTTCCTTTCCCTCAAGGACCTCGCACATTCTGTCGTACAGCTTTTTGCGGTAAGCCTCGACAATTTTCGGCGAACGCTCGTCAACCACAGCCACCCATTTTTCAATAGTCGAAAGGCGTGAAAGCAGGTCGTCTTTCATACGCTGACCCTCATTCTCGCGCATTTTCACAAAGTTGTCCACCGCCTGCTCGGTCACGCTCTTTAAGTCAGCCCAGAGCTGTTCCTCGTCGGTCTGCACCTTTACCACCGTAAACGCGTCCGGCATACGTATAACATTCGCGAGGGACAGATCGTCAGTAAGGCCGAACTCGTCCTTAATTCCTCGCAGAGCCTCGATATACTGCTTTACAACTTCCTTATTTACCGCTATCTGTTCGGTTATTTCCCCGACGCTTTGTACCAGCACCGAAAGCTCTACTTTTCCGCGCGCTATTTTTCCGTTTAAAAGCGTTTTAAGGCGCTCCTCGCAAAAGTTCATGCTTCTCGGAAGACGGCAATTAAGCTCGTAATATCTGTGGTTTACCGCCTTTATTTCCACGGTAATATCCCTGCCGTTAAGTACGGCGTTTCCCCTGCCGAAGCCTGTCATACTTTTAATCATTTTGGTTCTCCTTACTGTTCGTCATCTGGACGCGTTTTTCCCTTTCAAGCGCTTTCATAAGGCGTGGGCGGTTACAGCGCTGGATTATCACAAAAACCATATCGTATACCGCGCCGACTGCGGCGGTTATAAAAAACACCCACCAATCTCCGAAGGGAATGGCGAAAAGCACCGAAAGAAATCCCGCGGCAGCGCAAAGCTCGTGTACTATCTCCGCCTGACACCCCGCCATAACTATCTCCTCAAGAGAATGTTTTTTGACAGAAAAATAATCCTCGTTTGCGGTGGGCATTCTGTTCTTCCATTTTTTCACACGAAGGGTCTTGTACAAGCCCTTTTCAAAGCCCTTTTCCCTAAACCATCCTTTTGTATAATCAACGCGGTTTTTTAGGTTATAATCAATCAGTCCGCCGATAACAAGCCTTATCGAAAAATGAAAGCTGACTGTAAGAGAGACTACCCCGAGTGTGAAAAAAACACGTATTTCACTCGCGAGGAAAACTCCCCAGAATACAAGCATCAGAACAAGGGTTATTGCCGAGACTGCCATCATTTTTCTGACCATTTTTCCGCACCTCGATATTTGTGCGGCGGATATCATTATATTTGTCTTTTAACTTATAAATGTAAATACGCCGCAAATTAGTTTTATTAAAATCATTCTTTATTGGGGGAAAACCTTTCTGTAGAAAGGTTTTTCCCCAAACCCCTTTTCCAAAGACTTTTTGT
>JAFLUF010000130.1 GCA_022508925.1 Oscillospiraceae bacterium | reverse complement strand
AACGGGAAATCTGCTTGACGGCTTTATATTAAAGCTCCATTTTTACGTGAACTATTCCCTCTTCAAGGAACTCTCCCGAGGTCGTGACAAAGCCGAGCTTTTTATAAAATTCTTCCGCGTGTTTTTGGGCGTCTATCACAATTTTGCGGTCTCCGAAATGCTTTCGCGCGCTTTCGATGGCAAGCTCCATAAGCCGCTTTCCTAATCCCCTGCCGCGCGTTATCGTAAGCACTCTGCCGAGCTTTATGTTTTTTCCTTCTATATATGCGCGGAGATACGCCGTGACTTTTCCGTTCTCCTCAAAAAAGCAGTGCAGGCAGTTATAGTCAACATCGTCCTCATCAAGGTATCTGATATTCTGCTCAAACTGGAATACTTTGGAACGCGCTTTAAGTATCTCGTAGATCTCGGCGGCGGTAAGCTGTGAAAATGGTTTGGCTTTGTATAGCGGCTGTGATGAATTATCCATTATGATTTCCTTTAGCTTGAAAACGTTTCTTTAAAGCCGGTGTAATTCGCGTTCTGCCCGGGTATCGCAAATATTGCGCGTTTGATCGGGCTTGTTTTCAGACGCTCCCTGAACGCCCTCGCCATAAGCTTGGGGTCCTGCCCGAACACTCCGCAGCCCCACGCGCCGAGAATAACCGTATCACAGCCGTTTTCCTCGGCTATGCTTATAACAAAGTCCACTCTTTGCTTTACCGCAGCTTCATTCTCCTTTTCGGTAACGCCATGGCTTCTTGCCGCGCTGAGGTTGGGAGAGGCGCAGGTGATAACAGCACATTCCGCCGACTTTCCTTTGCGCTCAAAAATCACTTTAGGCGAGAATATCGCGCGGTCGGTGTAGAGGGAGCGGTTGAGCGTATGCTCGTTCTCGGTGTAGAAGCTGCCGAACTTGCTTAGGACATTATAAAGTGTGGAATCGTGGCAGATAGCCTCCTCCTGCGCCCACGCGCCCGTAACAAAGCCGCCGCCCGCGTGCCTGTATGAGGCGAAGTTCAGCAGCGCAGCTTTGGGATATTTTAACACTGCTTCCGTTGAATCTATGTTCAGTACTGTAAATTCGGGTGTGCCCGAGCCGTCGGATCTTTGGGGTGTCTTGCCGCTGCCGCCGTATATGACGGAATTTTTTACAGAGTAATCTATCTCCGTCCCGTAGCGGCTTTCCATTTCCTTTATGTGAGCGGCGGCGCGCTCACGAAGATCATCTCGTCTTGGCATAATATGTGTTAAGCCTCCTCTTACATCGGTTCTCCTATGCCGTCCAGCATAGCCGTAACCTTGTCAAAATCCTCCTGGTTGTTTGCGGCATAATTCATCTGTATGTCGCCGCCGTCCTCGTTCTCCATAAGCGCTATCCTTATGCCGTTTTCGCCGTATACGGTCACTTTCCATGTGTAGAGCCAGCCGTTAAAGCTGCCGAGCTTGGGGAACAGACTTTCGATCTTTGCCTTTTCTTCTTCGGTCACAAAGAAAAAATCCTCGGGGTTGAAATCCAGAACAATGCTGGCCTGATAGTCAAACATAGCTTTCAGAAATTCCGAAACGTGCGGAGAACTGAGCGTCCACTCGCCATCGTCAATACTTGTATATACGGGCGGATCGTCAAGTGATATCTCCGACTTTTTGACCGCCGCCTGGCATACGCCCTGATTCTCGTTAAATATAACTATATAATCGGGATCAAGCAAAGCGGGGTATTTGCCCGGAAGCATAAGATCGTCCTGCAAGTGCTGAAGTTCGGGAGATTTGCCGCAGTACAGATAGAATTTTTCAAGTTCTGATGGCAAATCGCCGATTGCGGCTTTCGCCTTTTCGACCTCTTCTTTTGTGTAACCAACTGGTGTTTCTACTTGAAATAGCTCCAAAATGCTGTTATATTTTTCCATATTTAAATTTACAATTCGCGAAACGGGCAAATCTTCGCGAAGTTTTCTCCTCCTCATATTTTATTTGTACTGCTTAATTTGTGCTGAGCAATCGCGAAGATTTGCCCCAGCCTAAGCGGTGTATCTTGTGCTTTTATTATTTTTTCGCATGTGATACACTGCTTGCTTTCGCAAATTGCCTGCTTGATTTAGAATCAGTGCTTTGTCATCGTGAATATAAGCTCATGCTGTCGCCGTCGCCGCAATAGCACAGCACCCAATCAAATTTCTCGCGTTTGGGAAGAATGTAAAAATCCTCCACCAGATTGGACACGTCCTCGAGAACGCGCA
>JAFLUF010000013.1 GCA_022508925.1 Oscillospiraceae bacterium | reverse complement strand
TTTTGCGTATATCGAAATACCCCGAAGGTTTTTTCGCGCTGCCCGTTCACAAAAGGATGTCCTACGCGGTCATTGTTACAGGAAACGCGGTAAACGACATTCTTTCACAGAGCGCGAAGTCTGCCGAACTGCCCGATACTGTCGAGGATAATTCGCTTTCTGTTGAGGATGTGACTTTGGGGAATATCTCCGCCGGCGAGCTTCGCGCGTTTATCATGAAAATGCCCGAGGTACAGCGGCAGGCGATTATCCTGAAGATAGTCCACGGGATGACGACCGCCGAGATCGCCAATGCAATGAACGTCTCCGAGCCGACCGCCCGAAAGCGCGTTTCCAACGCATATAAGACGATACGGAAATATCTGAATGGAGGTTGATCTTATGACATTGAAGAACGTGCTGGAGGATATATGCGCGGAGGAATACGCGCTCCCCGCAAACGCTCCCGCGCACCGTTTCAGTCGCCGTCACCGCCGTGCCGTAAACGCGGTGCTGTATCCCGACGGATTGACGAAAACCGAGCGTAAACTCCCGCTGAAGCGCAGAGTACTTGTAGCCGCGGTGATCGCTACGCTGGCGGTGGTAACGGGAGCGGCGGCGGCAGCGGCGGTCATTTATCACTACAATGGTTTTGATTTCATAAAGGAAAATGATAAATATTTTGGTGAATATTATATAATGCTTGTGAAAAACATAGAAAGCGCTCCGAAGACTATTGAAAAGATCATCTACGAGGATAATGTGCCGGAAGATTTTACGCTTTGGAATACCTCTGTAGGCGAAGGCGTTGACGAAGGCAGGTTTTTTGTAAACTACTACATCTCAACGGAACGCGTCAATAAATTCGGAGAAAAGGGCGCGCTTATCGGTATACATCAGTGTACCAAAAACTTCTTTGTTGATCCTATCATGGAAGAATATATTGTGACTCCCGTTGAGATCAAGGGCTGCAAGGGCTATGCGATATCCGCTGAAGAGGCTATGGATGTGGTAGTCTGGGACAGCGGCGATTATATCCATGTTGTTAACGGATTACTGTCTGTTGAAGAGCTTCTTGAGATCGCAGAGAATATGGTCGAAAAATAATCACTTGACAAAACCGTAAAATTGTGCTAAAATATCATAGTAATACACCGTCCGCGAATTTTTTGCGGACGGTTTTGGTGCGTTTGTTTGGAAATTAAAAGATATGAAGAGGATCAGATAAAATGTCTGTTTTCGATATTTTCAAAAAGCTTGAAAGTGAAAAGCAAGAACCTCAGGGCGCGGTGGAATACATCATCTGCGGACTTGGTAATCCCGGAACGGAGTATGAAAACACCCGCCATAACATCGGCTTTATGACGATAGACACTCTGTGCGAGAAATACAAGCTGAATTGTAAAAAAATAAAGTTTAAGTCGCTTACCTGCGACGCGGTGATTTCGGGAAAACGCTGTCTTATAATGAAGCCCTCGACGTATATGAACAACAGCGGAGAAGCGGTCGTTGAGGCAATGCAGTTTTACAAGATACCGCCCGAGCGTGTGATAATAGTGTTCGATGACATTTCGCTCGAGCCGGGACATCTTCGTATCCGCCGAAAGGGAAGCGACGGCGGTCATAACGGAGTAAAAAGCATAATATATCTTTCGGGAAGCGACGAGTTTCCGCGGATAAAAATGGGCGTGGGCGCAAAGCCCCACCCCGATTATAATTTAGCCGACTGGGTCTTGGGGCATTTTAAGAAAGAGGATAAGGAAGTAATCGAAAAGTGCTTTGACAACGCCGTTTCTTCTATTGAGCTTATGGTAAACGGAAAGATAAACGACGCGATGAACAAATATAATTCCTGAATAAGAGGTCATATGAATTTCTTTTTAAATGCCGCAGAGCAAAATAATGATATTACGCGGCTGTTGAAATATCTGCAATCTGATAATCCTCTGCCCGCGCTTGTCACGGGCGTTTCGCATATCCATAAGGCAATGTTTTTGTCGGCGCTGTTAAAGCGCACGGATAAGCTTCCCGCGCTGATAATTACGGAGAGCGAGAGCGACGCGGTAAAGCTGCTTTCCGATATAAATATGCTGCTCGGAGAAAACGCGGCGTATTTATATCCGGAAAAAGATCTGAACATCAACGGTGCCGACGCGGTCTCGCTCGAGTATGAGCATAAGCGTATTGAAACTCTTTCGGCTATGCTTGGCGGAAAATGCCTTGCGGCGGTGTGCTCCGCGTCTGCCGCGGCACAGCTTACAATTCCGCGGGACGAACTGAAAAATCGTACTACAACCATCGCTTCGGGTGACGAGATAGAGAAGAACGAGCTTGTCTCACGGCTTATCGCGGCGGGGTATTCAAAGTGCGACCAGATAGAGGGAAGCGGTCAGTTTTCGGTGCGCGGCGGCATTGTGGACGTTTTTTCTCCGAGCAGTAAAATGCCGTACAGAATTGAGTTTTTCGGAGACGAGATAGACAGCCTGTGCGAGTTTGAGGTAGATACTCAGCGCCGCACAAATTCTCTCGAAAGCGTTGAAGTTTCTCCCGCAAAGGAAACGCTTTTTGACAGTAACGAACAGTTAGCCGAAAAAATCGAAACGCTTATGAAAAAACTGCGCTCAAAAAACGCGCCGGAGGTCAGGAAAAATCTCGAAAACGATATAAGCCGTCTTCGCGGCGGTGTGGGATTGCTCAGTCCCGATAAATATTTTCCGCTTTGCTATGCCGAAGAGGAAACTGTGTTCGATTACGCGAAAAGCGTTTTTGTGTGCGAAAACAGCGCGGTGCGCGAGAGCTTTCGTTCCGCGTCGCTTCAGCACGCCGAAGACCTGAAGATACTTGTTGACGAGGGTAAGATATGCAAGGGCTTGGACCGATATATGCTTACCAAAAGCGAATTCACCGATCTTTTAAAATCAAAGGCGAGTGTTTATTTCGACAGCTTTTTAAGCGGCGGAGGCTTGGAGCTCGGTATTTCTGTAAACGCCGTAAACGCTGTTCAGATCTCTCCGTGGGGCGGCGAATACAAAATACTTGAAGATGAATTGAAGCATTATCTTGACGGAAAAAAGTGCTGTTTTATCTTTGCGGGAACCAAAAAGGGCGCGCAGAATCTCGCTGCCGATTTAAAAGAGGACGGTTTTGACGCGGATTTTTACGATGATCCCGGGAGCGTTATCCCGAAAAAGATCATAGTTGCGGAAGGAACTCTCTCCGCGGGTTTTGAGTACGGAAATATCGCCGTGCTTACGCATACGCCCGTACACGCGCAAAGGCGAAAATTGCCGAAAAAGAAAAAAGGCGAGGAGATACGCTCGCTTGAGGATATTTCCGTGGGCGATCTGGTCGTTCATTACGCGCACGGGATAGGCGTTTTCGACGGTGTTCACAAGGTGGACGCGGGCGGCGTTTCAAAGGATTATATACGCATAAAGTACGCGGGAAGCGACGTTCTGCACGTTCCCGTTACACAGCTCGACCTCGTTTCGCGTTATATCGGTTCGGGCGATAATTCGGGCGTGAAGCTCAACAAGCTCGGCGGCGAGCAGTGGCAGAAATCCAAGGCAAAAGCGAAAGCCGCCGTAAAGGAAATGGCGGCGGAACTTATCGCGCTATATTCCGCGAGAATGAAGTGCAAGGGCTATGCCTTTCCCGATGATGACGAGATGCAGGACGATTTTGAACAGCATTTTCCGTATATCGAAACAAACTCCCAACTTCGCTGTATAGACGAGATAAAATTAGATATGCAGCGCGAACAGCCGATGGAAAGGCTTTTGTGCGGAGACGTGGGCTTTGGAAAGACCGAGGTAGCTCTGAGAGCGGCGTTTAAGTGCATTGAGGGCGGAAAGCAGTGCGCGCTGCTTGCTCCTACAACTGTTCTCGCTTGGCAGCATTTTCAGACCGCCTCGGCGCGTATGGAGGGCTTTCCGGTGAATATCGCGGTTTTGTCCCGGTATAAATCGCCCAAGGAGCAAAAGGAAATATTAAAGGGCTTAGCCTCGGGAAGAATTGATTTTGTGATAGGAACGCACAGGATAGTTCAGAATGACGTACAATTCAAAGATTTAGGGCTTGTCATTATTGATGAGGAACAGCGCTTCGGTGTCGCGCATAAGGATAAATTCAAGGAGAGCTTTACGGGGGTTGATATTCTTTCTCTTTCAGCAACGCCCATTCCGCGCACGCTCAATATGGCGATGAGCGGTATCCGCGATATGAGCGTGCTTGACGAGCCGCCTCAGGACAGACAGCCCGTTTCGAGCTATGTCATCGAGCACGATATGGGAGTTATTTCCTCGGCAATACAAAAGGAGCTTCGACGCGGCGGACAGGTATATTATATCCATAACCGAATTGAAAGCATCTACGGCTGCGCGGATAAGCTTCAGGCGATGCTTCCGGACGCTAAAATAGGCGTTGCTCACGGCAGAATGCCCGAAAACGATCTGCTCGAGGTCTGGCGCAGACTGCTAAACGGCGAGATAGATGTGCTTGTTTGCACGACTATCATTGAAACGGGAGTTGACGTGCCAAACGTAAACACGCTTATCATCGAGGACGCGGACTATATGGGTCTGGCTCAGCTCCACCAGCTCAGAGGACGCGTCGGACGAACCAACAAGCGCGCCTACGCTTATTTCACCTATAAGCCGGGAAAGATACTCACGGAAATTTCGCACCGCCGTCTTGAGGCGATTCGAGAGTTTACACAGTTCGGAAGCGGTTTCAGAATCGCGCTTCGAGACCTTGAGATACGCGGAGCGGGAAATATCCTCGGCTCCTCACAAAGCGGACATCTGACCAACATCGGTTATGATATGTATTTGCAGCTTCTTGACGAGGCTGTTCGAGAGGAACGCGGAGAGAAAAACGTTCACAAAGCCGAGTGTCTTGTAGATGTTCGGATAAACGCGTTTATTCCCGAGGATTATATTTCTAATCAGGCTCAGCGTGTGGACTGTTACAGAAAGATTGCGCGTGTAAAAACAGATGACGACGCTCTTGACATTACCGACGAGCTTATCGACCGATTCGGCGAACCTCCCGAAAGCGTTGTGGGACTTATCGAAGTCGCGCGGCTCCGAAATCTCGCAGCCGAGTGCGGTATCAGCGAGATAACTCAGGCAGGGGAGGAGCTTACGTTCTATCTCACAAAAATTGAACCCGACAGACTTGCCGCGGCGGGAGCCGTACTGAAAAATAAGATGCGTGTTGAAACGGTAGGAAAGCCGCGCTTTACCGTGCTTCCCGATAAAAGCCTCTCATCGCTTGAGCTGATAAAGCAGACCGTTTCGGCGATGTGCGGCATATAAGAAGTAATAGAGGAGAATACAAAAAGTCTTTGGAAAATGGGTTATGGGCGGGTTATGCGCCTTCGGCGCATAACCCTAACCTTTCTACAGAAAGGTTTCTCCCCATAAAAAGTTTTAGTGAGTTTTTAAAGGTCCGCAAGCAAACTAAACGCGCTCCCGGCGATAAATCGGAGAGCGCGTTTTGTTGTTATTTCATCTTTCCATACGAAAAATCAATTGTTTTAGTAAACGGATTGTAGATCACATCATAGATGTCCTTGTCCGTAAAGAAATATTCATTTTTGTAGTAAAGCGGAATGAAAGCAACGTTGTTTATAAATATCTGCTCTGCCGCGAGATATATGGAAAAGCCGTCGTTTTCCGCGAGAAAAGCAGAATTGAGAAGCGCGTCTATATTCGTGTCTGCCTGCAAAAACACAGTAGAGAGCTGCTCGAGATATGCCGCGGGACTGTCGTATCCGCCCGTAAGCTCTGTTACCGCTATCTCATAATCCCCGGACGCTATCCGTTTGTTAAATTCGCTTTCGGACAGTTTCTCTATCTGACAGTATAATCCGAGCAACTGCCATTCCTGAGTTATATACTGAGCCGCGGTATGCGCGTCCTCGCTTTTGGTAATTATCCTTACGCCGCGCAAAAGTGTGCTGTCTATATCGTTTTTGGCAAGCCTGAAATACGCCGCTGCTTCATCGGCGTTATAATCGGCGATCTTACACAGACCGGCATTCTCGCGGTAATTTTCCCCTAAAAGGCTTGTTCTTTTCGGAATGATTCCTTCCGCGGTTTCAAAATCCTTAAGCGCCTGCATGATTCTGTCACGCGGAATTGCCAGTGCCAAAGCCTTTCTGAGATCAAGGCTCTCAAAAAGAGGATGTTTTTCATTGAAGGTAAGTCCCACGGTTATGCTTGAAAATTCATCGCAGTTGAAATTTCCCGAGATTTTCGCTCTGTCTTCGTTCGACACAGCGATGATGTTAGTCTCGCCGCTGAGAAAATCTCCGATGAAATCCTCCTCGTCCTCGATAAAAAATCTTACGGACGAAGGACAGACCCCGTACACGTCGGCGTTTTTGGAGTTTCTCGAAAGAATAACATAGTTTACGTCCGTTGAGGCATAAGGGTCGAAATTCCAGGTCCTTACATAAAACGCGCCGTTAGAGGCGGTACATTCCGCGGAAAGTCCGTATTTCCCTCTGGCGCCGGTGAAAAACTCTTCGTTACAGGGCATTGCGGGCGCCTCGCACAAAAGCTGTAAAAAGCGCGGATTGGCATAGCTCAGCTCGATCTCAAGTTCAAAATCGCCTAACGCCTTAACTCCGAAAAAATTATCGTTTACGATCTTACCGTCGTAAAGCTCCTGCGAATATTTCACACAGAAATATTCGCTCGCGCGAGGAGCTTTTGTGCTTTTTGAAAACAGCCTTCTGAAGCCGTAAACAAAGTCCTTTGCTGTACACTGCGCTTCAAAGCCGCCGCAGCTCGTCCAGAAAACGTCTTCTCTGAGCTTAAAGGTATACGTCAGTTCGTCGTCGGATTTTGTATAACTCTCCGCCACGCCGCACTCTATCGAGCCGTCCGCCGCGTACCTCATAAGACCCATAAACACATTCAGCACGATCTGTGTCGAGTTTGAGTCGTCTGCCTGCTGTGGGTCAAGGGTTTTCGGATTTTCCGAAATATCCATCCTGAGAATAGCGTCAAGTCCGTCATTCGAACAACCGCTTATTGTAAGAGCGGTCAATGAAAGAAAAACCGCTAAAATTCCGCAAAATATTCTTTTCACATTTACCCCGAATCTATAAATCTTCAAGCACGGCACAGCCTTTTTTCAGGCTATGCTGTACGTCAATAAGCCTCTGATTCTCACTGCCCCTGAATTTAAGTGAAAGCGAGCGCTTTTCCGGCATAAATTTACCGTCAGCTAAAATATCCGTGATAGACAAGAGCTTTTTGACGAACTCCTCGTCTTCAGCTTTTTTCAGCAGCTCCTCAAACGTCCATCCGCTGTAGCACATAAGATGAAGTCCGTGCTTTTTCAGCTTCGCTCCAAGCTCGTATAAAGCCTCTGCCTGACAAAACGGTTCTCCGCCCGAAAACGTAACGCCGTCATGAAGCGGGTCATCAACACATCTTGTATAAAGCTCATCTGTGTCAACGGTCTTTCCTCCGGAAAAATCGTGTGTTTCGGGATTCTGACAGCCCTCACACCTATGCGGACAGCCCTGAGTAAACACAACGTACCTTATCCCGGGACCGTCTACGATCGACTCGCTTACCGTTCCAGCAATTCTTATTTCCATAATTCCTCCGCATTATTCCCACAAACGGAATATCCGCGAAAACCGATTCACGCGGTAAAACGGCATTTAAGGCAACACCGCGTACGGCATTGCCTTAAAGCTTTTAAAATTACACAAATCAAAGCATAAATCTTTTCGGACGTTCAACTCGGTCTATAACTACCTCGCTGTCCTTGCGGTGGCAGTTCGGGCATTCGTCGTCGATAATTCCCGTAAATCCGCAGCACGGGTCGCGGTCGATAGGGTGATTTATCGCTCCGTAGCCGATGCCCTGTTCCTTCATAAAGCTTACGACCTTTTCAAACGCATCAAGGTTTTTCAGCGGGTCTCCGTCAAGCTCGACATAGCTTATGTGTCCGCCGTTTGTAAGCGCGTGATATGGAGCCTCGAGCCTTATCTTCTTAAACGCGCTGGTATTGTAATAAACCGGAACATGGAACGAGTTTGTATAAAAATCCTTGTCTGTAATTCCCGGAATTATGCCGTATCGCTTTTTGTCGATCGCGATAAAGCGTCCCGAAAGGCCCTCAGCGGGCGTAGCGAGAAGCGTAAAGTTAAGTCCGGTTTCCTTGCTCTTTCTGTCGGCTTTTTCGCGCATATGCGTTATTATCTCAAGTCCGAGCTTCTGCGACTCTTCGCTTTCGCCGTGATGTTTTCCCGTAAGCGCCACAAGCGTCTCCGCAAGCCCGATAAATCCCGTGGAAAGGCTTCCGTGCTTTAAGACTTCGCCGACCTCGTCGGTTTCCGAAAGGGTCTCGCTGTCTATCCAGACACCCTGTCCCATAAGGAACGGATAGTTTTTGACGCGCTTTTTGGACTGTATGGAAAGCCTTTTATAAAGCTGGTCAAATACCATATCCATCATATCGTCGAGGTTTTTGTAAAACCTGTTTATATCTCCGCGCGCCTCTATTCCGAGTCTCGGCAGATTGATAGTGGTAAACGACAGATTTCCGCGTCCGGTAACTATCTCGCGAGACTTGTCGTGATTGTTTCCGATTACTCTTGTTCTGCAGCCCATGTAGGCGATCTCGGTATTGCAGTCGCCCTCTTTGTAGTACTGAAGATTGAACGGTGCGTCGATAAAGCTGAAGTTGGGGAACATTCTCTTTGCCGAAACGCGTATGGCAAGCTTGAACAGATCGTAGTTCGGCTCGCCCTCGTTGAAGTTTATGCCCTCTTTTACCTTGAAGATATGGATAGGGAAAATGGGCGTCTCGCCGTTTCCGAGACCCTCCTCCTCGGCAAGCAGAACGTTTTTCGTTATCATTCTGCCCTCGGGCGAAGTGTCCGTGCCATAGTTTATGGACGAAAACGGATTCTGCGCGCCCGCGCGGGAGTTCATGGTATTAAGGTTGTGGACAAGAGCCTCCATTGCCTGAAATGTCGCTCTGTCGGTTTCCATTTCCGCAAGCCACTCCGCGTCATCTTGAAGCGCCGAAAATTGATCGCCGTACTCGGAGGCTATCAGTTCCCATTCCTTGGATTTGTAGTCGTCGTTGTTTTTAAGTCTGGGGTAAAGCCCCGTCTCATCAAGGATCTTCTTTGCGGTGTCCTTGAGCTTTTCAACAATCTCCTTATAATCCCCGCCGTAGGTATACATTATTCCCTTGGCAAGATTCGCGGTATAAAGTCTGCGGAAAGTCTTTCTTACGCCGTCAGCCATCGCGTAGTCAAAATTCGGCACGCTCTGACCGCCGTGCTGGTCGTTCTGGTTGGATTGAATGGCAATACACGCAAGCGCCGCGTAGCTTGAAATATCATTCGGTTCACGCAGAAAACCGTGTCCCGTGGAAAATCCGTTGTGAAACAGCTTTTGCAGGTCTATCTGACAGCAGGTAGTCGTAAGCGTCAGAAAATCCAGATCGTGAATGTGGATATCGCCGCTGATATGCGCTTCGGAATGCGCCGCGTCAAGAACATACAGCTCGTTGAACTGCTTTGCGCCTTCGCTTCCGTACTTAAGCATCGTACCCATAGCCGTATCGCCGTCGATATTGGCGTTTTCACGCTTCAGGTCAAAATCGCCCGCCGATTTAAAGGTAAGGTTCTCATAGGTCTTCATCAGTTGTGTATTCATATCGCGCGCCCTTGTACGTTCCGCGCGGTAAAGAATAAACGCCTTTGCGGTCTTTGCATGACCCGTTTCGATAAGTACCTTTTCCACCATATCCTGTACTTCCTCAACGGAGGGATTACGGCCGATAATGCTTTCCGAAAGCTGTTGGCAGACCTTGTCCGCAAGCTCCATTGCCTCCTGATAATCGCGTCCGCCTACTGACTGCGCTGCCTTATAGATAGCCCTTGCGATCTTCTCAATGTTAAACGGCGCCTCGCGTCCGTCGCGCTTTTTGATCATTGTTATCATTGCCATTACCGATAATCTCCTTTGACAGACCACTTCAAGGTTTTAAGTCTGATGTTTTGACACAATATCTTGTAGAAAAATCGTGCATATGCTTATTATATAGTATTTGTATGTATTTGTCAATATATTTTTCAAAATATATTTATGAAAATTTTTTCTCTTGATTTTTATAAGGAAATATTGTACAATTGTATTATGACGGAGCGAAAAATCAGATACATAAAGAGGTAAAAAATGGTAAGAAGAATTATTCATATTGACGAAGAAAAATGCAATGGCTGCGGACTTTGCAAAGAAGCCTGCCACGAGGGAGCTATTGATATCATAGACGGAAAGGCAAGACTTACGCGCGACGATTATTGCGACGGCTTCGGAGATTGCCTGCCGGCATGCCCCGCGGGCGCCATCAGCTTTGAGGAGAGGGAAGCGGCAGCCTATAACGAAGAAGCCGTACAGCTCCATAAGCAACAAAGAGTTGTCTCAAACAGCACGTTTTCGCAGTTTCCTGTTCAGATAAAGCTCATGCCGGAGACAGCGCCATATTATAACGGCGCAAGACTGCTTGTTGCCGCGGATTGCACGGCGTTTAAGTATGCGAATATATATGGGGAATTTATAAATGAGCATATCGTTCTTGTCGGCTGTCCCAAGCTTGACGCTGTTGATTATTCCGAAAAGCTCGCACTTATTATCAAAAATAACGATATAAAGGAGATCACCGTTGTCAGAATGGAAGTCCCTTGCTGCAGAGGTCTGGAGCTTGCGCTGAAAAAAGCTGTGTTTATGAGCGGTAAAACGCTTCCCGTAGCGGTTACGGTAATTTCAACCGACGGAAAGATCATACAGAAGGAATAATGCCATGGAAAACTACACAGCTATGCAAAAAGAGCTTATAGGAGCGCTGGTCGGGCTTGCGAGAAGTCTCGATGAAACAAATTCCGATTTTTCCGCGCTTAATTCTGTTATCCGCGGATTAAAAGCAATAGCCGCGCCGACTTCGGGGGATATTGAAGCCGTCCGTTCGGCAAAGCAAAGGGCTGTACCCGATTGCAGCACCTGTCAGAACCCCTGCGGAAAAACCTTCGATTATGATCTGGACGAGCTTAAGCCCGAGACCTCCGGACTTAAATATCAGCTTATTGATACAATGGCGCGTTATGCTAAGAAAGCTGTATTTGATGAAAATAACTATAAGAATGTTCTGGATATCCTGGCGGAAGGTTTGTTTGCCGTTGGGTACGATTATTTTAACGATGAACAGCTAAAGGATATGATCCGAAAAGTTAGCTGTTGAAATGAACTACGTCAGCCCGCGTTTTATAAACTTGTCCAGATCAGCCGTATTAAACAGCGTGTAAAGAATGTCAAGATAGCTGTAAACAGGAACGGCGCCGTCTCTTCCGAGAGATGCGACTCCCATAAAGCGGGACGACAAAATATTGTGCGGCGGAACGAAAAACACCTCTCTGCCTTGCTCGCAGGCATGATTCGCGGTGATAAGCGCTCCGCTTTTTTCGCCTGCCTCAATAACAAGCGTAGCGAGAGACAAGCCCGAAATAATTCGGTTTCGATACTGATAATACTCGGGAAATGTGTTTGCAAACGGAAGCAGCTCGCTTATTACCGCGCCGCCGTTCTGAACTATTTCCCGTTTGAGCTGAGCGTTTTGGGCAGGGTAGTCCACTAATATTCCGCAGCCTAAAACTCCGACAGTGCGTCCGCCGTTTTCTACGCAGGATATGTGCGCCTGCGCGTCAATTCCTACCGCAAGCCCGCTTACAATAACCGCGCCGACTTTTACAAGCGGAGCAATAATATGCTTTGTGACAGATATCCCATAGCTTGAAGGATTTCTTGTGCCGACCGCCGAAACCGAAAGCGTTCCGTCAAGATTTTTGAGATTTCCCGCGCAGAACAGCACGATAGGCGGGTTGTCGATGTTTTTCAGAAGCGCGGGATATTCATCGTCGTCAAGTGTTATTATTCTTATTCCGTTGTCATAACACTGTTTTATGACTTCTCTTACAGTGCCGTTTCGGATATTCTTAGCACGAAGCTTTTCCTCATCGGACAATAAAACCTTGCCGTCGCGGATTGCCGCGGCGGCTTTTTCGGCGTTATAGTCAAAATGCTCGAGAATTTCAACAGTCCTGCGGTTGTATGGCTGCATTACAAGCAGCAGCCATATCCACACCTCTTTGGAGCTTTTCGTAAGATCACCCCGCTGTATTACAAATCGTCCAATGTCTGCTGAGCGTCATTATACGCAATTCCAAGATGCTTATAAGCAAGGGCGGTCGCGACCCTCCCTCGCGGAGTCTTCGCCACAAACCCGAGCTGCATAAGATACGGCTCGCATACGTCCTCGAGAGTGACCGCTTCTTCGTTAAGCGCCGAGGCCAATGTAGAAAGACCCACGGGGCCTCCGTTGTAGCCTTTTATTATCATTTCGAGGAAATTTCTGTCAAGACTGTCAAGTCCCAGCCCGTCAACCTCTAATTTTTTAAGCGCCGTATCCGCTATTTCCCGCGTGATCTTTCCGTCACCTATTACTTCCGCAAAGTCGCGGACGCGTTTTAACAGACGGTTGGCGATACGCGGAGTTCCTCTTGAACGACGCGCGATCTCAAGCGCTCCGTCCTTCATACACGGAATGCCCAAAATTACCGCCGAGCGCTGAACAATATCGCAAAGCTGCTCGGGGGTATACAGCTCGAGTCTCTGAACAACGCCGAACCTGTCTCTCAGCGGCGCTGAAAGCTGACCCGAACGCGTAGTTGCCCCTATAAGCGTAAAATGAGGCAGATCAATTCTTATTGAACGAGCCGCGGGACCGTTTCCCATTACTATATCAAGCGCGTAGTCCTCCATAGCGGGGTAGAGGACTTCCTCGACCTGCCGAGAAAGCCGGTGAATCTCGTCAATAAACAGCACATCGTTCGGCTGTAAATTTGTAAGCAGCGCCGCTAAGTCTCCCGCCTTTTCTATGGCCGGACCGGAGGTAATGCGTATATTAACGCCCATCTCGTTTGCGATTATGCATGAAAGCGTGGTTTTTCCAAGCCCCGGAGGACCGTACAAAAGCACGTGGTCAAGGCATTCTCCGCGCTTTTTAGCCGCTTCGATATATACCGACATATTGTCCTTTACCTTGTCCTGACCGATATATTCCGCCAGTGATTTCGGACGGAGCGTAAGCTCCGTGTCGCTGTCTGTTTCAACGGCTCTCGGTTCGACAACGCGCTCGCTGAGATCGAACTCGTCATTTGACATTTCAAGCATTTTCTCACCTGTTTGACTTATTGTTTGTCGCTGTTGGCTTCAGCCTTTTTGTAATAAAGCGAAGGCAGATCCTCTTTGCCGAATTTCGTTTCCTCAAAGTTCAGCATCGCGTTTATCCGGCGGTTAAGCTCGTCGGGATCCTTATATCCGCAAAGCTGTGCCTTTTTGCATTCTTCAAGCGCGTTTTCGCGCTCTCCGCGCATAGCGTAATAATTCGCGTATTCCGCATGAGCAAGCGGGTGGTTTTCGTTTATCCTCATCAGGTTTTTAAGCGTTTCGAGGGCTTTTTCGTAGTCTTTGCGCACGAGGAAAATTTTAACGAGATTGTAATAAGAATAGCCGTTGTTCGCGTCGTATCTCAGCGCCTGCTCGAAAAAATACTTCGCCTTATCGAGATTTCCTTCGGCAAAATACGCGTGACCGAGCCTTGACTGCGCTTCAGCGTCGTCTGGCGAGTACTCCGCCGCTTTTCTGAAGCACCACATGAGCCTGGAGTTGTTTTCCGTTATCTCATAAAGCTTTACTAACCATTCAATGCAGAATTTCCGGTTTTGTCTTACCTCCGAGTTTGCCAGAGCCTGTTGGAGATAGTCCTCCGCGTCGGGATAGTCGCCCTTGATAAGATTATAGATACCCTTATAAGCCAGTCTTGCGGTCTTGTCGTGGCGCAGGATCCTTATTCCGTCCTTTCCGAGCGCCTTTATCGCCGCCCTCCGTCGATTTAAGTAGGGAAGAAGAAACTCCTTTAAAACTATGATGACAATGTAAAAAAAGCCCGATACCGCTACTGCCAGAGCAAAAACCAACGATATTACTCCGTCAGGGTCTTTGTTTCCGGAAAGAGCCGTGATTGCCGAAACTCCAAGCAGAAAACCCATAAACGCTGATGCTAAATGAATGTTGATATGATTATTTTTGTTGTTCAAAGGAAATCCTCCTTTCCGATTACGAATATTTGAACTGAGATTATACGTTTTATCCCGACGCGAGATTTTTCAGTCCGAATTTGATAAGCTCCTCGACCGAAGCGTTGTGGTCCGCTCCCATAAGCGCCGAGTTTATCTGTGCGGGCGCGAATCCTAAAACCGCCAGAGCCTCCATTGCCTCAGACGCGTTATTCCCGCCCAACTGAGGAACATTCTGAAGCTCGGCAGAGGAGAAGTGCTGTTCCTTCGCGATCTTGTCTTTAAGCTCAAATACTATTTTCTGGGCAATTTTATTGCCGATACCCGGCGACCTCGTAAGCGTCTTGCTGTCTCCCGTTGCAATACAAAGCGCAAGCTTTGACGGCGTAATGTCCGAGAGAATTGAAAGCGCGGCTTTCGGTCCCACACCCGACACGGAGATAAGCTGTTTAAAGCATGAAAGCTCCGAGCTGTCCGCAAAGCCGAACAAATCGACCGCGTTTTCGGTTATGTGCAGATAGGTATACAAAAACACCTCGCTTTTGTCCCGTATCTGCGAAAGCGTATTGGAGGACGTTCTGCATGCATAGCCCACTCCCGCGCATTCCACGACCGCAAGTCCCGGCTCCATAGCCGCAAGCTTTCCGCGCACACTGTAGATCATATCTTACTCCTTGTTGTTTCTCATTATCGTTGAGAGCTTCGAGCCTCCCGTATGTCCGTGACAGATAGCGATAGCCAGCGCGTCGGCTGTATCGTCGGGCTTTGGTACACTCTCAAGATGAAGAATGTTTTTGGTCATTTCCTGCATCTGATGCTTTTCCGCTCGCCCGTAGCCCGTGACCGCGACCTTTACCTGAAGCGGCGTATACTCAAAGATCGGTATGTTTTTTCTCGCCGCCGCAAGCAGTATAACTCCTCTCGCTTCCGCAACGTCAATAGCGGTAGTTGTATTGGTGTTGAAAAACAGCTTTTCAACACTCATACAGTCGGGCGAAAATTTCTCCAGAAGCGTGTTCATATCGTCGAAAATTTCGCAGAGTCTCTTGTCAAACGGTGTGTCGGGGCTTGTAGTTATCGCTCCGTAGTTTACGGTCTTAAACCTTACGTTGTCAAAATCCACCACGCCGTATCCGACAATGGCATAACCCGGGTCAATTCCTAAAATTCTCATCATGTATAGCTCTCGTTGTCTGTTACATAATGCCTTACGCGAAGGGGAATGCCGAGTTTTTCGCACAACTTATGACATTCGGAGATCTCGTCCTCTGAAATAACGTCTACCACCGTAAAGCCCGTTTCAATACCCAAGCCCTTCATTTCTTCAGCGAAATTGAGCATCTCATCAAACGCTCTTTCTCCGAACGACGGACGAGTGACCTCGTTGTAGCGCTTGGCATTCGGCGCGTTGAGACTGATAGAAACGCTGTCAATAAGTCCCTTAAAGCGGCTTATGTCAAATCCGCCGTGTATTAGGCGTACAAGCCCGTTTGTGTTGAGCCTTATTTTCATATCGGAATTTTGCTTTATATATTCCGCGGTCTTCAGAAGCATTTCCGCTCTGACCGTAGGCTCTCCGTAACCGCAGAAGACTGCCTCGTTTATCCCTGTTTTATCAAAAGCTTCAAACGCGGCTTTTATTTCGTTAATATCAGGCTCATGCTCAAGCCACAGGCTGTCGTTTTGAGTTATGCTGTCTCCGTTTTGTCTTATACAGAAAACACAGTCGCACGGACAGCCGTTTGTTATGTTTATATACATTTTCCCGTCAAACCTGTAGAAAACCGTCATTTCAAATTCCCCGCATATAATATATCTTGTACTTAAATTATAGCACATCTTGTAATTTTTGTCAATCGGCAGTCAGATATGTTGATCAAGGTCAAAACGTGCTCAGTTTAAGGAGCGTGCGGTACGGAAGTATCGCACAATTCAAGCAGCGACCTTTGACAACGTTTCATATGTGAGACATATTGCCAAAGGCGGCTCGCCTTTGGCAATACGTTTTAATTCTAAAATACTGTCAATTGTCGGAGGTCTCCGTCTTAAGCTTGGACTTTATGTTTTTCAAAAACAGTTCCTGGATAGTTTTAATGTAATTTGTGCTTATCTTGCTGAGCTTGTCCTCCGAAACATATCCTCCCGCCATGGATTCATGCCCGCCGCCGGAGCCTATACCGTCAAGCACTTCCGAAATGATCCTTCCCGCGTCGAGCTCTTCAAATTCCGAGCGTACGGAAAACTTAAAGCCGCCGTTTCTGTGGTCGAATACGACTGAGAAAAAGACAACGTCTACCTGCATGAGAAAGTCCGAAACTGTCGCGATAAAAGCGTCCTGACAGGAGAAATCAAGATAAGCAAACGCAACTCCGTCCACTATTTCGACCCTGTTCAGACTGTCTGCCAAGTCGCCGACTTCTTTAAGCAATATCTCGCCCGACTGAAAACGGCGTATTAGCTGATGATTTGCGTACGGGAAAAGATAAGTGTAGATCTCCACATCAAGATCCTTAACGCCGCGCGTAAAATTGTGAGTATCGCATTTCAGACCGTATAAAAGCGCGGTTGCGACAGACTCGGGAATTTCGATCTCGTTTTGCCGGAAGTAGTCCGCGATAATAGTAGAACAGCTTCCCACCATGCGAATATCCTTAAACTTATACTCGTCTATGTTGGTGAAGATAGGGTGGTGATCAATAACCGCAACTTCGTTTCCGATAAGGTCGCGGATATTCGCGTTTCCTTTCTGACTGTCAACATTTACGATATAATCATCTTCGGACATATAGAACAGATCGTTGTCCGTAGTCATGTCTATCTTAAATTCGGCTACCATGTTCATTGTCGCCGCGCGCTCAACAACTCCGTGATGGCAGATAATGGTAATGATTCCGAAATGCTCAAGCAGCACCTGAAGTCCGTAGGCGCTTGCGATTGCGTCAGGGTCGGGGAAATTATGAGTTTGTATATAAACGCGATGGCCTTTTAAAACAGATATAAGTTCAGTCAATTCCTGCGTCATAATTTTCTCCTTAAATCCGTATGTTGCAGCGCAGATTCTCGCACCTGCACTACATATCACTCTCATTGTAACATATTTACACAAAATATTCAAGTAGTTTAGTCATTAATTTTGAAATATTTTTCTTTTTTGTACAGCTATAATTTCCGTAAACGCAATAAAATAAATCATACAAAACTGAACAAAATAAACCTGAAAGAGAGGTGAAAGGCATGAAGAAAATCATTAAAGCGGCGATTTTTGCCTCGTTTTTACTTCTAACAGCCTCGGCTAAAGCAGAACAGACCGCGCTTTCCGATAAGAAAGTCGCGTATGGAATGGGCGTTGAGACCGACTCGGAAAACCGTCCTCTCGGAGCTGTTCAGGCGCAGAACCAATACGGCGATATGGGCGCGCTTTTTATCGGAGAAGCCGAAAACAAGCGGTTGTGGCTTACCTTTGACGAAGGGTATGAAAACGGATGTACGGCCCGGATACTTGATACACTTGCCGATAAGAATGTAAAGGCAGTGTTTTTCATAACCTACGATTACGCCGAGAAAAACCCCGAACTTGTTCGACGGATGATAGACGAGGGTCATACCGTAGGAAATCACACATACAGCCACCCGTCGCTGGCAGAATGCACAGAAGAGGAGATATATGAGGAGCTTTCAAGACTTCACGCGTATGTCAGCGACAATTTCGGCTATGAGATGTATGTAATGCGCCCGCCAAAGGGTGAATTTTCGGAAAGAGTCCTTGCCGCGGCAAAGGATATGGGTTATACGACGGTTTTGTGGAGTTTCGCATATGAGGACTGGCTTACGAACAAACAACCCGATGAAGCTTACGCGTTTGAAAAAATAACATCCAAAACACACAACGGCGCCGTTTATCTTCTCCACGCGGTATCGGAAACCAACACCAACATTCTTGGCGATGTGATAGATTTCTGGAAAAACAGCGGCTATCTGATAACGCCCATGTAATTATAGCAAAAAACCGCTCTCCAGAGAGAGCGGTTTTTCGTGAATAAAGCAAAGTAAATTACTTAAGCTCAACCTTAGCGCCTGCTTCTTCAAGCTTAGCCTTAAGCTCTTCAGCCTCAGCCTTTGCAACGCCTTCCTTGATAGCCTTGGGAGCAGCCTCAACCAGCTCCTTAGCCTCCTTGAGTCCGAGACCGCAGATATCCTTAACAGCCTTGATAACAGCCATCTTAGCGTCGCCGAAGGAAGTAAGAACAACATCAAAGTCGGTTTTCTCATCAGCGGCAGCGGGAGCAGCTCCGCCCGCAGCGGGAGCAGCAGCAACAGCAGCGGCGCTTACGCCGAATTCCTCTTCGAGAGCCTTTACAAGCTCGTTAAGCTCAAGAACGGAAAGCTCTTTTACTTCGTCAATAATTTTTGTGATCTTTTCAGAAGCCATTTCAATTTACCTCCATAATTATGTTTGATTTCATTAAATTGCCGCGATTATCGCGATCAGGCGGATTCTCCGCCCTGTTTCTTCTCGATCTCGCTGATAGCGATAGCAAGACGCTGCATAGGCGACTGCAGCATAAATACAAGCTGAGAAAGCAGAGTTTCCTTCGACGGAAGCTTTGCGTATGCAATAACCTCTTCCTTGGAAATAACCTTGCCCTCTACAAAGCCGAGCTTTATAGCAAACTGACCCTTGGAGTCCTCAACCTTTTTGTTGAGAATCCTCGGACCCGCTATAATGTCGTCGGTTGAAAGCGCGATCGCCGTCGTGCCCTCGAGAGCGGCGTCAAGCCCCTCAAGACCGACCTTCTCACACGCGCGCTTAAGCAGTGTGTTTTTAACTACAAAGTAGTCCACTCCGCTCTCGCGAAGCTCTTTTCTGAGCTTTGTGTCGTCCTCGACGGTAATACCCTTGTAATCGAACAGTACGCCGCAAACCGAGTTTTTAAGCTTATCCGCCAGCTCGTTTACAAACTCCTGCTTTTTAGAGAGAACGATTTGACTTGGCATTAAATTCACTCCTTCTGTAGAATTTTTGCTGTCAAAAAAAGAAAATCTTCCTGTCTTTGGACAAGAAGAGAGAACAATTTCTATTAACCGCCGCCGACACTCTGCAAGTATCCCGGCACTAATATACATATCCCCATTCTTCGGCAGGCGCGAAACCGCATTATAGACCGCGGCACAAGCCGAAGTCAACCTGCTGTCTTTAGAACAGCATGATAATTATAACACAGCATAGAAAATTTGTCAAGGGGTTTTGAAAAATTATTGACAAATTTTTTGAAATATGATATCATTAACCGAAGAATATTAAATTTTGGAGCGTTCTCGTGAAACGATTTTTTCCCATTTTACTGATGATTATCTGCCTGTGTATCACTTCCTGTTCGAATAAAGACCATAAAACAACGCTTAGCTTTTACGCAATGGATACGTTTATGAGCATCGACGCATACGGAGAAAACTCCCAAGCGGCAGAGCAGGCGAAAGACCGCGTGCTTGAGCTTGAAGACAGGCTTTCCGTTACCGATAAAAACAGCGAGATTTTCGCGATAAATAACGGACTTTCCGTAAATATTAGCCCCGATACCCTCAATTTGATATGCTATTCGCTTGAAATGTCGGAAAAAACGGGAGGCGCGCTTAACCCCACAATTTACCCTATACTGCTCGAGTGGGGCTTTACGACAGGAAATTATCGCGTACCGGATCCGCAAAGACTGTCGGAATTGCTGGAAAATGTGGGAGCTGATAAGGTCACCGTAAACGGCGGTTCGATATCGCTTGCCGACGGTGTTATGCTTGATTTAGGCGCTGTCGCCAAGGGGTACGCAAGCGAGGAATGCGCGAAAATACTCCGCGAAAGCGGTGTTAAATCGGCATTGATAAATCTTGGCGGTAATATCCGGCTCGTTGGAAACAGACCCGACGGAACTCCGTGGAATATCGGCGTTGCGGACCCGCTCGGTGAGGGCTATGTCGGGATATTGTCCTTAACTGACTGTGCCGCTGTAACTTCGGGCAATTATCAGCGTTATTTTATTGAGAACGACACGGTGTACGGACACATAATCGACCCCGCAACAGGATTTCCGGTTGATAACGACCTGCTTTCCGTAACTGTGATAGCAAACGACGGAACTCTTTGCGACGCGCTTTCCACAGCGCTTTTTGTGATGGGCTGTGAAAAAGCCGAGCAATATTGGCGTGATAACCGCGATTTTGAAGCGGTTTTTGTTACCAAGAATAACACGGTGTATGTTACGAGCGGAATTTACCAAAGCTTTACGCTTGATGAAAGCTCGGGATCTGCCCTGAAAATAATAGAATAATACAATCCCCCGGACTGCTGCCCGAGGGATTTTCAGATCATTCGAGAGTCGGCGTAAAATTACTTTGCGCCCTTCTCGTAGCTCTCAACCATCTTCTTAACCATCATGCCGCCTACAGAACCTGCCTGTCTCGCGGTGATGTCGCCGTTGTAGCCATTGCCGAGGTTTACGCCTACTTCGTTGGCTGCCTGCTTCTTAAGGCTTTCGAGGTTAGCTTTAGACTGTTTGTTAGACATAGTTATTCTCCTTGATAAAATGATTACTGCAAAGACCTGACATAAAAAAGCGGAAAAAATGCTTTTTGCCTTTGCGGTATTATTATTTTCAGCCCGCAGAAAAATATTAAAGGGAATTGTTTCTGATTAAGTTAAAAACTGTATTAAAAAAATAACCATATCATATTGAAAAAAAAACATTAATGATGTATAATGTATACATAGAATAAATTTATATTGGGGTGTGTCTGGTGAAACTTATCAAAAAAGTGACCGGCGTTATGCTTTGCGTTGCGGTAGTTCTGTCCGCGACAGCCTGCAAGCGTGACGGATACGGAAAATACGGCGGAACATACAGCTCATCTTACAGCACGTCGCCTGACGACAGCTCTTCGGACAGCGGCTCATCTGACGACGGTCAGGACAGCGGTCATTTGCCCATAGAAGACGTTGTTGACGATTTGTCTGTGTTTGAAATGGTTGAGGATATGAAGATCGGCTGGAATCTCGGCAATACATTCGATGCCTCCGACTGCACATGGCTTACTGACGAGATGCAGTATGAAAGCGGATGGAACGGTGAAATGACTCGCGAAGAACATATCCAGCTGCTTAAGGACACGGGCTTTAACGCGGTCAGGATACCGGTATCATGGCATAATCATGTTGACGGAAACTACAAAATAAGCGATAAATGGCTTGAAAGGGTGGCACAGGTCGTTGACTGGTGCTTAAGCCGCGATATGTACGTTATCATCAATATTCATCATGACAACAGCCAGCAGTTTATGTATCCGAGCAATCAGTATCTTGAGCAGTCAAAAAAATACGTTTCGGAGATATGGAAGCAGCTTTCCGAGCGGTTTAAAAATTACAGCCACAAATTGCTTTTTGAAAGCCTGAACGAGCCGAGGCTTGTCGGACATAACAACGAGTGGTGGATAGATCCTTACAGCAATGACTGTAAGGAGGCTATCTCATGCATAAATGAGTTAAATCAGGTATTTGTCGACACTGTACGCGCTTCGGGAGGAAACAACACGACGCGCTATCTCATGTGCCCGGGGTATGACGCTTCGTCCGACGGCGCGCTCAACGACGGATATGTTCTTCCGACTGACCCCGTTTCACAAAACCGAAACCGCATAATAGTATCCGTCCACGCGTATGTTCCTTATGATTTCGCGCTTAACGAAAACGGAACAAATTATTGGTCGGCATCAAATAAGAATGACACCGACGGCGTAACTGTGTTTATGGATAATCTTTACACTAAGTTTATCTCAAAGGGGACGGCAGTGATAATCGACGAGTTCGGAGCGCGTGACAAAAACGGAAATCTCAGCGCAAGGACCGAGTTTGCCGAGTATTATGTAAAAGCTGCCCGTGAGCACAGGATAACATGCTTCTGGTGGGATAACAACGCGTTTGAGTCGGACGGCGAAAACTTCGGACTTCTTGACCGCGCTTCAAACACCTGGAGATATGAAAGTATTGTATCTGCGCTAATAGATAATTCCTGAATCTCACAGAAAGAGGATATTCATGCACCCGATTTTGTTTATTTTGATCCTGAGCTTGATATGCTCAGTTGCGCTGTCATTTATGATCGGAAATTTCTGGATGCTGTTGGCGATGTTTTCAGGCTTTGCGTTTATATTTGCGGTGTTGTTGTGGCTGTTTTTTGCATTCCTTTCGGCAATCGTTCCAAAAGGAAAATATTACGGCAAGCCGTCGGCGTTTTATCTTTGGAATCTTAACCTCGCGTATGCGTTTGTCTGCGGAGGGGCGCGGGCGAAGATCAGAACGAGCGGTCTTGAAAAGCTTCCGGATAAACCGTTCCTGCTTGTGTCAAACCATCTGTCACAGCTTGACAATATGGTCCAGAGTCTTGTGTTAAGACCGAGAAGGATATCGTTTATCGCAAAAGAACAGCTTTTTACAATTCCGATAGTAAGAGGCATGATAACGCGCTGCTGTTATATACCGATAGGAAGAAAAAGCACGAAAAGCGACAGACACGCGGTAGATGTCGCGGAGGACTATATAAACCGCGGCGTTATGTCGGTAGGCGTTTATCCCGAGGGACACCGAAGCAAGGACGGTCAGTTACAGAAATTTCAGGCGGGATGCTTTAAGATCGCGATCGACACGGGCTGTCCGATAGTCGTTTCGGCAATTATAGGAACAGACGAGGTCCATAAGCGCTTTCCTTTGGAAAGCACCGAGGTGCGTTTTGATATTATAGACGTTATCGACCCGGCCGGCAGAAAGTCTGTCGAGCTTTCGGAAGAGATACACGGAAAAATAAAAAAATATATTGAGGAGAATAAAAAATGATAGTTTATTACAATCCGCTTGCCGCAAACAAAAAAGGGCTTGAATACGCCGAGAAGATAAAGGAGCTTACCGATGAAAAGCTCGAATTTAAGGACGTCCGCGAGACTCCGTACAGCGAAATACTCAAATCGGAAGAGAAAATCGTTCTGTGCGGCGGAGACGGAACGATAAGCCGTCTTATAAACAGCGTGGATGAAATTCCCGACGACAAAGAGATATATTATTTTCCCGCGGGTACGGGAAACGATTTCCTGCGCGATATCGGAAAAGACGGGCTTATCCTGCTCAATCCCTACATAAAAGACCTGCCCGTCGCGCAGATTAAAGGGAAGACCTACAAAGTCCTCAACGGCATAGGTTACGGAGTTGACGGATATTGCTGCGAACAGGGCGATATCCTGCGTGCTAAATCCGATAAGCCCGTAAACTACACGGCGATAGCAATAAAAGGCGTTTTGTTCAATTTCAAGCCCGCAAACGCCGTTATAACCGTTGACGGAAAGAAGTACGAGTATAAAAAGGTCTGGCTCGCGCCTACAATGAACGGCAGATACTACGGCGGCGGAATGTGTGTAACTCCCAATCAGGACAGACTTAATCCCGAGCGGAAAATTACCGTAGCGATATGGCACACCGCCGGAAGAATAAAGACATTGACGCGGTTTTCGTCCATTTTCAATGGCGAGCATATAAAATACACCGATATGTTTGAAACTATCGAGGGATATGACGTAGAGGTCAGATTCGACCGTCCGACGCCGCTTCAGGTAGACGGAGAGACGGTCTCGGGAGTGGAAAGCTATACCATGAAAAGTGCCGCCGTTTCAAAAAATACTGAAAACAAACAAGAAACGACAGTCTGATTATTTATATTGACAAAGGCAGATGTTTTGTGTTATAATATTATAATATAGCTGAATTAAAAAGGTGACAGTATGAGTAAAAAAGTCATAAGAGCCGGCGCGCTTATCCTGACCACGGTTTTGCTGGCGGCGGGCTGTACGCGTTCGGAATATAGCCGTGATCCCGGCGGAAACGGTTATTATTCATCAACTGACGGTACAGACAGCGGGAATTTGTCCGATGAAAATTCATCGTCGGATCCAACTCAGAATACGCTTACTTTAGAGCTAAAAAAGAGCGCCTCTTGGAACGAGGGCAGCAATTACTGCGGAACAGTGGAGATAGTTGTAAAGAACAGCGGCGGCGAAGTAAGCGGTTGGAGCGCGAGCTTTACCGTACCGAGCGGATTCAGCATTACGACCGGCTGGGGGGCTTCGTTTTCGGTAAACGGAACGACAGTGACCGTAACCTCCGATTCGAACTCTGTCATACCGCAGAACGGCTCGATAACCGCGGGCTTTAACTTCAGCAGTCCCTCGGATTTTTCTCCGTCGGGCGGAACAGCGAGCGGAACTCATAACAGTTCGGGTCCTTCAAGCCCGTCGGGTGGGCAGAACAACGACCAAATACCCAATGAGAATGTTTCCGGAACGATAGCAGAGCTTCTGGAAAGAGTCCCCGAGGCTAAACAGGGCGATGACTGGCTTCATACCGACGGACGCAGGATACTCGATAAAGACGGCAAAGAGGTATGGATAACAGGCGTGAATTGGTTCGGATACAATACCGGCACGAATACCTTTGACGGACTCTGGAACAGCCAGCTTGCTCCCACGGTAAAGTCTATTGCCGACCACGGCTTTAATCTCATACGCGTGCCGATCTCCGCACAGCTTATAAATCAGTGGGCGGCGGGAGAATATCCGCGCGCGAACTATAATAACGCCTATAACACCGAGCTTAACGATATGAACAGCCTGCAGATATTCGATTATTTCCTTAAGCTCGCCGAACAGAACGGCATGAAAGTAATGCCCGACATTCACTCTGCCGAGACCGACGCTTCGGGTCATAACGTAAATCTCTGGTATACGTCGAATGTTTCCGTGGAGGATTATTACCGTGCGCTCGAGTGGATAGCCGAGAGATATAAGGATAATGACACGATAATCGCCATCGACATAAAAAACGAGCCGCACGGAAAGCCGTTTGAAACTAATAAGGCGATCTGGAACAATTCCACCGACGTAAACAACTGGAAATACACCGCCGAAACTGCCGCGAAACGTATCCTGGCGAAAAACCCCAATCTGCTGATAATGGTAGAGGGAACGGAGATATTCCCGATAAACTCGTCGAATATGGACTACCATTCTGCCGATGAAAAGGATTATTATTTTAACTGGTGGGGCGGAAATCTCCGCGGAGTTAAGGATTATCCCGTAAATTTAGGTCAGTATCAGAATAAGCTTGTTTATTCTCCGCACGATTACGGACCTACCGTTTACGAACAGCCGTGGTTTCAGAACGGTTATGATTATGACAGCCTTATGAAGGACTGTTGGCACGACAACTGGTTCTACATCTACGAGGATAACACCGCGCCGTTGCTGATAGGCGAGTGGGGAGGCTTTATGCGCGACCCGAACTTAAAGTGGATGACCTGTATGAGACAGCTCATAAAAACATATCATTTAAATCACACGTTCTGGTGTTTCAACGCGAATTCGGGAGATACGGGCGGACTTGTTCTTGACGATTTCAAGACGTGGGATACCGAAAAGTATGGGTTTGTAAAAGAAGTCCTCTGGCAGGAGGGCGGTAAATTCGTCGGTCTTGACCACGCCATACCGCTCGGAGAAAACGGGATCACTCTCACAAGCGCCAAGGGTTTATAAACCGAATATTCATAAAAACAGGGGAGTTGATAATTTGGGAAATAAGATCGCGCGGATAACAGGATATGTTTTGTGCGGAATAATGCTTGTTCTGTGCATTGTACTGATTTTTGTTTCTTTGGCATTCTCTTCTGAGGAAACCGTAAATATTTTCGGCGCAAACGTTTATGTCGTAGAACAGGAGGACATAACAACCGCGCCAAAGGGAAGCGCGGTAATTGTAAATCCATGCGCGCCGTATGAGGTAGACGAGGGAAGGCTTGTATTGTATAAAAAAGATGACGGACTTTCGCTCGGCTACGGAAAAGGCTATGAGGTGCTTGACGGAGTTTACCAGATGACAGTGCTGGAGAATAATAAAGACGTTGTTATTTCCGAAAGCAGCCTGATAGGCAAAGCGGATTATTGCAGTGAGTTTTTGGGAAGACTTATCGGCTTTATAAAATCACCGATCGGGGTATTTGTGCTTGCTGTTATTCCGTGTCTGCTTCTGGTCGTTTATGATATTATCCGTGCCGCGGCGCTCAGAAGACCGCTGCCGGAGGTCGTTCCGCAGGTAAAGAACAAAGCGTCCGAGCCGCGTTATTCCGAGCGCGGGATCTCCGTAAACGCCGAAGGGAAAGGGACTTATTCACGCACGGCGGCTGTAAAGCCCGCTTCCACGGCAAACGACGTGTTGTTTACCTACACCGCAAGACAAGCCAGATCCGAAAAGGCTTCCGAAAAGCGGAACACACCCATTATACCTCTTACGGATAAGACAGGTGAAAAATCCGAAGTTAAGCCGAAAAACGCCGGCACGATGCGCCGTGATACTGTTTCTTCGGAAACGGTGAGGCTGGCGAAGATTAGCGAATCGGAACTTAAGGCAAGTCCTTCTGAGAAAAAAGCAGAATCCTTAATTACAACCAAAAGCGATTCGGCAGACGACGCGTTTTTCGCGCAGACCTCCGTTCCGCAGATCCAAAAGAGCGCTTATATGCGAAACGCAATGAATAAAAACGATGAAAGTGAAAAAAATGATGATACGGACGAAGTCGCGCGTCCCCAGAAAACTTCGTCAAAGCGCAGTACCGAGATCATCGCGAATAAACGTGTAGAAGACCTTATGACGGACGACGACGATATCCGCGACAAAAGCCGCTATAACGACGCCGGTGAAATAGTGTCGGGATTTAACAAGAGGGTATAAACCGTTAAAAGTTAAGACAAAAGAAAAGGTGATAAAAATGTCAAACCACAGCAGAACCGAACGGCTCAGCAGAATAGAGCTTCCGAATTACACAAGAGGCGAGGAAATATTCAATATGACCTCGCACATTGTCGGCGGCGCTCTCGGAATAACCGCCACAACGCTCTGCGTAATCATGGCGGCGCTTCACGCAAACGTTTACGGAGTGATAAGCGGCGCGATCTACGGCGGAATGATGATAATTCTCTACTGTATGTCAAGCATCTATCACGGACTAAAGCCCGAGCTGAAAGCCAAAAAGGTTTTCAGGATACTCGACCATTGTGCGATCTATCTGCTTATAGCGGGAACCTACACGCCGTTTACGCTTTGCACCATACGCGAGGCAAACACGGCGCTCGGCTGGGTATATTTCGGGATACAGTGGGGACTTGCCGCGGCGGGAATTGTATTAAACGCCATAGACATGAAAAAGTTTAAGGTCGTGTCAATGCTTTTGTATCTCGGACTCGGCTGGTGCATTGTGTTTACGATAAACATCGTTCTCGCTTCGATAGGAATAGGCGGACTTGTGTTTTTGCTTACGGGCGGCGTTTCCTACACGATAGGCGCGGTTATTTACGGCGCAGGTAAAAAGCACGCGTATATGCATTCGGTATTCCATTTGTTTGTAGTTGTCGGAAGTCTGCTTCATTTCTTCTGCATTTTGTTTTACGTTATGTAAATTGATTCAGAACCGCTCTTTGCAGAGCGGTTCTTTTTGTTGTACAAATTGCACAAATAAATTCGCAAAATGCGCGCTGTACTTGAAATAATACGCCGTATTATGTATAATAAAAAACAAGCAGTTGTGTTTCGATTAACTGAGGAGGTAATACAGACCAAATAAATTTGAAAATGCGCTGTAAAATTTCAGTTTACGTTCTATTACATAAGGAGGACAATTTTATGAAATTAAGGACAGTTTTCGCGTCAATCACCGCGGCGGCTCTTGCTGTCACGCTTTGCGGCTGCGAAAAAAACGGCATAAATGTATTCGGCGTTAAAGACGAAGAACTTTATGAGTACGAGGAAACCGACGGCGGAGTGGCGATTACAAAATACCTCGGCGACAGCGAAAAAATTGTGATACCGAAAGAGCTGGACGGAAAGCCGGTAGTTAAATTATACGACACTTTTAATATTGACAAAAAAGAGATGGTTACGACGGAGGTTTCCGATAACACATATGCGGTCACATTTGAACACGTTTCCAATATTAAGAGCGTAACTATCCCTGACACCGTTACGGAGATCGGCGACAATGCCTTTTACGCCTGTAATAACCTGACAAGTATTACAATTCCCGACGGCGTGACTAAAATCGGCAATCACGCTTTCGACGGCTGCGAAAGCCTTGAAAGCATAAAAATTCCCGACAGTGTGACAGAGATTGGCGGTTCCGCTTTTAACGGCTGTACAAGCCTTAAAAGCGTAAATATTCCCGACGGCGTGACGGAGATTGGCGGCAGAGCTTTCAACGGCTGTACAAGCCTGACAAGCATAAATATACCCGACGGCGTGACGAAGATAGGCGAATCTGCTTTTTACGGATGTAAAAGCATTACAAGCATAGATATCCCATACGGTGTGACAGAGATCGGCTACTATGCTTTTGCTAACTGCATGGGTCTGACAAGCGTTACGCTTCCGGACAGCGTAATCAGTATTCATAGCAGCGCTTTCCAAGGCTGCAAAAGTCTTCCGGGCATTACGCTTCCCGACAGCTTGAACCATATTGGCAGCCAGGCTTTTTTGTCTTGCGAAAGTCTTACGGGCGTAACAATTCCCGACAGCGTGACCTCAATAGGTGAAGATGCCTTCGGCTGGAACAAAAGCAGGAAGAGCAGTTGGACCATTGTCACCGAATTTGGCACGGTTACTTCCATTAACTGCGATAATCTTGAGAGCATATACTACAGGCAGAAAGAATACTCTAAAGACGATATATATTTTGCCGTAAATTATTCTTATGACGAAAACGGCTTGTGTATTGTCGATAACACGGTTATTGACTGTCTGTACGATGCTGAAACGGTGGTTATTCCGGACGGCGTTGCCGCTATCGGAGACAGCGCTTTCTATTACTGCGAAAATCTGAAAAGCGTAACGGTTTCCGATGGCGTTACTTCAATAGGAAACCGGGCTTTCGACAACTGCTCGGACCTCACAAGCATAACCATTCCCGACAGCGTTACTTCAATTGGTGAAAAAGCTTTTATTTACTGTGAAAAGCTTTCGGACATAACTATCCCCAACAGTGTTACCGAGATCGGCAAAGGCGCTTTCGGTGGGTGCAGGAGCCTTGCGAGCGTAACGATTCCCGATAGTGTGACAGAGCTTGGAGAGCAAGTTTTCTTCGGCTGTGAAAAACTGAAAAATGCTACGCTGCCCAATGGTATTGAAGAGATAGGACTTGAATTTTTCAATAATTGCGAAAGCCTTGAGAGTATAGTTATTCCCGACAGCGTTGCCCGTATCGGCGAGGGAGCTTTCCAAGGCTGTACGGGACTTAAAAGCGTTGAATTTCCCGATAGTCTTGTTAAGATAGGCGTTCAGGCGTTTGAAGGCTGTACGAGCCTTACAGGTATAACGCTGCCGGACGGCGTTATCTCGGTGGGCGACAGCGCGTTTGAAAACTGCGAAGGTCTTACAATCGTTACACTCCCGGACAGTCTGACCGCAATAGGCGAAACGACATTTTTCAATTGCAAAAGTCTAACAAACGTAAATATTCCGAACGGTGTTGTTTCTATTGGCATTAGCGCATTTGAAAACTGCCAAAGCCTTACAAATGTGGAGATCCCCGAAAGCGTAACCAAAATAGGTCTCTGGGCTTTCAATAAATGTCAGAACCTCACTGCTTCCTACAAAGGCAAAACCTACGACTATAAGCACATTGACGACTTATATAAAGCAATAAACGGAAATTAAAAATTGACCCCCACTTATATGAGTGGGGGGTAATTACTGTAATGTTTTACACGGTCTGTTCCTGCTTTTCAAGATTGGAAAGCGCTCCGAGAATTGTCTGCTCCTGAGCCTCTTTTCCGAACTTGTCGATTTCCGCCTTGTTTTTCTCTCCGTGAGTAACACAGCCCGCGCCGCCTATACAGCCGCCTATGCAAGCCATACCCTCGATAAAATTGGCGTCAAGCATATTCTTGCTTTTCTTCAGAAGAGCAACCTTGCATTCTTCGATTCCGTTGCAGACGCTTGGCTTAAGCTCTATATCGAGATTCTGTTCCTTTACAGCCTCTTCAACAGCCGCAGTAAGACCGCCGCTTCTCGCCAATATCCTTCCGTAATACGACGCGCCGTCGAGAGGTTCCTCCTCAAGTGTGGTTATATCAAGATCATCGCGGCTGTCAAACAGCGCCTGAAGCTCCTCAAAGGTCATTACCGCGTCAACATACGGCTTTACGTCTTCTCTCTGCGCTTCTGTTTTCTTCGCCGTGCACGGACCTATAAACACGACCTTTGCCTTGTCGTCCGATTTCTTGATAAACCTCGCGATAGCCGCCATAGGGGAGGGATTGTGCGATATCATACCGACCATATCCGGAAATTCATGGTGGATAAAGCCTACAAACGCAGGGCAGCACGAGCTTGTCAGAAATCCCTTTTCCGCAAGCTCCGCGGATTCGGACTGTGCAACGATATCCGCCCCGAGCGCTACCTCAACGACCGAGTGGAATCCAAGCGCGGTAAGTCCCGCGACGACCTGTCCCGGCTTTACATAGCCGAACTGACTGACAAACGCGGGAGCAATTACCGCATAGACCCTGTCGCCGCGCTCCCCGCTCTTTTTCAGCATATCCACAACGTTGATTATGTACGATTTGTCCATTATCGCCCCGAAAGGACACATATAAACACACGCTCCGCAGGAAATACACTTCGAGTTGTCTATCTCCGCCGAACGGTTTTCGTCCATTGTTATCGCCTTTACTTTGCAGGCGCTCTGACACGGGCGCTTTCTGCTGACAATGGCGGTGTACGGGCAGACCTTAGCGCAGGCTCCGCACTCCTTACATTTTGTCTTGTCTATCTGTGCCTCGTGGTTTTGATTGAACGAGATAGCCCCGAATCTGCACGCGTCCTCACAGTGATGAGCAAGACAGCCTCTGCACGCGTTTGTAACTTCAAATCCGCCCACGGGACACTCGTCGCACGCGGTATCTATGACCTCGATAACATTAGGATTTTCTTTTCTGCCGCCGGTAGCGATTTTAACACGCTCGGCAAGTATAGCTCTCTCCTTGTAAACGCAACAGCGCATTGTCGGAGTATTGGTCGGCACGATTATTTTCGGTATATCCAGCAGATTTTCATATAATGTGCCTTGCCATGCCTGATGCGCGACTTCTCTCAAAACCTTGTATTTAAGGTACTGGACCTTGGTATCAAATCTTTTCATATTAAATCCTCATTAAACTGATCAAACAACATTAGCCCATTTAAACAGGAAATCATGTTCTTCGGGTTTTTCAAGCGAAAGCCGCGCCGCCGCGATTATCGGCATCCACCTCTGAACATACCGTTTATCTATCCCGCCCTTTTCACAGAACAGCTCAAGATAGCGCTCCGCTGCCTCTTCGCCCCACGACATATAAATAGTGAGATAACTCCATGCCGCGTCGCCCGAGGCATTTCCCTGGGACACCTGAGACCAGTCCACTATGTACGGCGTTCCGTCCTCGGTGATTATAATGTTTGACGGACAGAAATCCCCGTGGCATATCTTGTCATGCTTCGGCATTCCTTCAAGTCTCGCGTGAAGGTCAAAGCGCGTTGTCGCTTCTATCTCCGAGCTGCATATCTCTCGGTGGAGCTTGTCTCTCAGCTTGATAAGCATATTATTGTTTTTAGAGTGTACCTCGATTTGAAGATCTGTCAGTAAATTGATATGCTCCTCGCGCTTTTCGGGAAACTCCTTCATAAGCGCCGAAAGCGTTTTGCCCTCGATAAACTCCGAAACAATGGACCACTGTCCGTTTATCTCGGTAACGTCAAGAATTTTCGGTATTCTCAGTCCCGTTTCCTCAACTCTCGATTGGCTGAGCGCCTCGTTAAGCACATCCGACTTTGTAAATCCGCTGCCAAAGCCTTTTATGCATTTGTCCCCCTCGCGGTAAACGGTTTTCGTTTGTCTTTCCGCGATGATGTTTTCATTGCTTCCCATAACCGACCCCCTTGATTTATTTTTCTTATTATACAATTTTTTTAATCTTTCGTCAATATATAATTATATAAAATTTTTTATACATTAATTTCATACGACATTCCAAAGTCCCGCAAGATGTTTTTGTGCATATCATATATGATTTTCGTATGATTAAATATATTTTTAGTTATTAAGCCGATTGTCTGACACCGTCTTTTTATGGTAAAATGATTGTGGAAATGCCGGATATTATATTGGAGGCGATGGTGTGAGACTAAGAAAAATTGGCGCGGCGGCGCTTACTGTGTTAACGGCAGTTATGCTTTGCGGATGCAGCAGTTTTTCAAGATGGCTTGATTCCCTGTGGAATGATTCTGACAGCTTCGATAATTCCCACAGCAATTCTTATGACAGCTCAAATTCCTATGACGATTTGCAAAGCAGCTCTTATGGCGATTCCGATGCCTCTCCGTTCAACTACGGACTGAGTATCGAGAATAATAAGGTAATCGGCTGTTATTATAAAGATATCAAACAGGTTGTCATTCCCGACGGCGTAACCTCGATAGGCGATTTTGCGTTTAACTGCTGTGACAAGTTGACAAGCGTAACAATTCCCGACAGCGTGACTATGATAGGGGATTATGCTTTCAATGATTGCACAAGCCTTACAAGCATTACTATTCCCGACAGCGTGACCGAGCTTCGCAATGGCGCTTTCAATGGCTGTACAAATCTCGCGGGCGTATATCTTGGAAATAACGTTACCTCAATCGACGGAGCATTCAGCGGTTGTAAAAGCCTTACGCGTATAACTATCCCTGAAAGTGTGACCTACATAGGCGGGTTTTCTTTCAGCGAATGCTCAGATCTTATAGATATTACCATACCCGATAGTGTTGCTTATATTGACGAGGGCGCATTTTATAATTGCGAAAGTCTCATCAGCGCTAAAATCGGAAACGGCGTGAAATATATCGGTGATAATGCTTTTTATAACTGCAAAAGTCTTACAAGCATAGATGTTCCGGACAGTGTTACCGAGATAGGATACGGCGCGTTTCAAAATTGTATAAGCCTTACGAGCGCAAAAATAGGTAACGGCGTTACAATGATCGGATACGGCGCCTTTCAAAACTGTATGTCTCTTACAAGCGTATATCTCGGCGACAGTGTTAAAACGCTTGACCACGATGTTTTCAAATATTGCGTATGTCTTGAAAGCATATATTATAAGCAAAAAGAATTTCCTTTAAGTGAGATAGAAAATGTCATATATGATTACAATAAATACCCTTATGACGAAAACGGATTATATATTGTTGATTATGAGGTCGCAGACTGTCTGTACAATGCGGTAGAGGTTGCTGTTCCGGACGGTGTGAAAACGATAGGTGCTATGGCGTTTCTTGAATGCCACAGTCTTAAAAGTATTACAATTCCTGACAGCGTGACCAAAATCAAATATCATGCTTTCTGTGACTGCACAAGCCTTGCGAGAGTAAAAATCGGTAACGGCGTTACCTCTATTGATTCCGGTGCGTTTGCCAATTGCATAAGCCTTCAAAGCATAACGATTCCCGACAGTGTGACCTCAGTCAGTAATTATGTTTTTGAGGGCTGTATAGGTCTTACGAGCATAACGTATAAAGGCAAGACCTATACGCTTGACGAATGGCTAAAACTGTATGGTTAAAATTCAGCCCCGCTCATTAGGGTGCGTGCGATATAGAAGTATCGCACGATTCGAGTCACAACCTTTGACAACGTTTCACGCGTGAGACGTATTGCAAAAGGCGGCTCGCCTTCGAGCGGGGTTTTTTACTGTTCAATTGGATCTTTTCTCGGCTCGTCTGTTGTTATGTAACCAGATATCCAACCATTCTCACAATAAACGCCATTACCCACGCGACAGCGCATTGCCCGATAACAACTCCCGCCGCCCATTTTCCGCCGAGCTCGCGCCTTACGGAGGATATTGCCGCGACGCAGGGCGTATAAAGCAGACAGAAAGTTAAAAGCGCGGCTGTGTCCACCGCGGAAAGCAGGGCGGTGAGCGCCTCTGTATTTCCAAACAGCACCGAAACCGACGACACAACGCTCTCCTTTGCCATAAATCCGGCGATAAGCGACGTGCATATCCTCCAGTCTCCAAAACCGAGCGGTTTGAAGATAGGAGCGATAAAGCCCGCTATTCCCGCAAGCATACTTTCCTGAGAGGATTCTACCAATGTGAACTTGTAGTTGAAATTCTCAAAAAACCAGATCACGATAGTCGCGATAAAAATCACCGTAAACGCGCGCTGTAAAAAATCTTTTGCTTTGTCCCACAAAAGCATTGCGACATTTTTCGCTCCCGGCATTCTGTAGTTCGGAAGTTCCATTACAAACGGCACAGCCTCTCCGCGAAAAGCGGTTTTCCGTGAAATTAACGCCACGATTATTCCCGTAAGTATGCCGCCGAAATACAGCGCTATCATAACCAGCCACGAAAAGTCGGGAAAGAACGCCGCCGCGAAAAAACTGTATATCGGCAGCTTTGCCGAGCAACTCATAAACGGTGTGAGCATTACCGTCATTTTTCTGTCGCGCTCGGATGGAAGGGTTCTCGACGCCATTATCCCGGGCACCGTACAGCCGAAGCCTATCAGCATAGGCACAATGCTTCTTCCGGAAAGTCCGATCTTCCTCAGCAGCTTATCCATTACAAACGCGACTCTCGCCATATAACCGCTGTCCTCAAGCAGTGACAAAAAGAAGAACAGCACCACTATCAGCGGCAAAAAGCTTAGCATACTTCCCACACCCGCAAACACTCCGTCAATAACCAGCGAGTGAAGCACGGCGTTTACATTCATTGAGGTAAGGGCTTTGTCCGTAAGCTCCGAAAGCGCTTCTATCCCAACTTCGAGCCAGTCCTGCAAAAACGCGCCGATCACATTAAAGGTAAGGAAAAAGATCGCCGACATGATAAGTATGAACGAAGGGATAGCGGTGTATTTGCCCGTAAGTATCTTGTCGATTTTCTTGCTTCGCTCTCGCTCCCGGCTTTCATGCGGCTTCACAACCGAGGCCTTTACAAGTCTCTTAATGAAGGTAAACCGCATATCCGCAATTGCCGCGCTTCGGTCGAGTCCTCTTTCTTCCTCCATCTGACAAACTATATGCTCGATCATTTCTTTTTCGTTCTGACTAAGATCAAGCGCGTTTTCGATCAGCTTGTCGCCCTCAACGATTTTGTTTGCGGCAAATCTCAGAGGAATACCAGCCGCTATCGCGTGATCCTCGATAAGCTCCATTATTCCGTGCAGACAGCGGTGGACCGCGCCGCCGTTGTCGTTCTTGTCGCAAAAGTCGATCCTGCCGGGGCGCTCCTGATATCTCGCGACGTGAAGCGCGTGGTTTATAAGTTCTCCAATGCCTTCGTTCTTTGCCGCGGATATCGGAACAACGGGTATGCCCAATCTATCCTCAAGCTCGTTTATCAGTATCGCTCCGCCGTTTTCCCGCATCTCATCCATCATATTGAGTGCCAGAACCATCGGAACATCAAGCTCCATAAGCTGCATAGTAAGATAAAGATTGCGCTCGATGTTTGTCGCGTCGACAATATTGATGATACCCTTCGGTTTGTCATTTATGATAAACTCACGCGTTACGATCTCCTCACTTGTATACGGAGACATCGAGTATATTCCCGGAAGGTCGGTCACAAGCGTGTCGGGGTGTTTTTTTATCACGCCGTCCTTTCTGTCAACAGTAACTCCGGGGAAATTTCCGACGTGACGGTTAGAACCCGTAAGCTGGTTAAACAGCGTTGTTTTTCCGCAGTTCTGATTTCCCGCTAAGGCAAAAGTCAGCACAGTACCCTTGGGAAGAGGGTTTTCGTCCGCCTTAACATGATATTTTCCGCCCTCTCCCAAGCCGGGATGAGCTTTTTTGCGTTTTGCCTCGTTTGAGACGATTGGAGGTTTTTTTTCTGTTTCAAGCGGTTCTATAAGGATTTTTTCCGCGTCCGCAAGTCTGAGAGTAAGCTCGTAGTCGTGTATACGAAACTCGGCGGGGTCTCCCATAGGCGCGAATTTGACCAGGGTAATCTCCGTTCCGGGTATCACTCCCATATCCAGAAAATGCTGTCTTAAAGACCCCTCACCGCCTGTTTTTATGATAACGCCGCTTTTCCCGACACCAAGCTCTTTTAATGTCATACAGTTTCTCCTTGCAGTTAGTCTTAGCTAATTATATGCAATAATATTATACATTCATTTTGATCTTTTGTCAAGTGTTTTTAACAAAACATTTTTGGATAATAAATATCATTACTTGACAAATACCGCAAAAACTTGTATAATAAAACAAATCGGATCATAACAGCAGTTGGAGGTAATTATGGACAACAAAAACAGACCTCATTCCCGTGATAAAAACGTAAGCGGTGAAAGCAAAGGCGTAAACCGCCGCGGCAGCGGACTCGGCACCGGCAGAGTCGGCTCGAAGGACTACGGAGCTTCTTCGGGTAGTTCGGGCAATTCGGGAAGACCCGTGTCCTCCGGCGGAGGCGGCGTAAAAAGAGCCGCGGTCGGCGGAGGCACAGGCGGAATTCTTGCTATTATCATCATTATTTTTGTGCTGCTGTCCAATAACGGTTCATGCGGCAATCTTCTCGGCAGCATTCCGACCGAGCCTTATGACAGCGTCGGTATAAGTTCGGGCGGAGATATAAACAATAACGTCGCGGCAGGCTCTCGTGATAAAAGAACGCAGATATTGGGAGGAAGCCGAGATGTTGTAACTCTTATGGTCTATATGTGCGGAACGGACCTCGAGAGCAAATACGGAATGGCTACCGCCGATATGCAGGAAATGCTTGCTTCAAGCAATAACT